>CAIWAH010000059.1 GCA_903910585.1 uncultured Verrucomicrobiota bacterium
CAGCCTTCGGCCGGCGCCGGGGAGCCGTCCGTGACGTTTCTCGGCGACCTCGGTTCGGGAAATTCGGTCAATGCGTCCGCCCATCCCGCGGCGAGTTCCTCCGGCCTGCCGGCGGCCAAACCGTTCTCCGCGGAATTTGCTGACGGGGTCGCGTTCGAAAAGCTGTTCGTGAATCTGCGGGACCAGATGCAGGAGGAAACCGCCCAGGTCCGCTTCTATCCCAACGGCACCTGCGACCAACTGGATGCCGTGCTCGCCTTCGAGCGGCGCGAATTCCAGCGCATCACGCTGGAAGTGCTCACCGGCCAGCCGACCATCTCCGCCCCGTGAACCTCCGCCCCTCCAGCCCCGGCCGAACCACGGACGCCTTCACGCTGATCGAGGTGATGGTCGCCTCGGCGGTGCTGGTCATCTCGCTCGCGAGCATTCTGCTGATCGTATCCAACGGCATCCGCACCGCCCGTATCCTTGACCGCGTGCATGTGGATGCGAGCAGCGCGGCCGCGGAGCTGTCCCTCACCAACCGGCTGGAGGAAGGCAGTGACTCGGGCGATTTCGGCGATCTCCATCCCGGCTACGTCTGGTCGCGGCAGATCAGCGAGGCCGGCACCAACGGCCTTTTCCGGGTGGACTTCGTGGTTTCCGGCGGAAACGAGGCGGAGTCGAAACTGTCCATCCTCCTTTTCCGGCCGGCATCCGCGCCGCGCCGGCTTGGCCCCTGATGAAACTCCGCCGTCAGTTCAAAGCCGCCCGCGCCGCTTTCACGATCATCGAGGTCGTGGTGGCCACGCTGGTGCTGTCGCTGATCCTCGCGTCGCTTTACGGCACCTGGCAGATCATCCTCCGCAGCACCGACCGGGCGCTCCAGGTGACCGTAAATGCCCAGCGCTCCCGGATGGCCATGCGCGTGGTCGAGGAGGCCGTCGGCGCCGCCCAGCTCTTCCAGGCCAACCCCGCCATCTATTCTTTCGTTGCGGACACGTCCGGCCAGTTCAGCGCACTCAGCTTCTGCGCGAATCTCCCCGAGTCCTTCCCGGGCGGCGGCTACTTCGGCGCGGAACGCCTGCGCCG
Source organism: uncultured Verrucomicrobiota bacterium (assembly GCA_903910585.1). Taxonomy (GTDB): domain Bacteria; phylum Verrucomicrobiota; class Verrucomicrobiia; order Limisphaerales; family UBA9464; genus CAIWAH01. The sequence goes on from CAIWAH010000059.1 coordinate 1,072, forward strand.
GGTCAGTTTCGTCGTCGAATCCGGTGACAACGGCCCCGAACTTCGCCTTTACCAGAATTCCGCCCTTGCTCCCCAGGACGCCGACGTGGCGAGCATGCCCATCGTGCTGGCGCGGAACGTCAGCAGTTTCCAGCTCGAATACATGGATCCCCGCACGCTCGAGTATGCCCCCGAGTGGCGCTGGACCAACCAGCTCCCCCGGATGGTGCGCGCCTCGATGTCGTTCGGCGGCACCGCGACCCGGCCCGCCGAGGTGGTCGCGCGGGCCATCCTGATCTCGTCCTCGGCCGTCCCGCCCGGCGCCGCGGGCGGGGCTCCGGTGCAACCTCCTCCCCTTCGCTGAACCGTGCGTCTGAGCTCCCCTACCGGCCGGAATGCGGTCAGCCACGCGCGGGGCGTCGCGCTCATCATCGTGCTGCTGGTGGTCTTCGCGCTCACCGTGACCGCGGCGACCTTCGCCTACCAGATGCGCGTCGAGACACGTTTGGCGACGACCACCCGGTCCGAGGCCGAACTCGAGTGGCTGGGCCGGTCCGGCGTGGAATACGCCAAATGGATTCTGTCGCTGCAGCAGCAGGTTCCCGGGGAACAGACCTACAACAGTCTGAACCAGTTTTGGGCGGGCGGCCCCGGCTCGCTCATGACCGCGGAGAATCCGTTCGAGGGCATTTCCCTGGCGAACGTCCCGGTCGGCGAAGGCCGGTTCACGGTCCGGATCGTGGACGAGGAACGGAAATTCAACATCAACCGGGCGAATCCGCAGCTGCTCGAACTCGCGCTGGATCTCGTCGGTGCCGACGCCGGCGACAGCTCCATCATCGCCAATTCGGTCCTCGACTGGATTGACCGGGATGATTTCCCGAAGATCGGCGGCGGGGTGGAGAGCGACTATTACCTCGGACTCGACCCACCGTATCTCGCGAAGAACGGCCCGGTTGATGACATCACCGAGCTGATGAAGATCAAGGGCGTCACCCCGCAGCTTTTTTACGGCGGCAGCTATTCGGTCAGCGGATTCCGGGGTGGCGGCGCGGGCTTCGGTTCCGGAGCCGCTCTCGGCGCGAGTGGCAGCGGGCTGGTCGGCGTCTTCTGCGCCATCTCCACCGGCCAGCTCAACATCAACACCGCTCCGGAACCGGTCCTGGCACTTGCCCTCGGCGGCAACCGCAGCCTCGCGCAGGAAATCATCAAGGTCCGCGCCGGTCCCGATGGCCAGGACGGAACTCCCGACGATGAACCGGCCCGCAATCAGGGCGAGATCGCCCGCCTGCTGGGTCCGGCCGGCGGCGGCGCCAGCGGAGGTCAGCTGAACACTTCCTGGTCCACCATCAGCTCCCACTTCCTCGTGCAGGTCTCGGCGGAATTCGGGGCCACCCGGCGGCGTTACCTCGCGCTCATCCGGCGCGGCGGCCAGACGCCGCGGGATTTCCAGACGCTGGTGTTCCGGCGGGAGTAGCCTTCAAGGCCGCCGCAGGATGTGCCCGGGACGTGCCCGGGTGTGAGCGTCGTTTTCCACCACGGAAACACCATTGACGATCACCGCCGTGAAGCCCGTCGCATACTGGTGCGGCTCCGTGAACGTCGCCCGGTCCTGCACGGTCGCCGGATCGAACACCACGAGGTCCGCCCAGGCCCCTTCCCGGATGAGGCCGCGGTCTTTCAGCCGGAAGGTCGCGGCTGGCAGCGAGGTCATCTTGCGGACGGCGTCTTCCAGGCGCAGCAACCCCTGTTCGCGGACGTAGCGGGCGAGCACGCGGGCGTTGTTGCCGTAACCGCGCGGATGCGGCACTCCCTGGCCGAACTCGCGCACCCCGGAATCCGAGGCGAACATCGTGTTCGGCTGGACCGCGAACGCCCGCAGGTCGTCCTCGTTCATCCCGTGGAACACGCCGCTGCCGCCGCCGCGGGACTGAAGTTCCAGGATCAGTTCGATCTGGTCGTCGAGCGTGTCCGCGCCGCGCCGGCGCTTCGCCGCCTCGGCAATATTGAGGCCGTTGAGCGAGCGGTCCGGGGGATAGTCGGCGATGACGGCGTAGCGGTAGTCGCCGCGTTTGCCCGTCGAGATCCGGTCCTTCATCGCCGCCACCATCGCCGCCTTCTGAACGGGATCGTCGAGACGTTCCCGGAACTTGCCGCCTTCGCGAAACTCCTCCGGCACCAACTGGCTCAGACCGGTGCTGGACGCGGTGTAAACGTATTGGTCCTGGGTCACGTCGAGCCCGTTCCGCCGGGCTCCGGCGAGCGCGGCGAGCACCTCGTTGGTGCGGCCAAAGGAGACGTTTCCGCTCAGCTTGAGATGCGAAATTTCCACCCGCACGCCACCTTCGCGGCCAATGCGAAAGGCCTCCTCCAGCGCGGCGAGAATCTCGCGGCCTTCATCACGCATGTGGGTCGCGTAAATGCCATCGAAGCGGCCCACGACCTTCGCCAGCTCCACCAGTTCTTCCGTCGGCGTGAACGTGCCCGGCAGATAGATGAGCCCGCTGGAAAGTCCGACCGCGCCGTCGCGCATCCCCTGCTCCACCAGCGCCTGCATACGGTCGATCTCGGCCGCAGTCGCCGGCCGGCGGAACGAGCCGCCCATCACCTGCGAACGCACCGAACCCTGCCCGATCAGCAGCGCGACGTTGACCGCCACATTGGTCGCCTCGAGCTGTCGGAAATAGGCCGCGACGTCCGTGGCCGAGGAGCCGCAGTTGCCCACGACCATGGTGGTCACGCCCATGCGGACGAAGTTCTCGGCCAAGGGCAGTTCCGCGACCTCGTCGGCATGCGTGTGAACGTCAATGAACCCCGGCGCGACGACCTTTCCGGTGGCATCCAAGGTCCGGCCCGCCTCACCGGTCACGCGCCCCACCGCCACGATCCGGCCCTCCCGGACCGCCACATCGGCGAACTGCGCGGGATTGCCCATGCCATCCACCACCCGGCCACCGCGGATCACCAGATCGAACTCCGCTGCGGCGCCACTGACGAGCGTCAGCAGGGCAAAGCCGAGGCCGATCCACCCGTTCACGCTGCACGCGGTCGTCTTCATCAGTCGGCCAGGTAGGCGTCCAGCCACTTTCGCGCCCCGTCGAGATTGGTGAACACACCGTCGAGCTGCGCCTCGAAGGCCGCCGTGAGGATGGCCTTGAACGCCGGACCGGATTCCAGGCCCCGCTCCAGCAAATGACGGCCGAGCAATATTGGCTGGGGTGCGTCCGCCTGGAGTTTCAATTCCCGGGCGAGGCTCATGAGCGGTTCCATCCGGTCGGGCGGGCCCTTTGGCAGCGGCGGGCGGCCCGAGGAGTCGGCGATCAGCACGAACGACAGCTCCTCGATCGTGGCCGGTGACAGCCGCTGCGCCAGGCGCCGGACGGAACGCGGCGTTGGGTCCTGAAGATGCGCGAGGTGGTTCGCCACCAGTGGTGGAATCCGGGCGAGCAGTTCGTTCGAGGCGCCCAGCCGGTGCAGAAAGATTTCCGCGAGCGGCGCCCCGGCCGGCTCGTGTCCGGGCGAGACAATGCGCATCTGGCCATGCTTCTCGGTGGCGAAGGTGCACTGCGGCTTCGCGAAATCGTGTGCCAGCACCGCGATCATCGTCACGATGCGCGTGGTCTCGTCGAGCGCCTGCCACGCGGGCAGCTCGGCCAGCGCGTCGCAGCAGTGCAGCGTGTGCGTCCACACGTCGCCCTCGGGATGCCATTCGGGATCCTGCGGCACGCCGACGAGCGTGCCAACTTCCGGGAAATGGGCCAGCCAGCCGGCTTCGCGGAGGAAATTCAGCCCGGCGCTGGGCTGCACGGATTTCGCCGCCCACTTGAACCACTCCTCACGCACGCGTTCGACCGCCAGCTCGCGGTAGGTGTCGGCGATGTTGCGGCACAGCTCCACCGTTTCGGGAGCGGCGCGCAGCCGGAAGCGCGACACGAACTGCATGCCCCGCAGGACGCGGAGCGGATCTTCCGGAAACGCGTCGCTCGTGTGGCGCAGGATGCCGGCCCGCAAATCCTCCTGGCCGCGATGGAAGTCGAGCAGCACGTTCCGCCGCGGGTCCCACATCAGCGAATTGATGGTGAAGTCGCGGCGGGCGGAAGCTTCCTCGGGCGAGAGATCCGGATCGCACTGGACCTGAAACCCGCGATGCCCGGGCGCCACCTTGGAATCCCGACGCGGCAGCGTGAAGTCATGCGTCTCGCCCGGCGCCACCGTCAGCTTCACGACTCCGAAGGACCGGCCCACCACATCGGTCCGCCCCCAGCGGGAGAGCACATTGGTCAGCCGTTCATAGCCGAGGCCGAAGACCTCGATGTCGAAGTCCTTTACCGGCACGCCGAGGAGATGGTCCCGCACGCAGCCGCCCACGAGGAAGGCGCCCTGGAATTCGGGCGTCTCCCGCAGGATGCGGAGCAGCATGGGCGGCAGCGATTCGTTCATGACGGGGCGGAGAGTATCACTCGCCGCGCACGGCATCACGCAATCCCAATTCCGGATCAATCCGCATGTCGCGGACGCCGCCCTGATACTTCCGGCCCTGGTAGCCGCGCGCCCAGGTCATGACCAGGGCGGAGATCAGCAAATCCGGCACGCAGAACAGCAGACGCGGCAGGAACAGCACCGCGAGACTCTTGCCCAGCGCGACCACCGGAGAGGCACTGCGGAGGCCGAACTTCAGGCTGAGCCAGGCCAGCGCCACGAAGTCCATGACCACCGACGCGACCATATAGCCCGGCAGCACCAGCGACCCGAGGGCGTCGAAGCTGCGCGCCCAGGTGCCGGAGCCGTTGACCAGTGCGGCCAGCAGGCTGGTGACCGCTAGGGCGATGACCAGCAGGTAGAACGGCTTCTCGACCAGCGCCCGGCCCGCCGCCCAGGCCCCCCCCACCAGTGCGCGCTCGCGCAGCGGCGTGGTGAGGAGCAACTCCCCCGCCCCGTGACGGAGCCCGTGGAAGAAGGCGCAGCAATGCCAGGCAAACACCAACCGCAACACCAGCAGGCCGGGGGAAAAGTAGTTGGAACCCCACACCGGAACCGTCCATGCGGCGGCTTCGGCCAAGTGCCCCAAGATTACCGCCACCAGAGTCAATCCCACCGCGGTCCAGACCAGGAGCCGTTCGCGGCTCTCGGGACGGGAAAGTGCGAGCACCGGGTTGCGGTGATCCCCCAACCGGCCCGGCACGCGCGTGAGGCCCTTCGCCGACGCGGATTTTCCGGCCACTTCATCCCGCCACGCCCGCGGCAGCGTCCACGCCGCTGCCCCCAAACAGCCCCAGCCGGCCAGATGCGAAACACCCAGCGCCCGCCAGTAGTCGGCCGACCGGGTGACAAAGTAGCCGTGGTCCGCGTGCGCCAACGCTTCCACCGGGCTCAGCGACCACAGCCAAGTGAACGCTTCCGGCCAGCCGGATTGGCGCGCTTCCGCCGCCAGCAACGGCAGACCGACCGCCACCACCATGAGCAGGAAAAGCCCGTTGAAGAGTGCCCGGCCGCCTTCGCGGGTGCTGGCGCTCACCAGCAGTCCCAGACACACCGCGAACCACAGCAGGTTTACCAAGGCCGCCGTGTGCCGCCAGAATTCACCGGCCGTCACGCCGCCGAGGATCATGCTGATCGCCAACACCGGAAAAACCGCCAGCAAGGCCGTCGCCGCGCCCGCGGTCGCCGCCACCAGCTTGCCCGCCAGCACGTCGAAGCCGGTCAGGTCGGTCAGGAACAGGAAGCCCAGAGTGCCCTCGCGCCGTTCCGACGCGATGGAATCGGCCGTGACCAGCAACCCCGCCAGCGCACAGACGAACGCCGCGGTGTAGGCGAGGAAGTGAAACAGCGGCGCTCCGGCCGTGCGCGTGCCGGCCGCCGTGTCCACGAGGAGCCCGAAGAATCCGACCAGGACCGCCAGGACGCCCGCGGCATTGCGCACCCGAAACGTCCTTCGCTGGCGCGAGGCGGCCAGCAATTCGCGTTGGGCGACGGGCAGGACGATCATCTGCAACGAGCCTACCGGGGAGAAATGGCCGAAGCACGCCCGGACCGAAAGCGGCACTTCGTTCACCTGCTTCCCGCGACCCTGCCTAATTGGCCCACCGCTTCCCCAATCCGACCAATCCCACCAAGCCGATCACGGCTCCTCCGCCGGTGAAGATCCACGACGCCGCCGCAGTCCCTCGTTCCAAGACCACCCGGTTCGGATCGTCGGGATCATACCAGCACGGATAGCTCTGCCCCACCTCATACCGCGCAAGCGTCGCGGAGGCGTCGGAAGCGTCCGAAGTGGACCAGGCGGTTATCCGGAATGTCCGGGCCTCGTAACGCCGGCCATCGACATCCAGCCGCACATGGAACTCCGGGCGATAGACGGTCCGCCGGCGGCCGGACTTTCGGCGGGTGGAATTCCCTTCCACCACTTCCTTGGCCACCACCGTGCAGCGGCCCGGCACAAAGCGCCGGTTCACCTCCAATTCGGGCCCCAGCATGCCGAACCAGCCCACCGCCGCGAATGTCCCGCCCAGCAGCAGAAATGCGATGAATCCTGCGCGCCCCATGGACTTCCTGTTTGCCATGGGGCAACCGTGGGAATGCACTCCGTTGAGTCAAGTGGGCCGCCGCCCCTCAGATTCCACCCGGCCACGGGCGCCGCGCCTCAACTCCGGCGCTTAACGCAGGGCCGCACACTCCGAATGACCTTCCCCCTTGAACCGGGGTTGTCAGCCGCTCCCGATTGAGGACACTCCCGCACCTCCAATCATGACGCGCGGAAGCACCATTGTCCTGTCGCTGCTGCTGACCTTCGTGGCCGGCACCGGGGCATGGTCCGCCCGCGCGGAGACACCCGCACCCAGCCGGCGGGAACTCGCGCTGGCCCAAAAGGCATTGCCGGTGCTGCGCGACGAATGTTTCGCCTGTCACGGGCCGGAGAAGAAGAAGGGCGGCCTGACGCTGACTTCGCGCGAGGCGGTTCTCAAAGGGGGAGCCGAAGGCCCCGTGGCGGTTCCCGGAAAACCCGACGTGAGCAAACTGGTCACCCTGCTGACGTCGGAAGCCGACCCGCACATGCCGCCGAAGAAGCAACTCGCGACCGCGCAGATCAGGGCGTTGCGGGACTGGGTCAAAGCCGGCCTGCCCTGGAGCGAGGCGGCCCTCAGCGACGAAGGCCCCCCGCCGCCGCCCGTCACGCTGGCGCCGTTGCCTGCGAGTTATCAGCCGGCCGGAGCGGTGGCGCTTGCTCCGGACGGACATCGCCTGGCAACCACCGCGGGCGGCGAACTGGGCCTTCACGACCTGAGCGCCACCAATCCGGCGCCGGCCGAGACCGCTTCCGCCCACGTGGACGCCATCCGGAGCCTGACGTGGAGCCCCGACGGCAAGCTTCTCGCCACGGCCGGATTTCGCCGGGTGAGCCTCTGGGAAGCCAGCCCGCTCCGGCGGACGCGGGACTGGACCAATGGTCTGGTCGGACCCGTGACCGCACTCGCCTTCTCGCCGGATGGTTCCCGGCTCGCAATTGGCGACGGCGAGGCCGGGCGTTCCGGGTTCGTCCGCGTGCTCTCCGTGGGCACGGGCGCGCGGTTGGCCTCGTGGCGGGCTCATGGTGATTCCGTGTTCGGCCTGCAGTTCAGCGCCGATGGCCAGCGTCTGGTCACTGCCGGCGGCGACCGCCTCGTGCGGGTCTGGGATTCGGCCACACACCGGGAGATCGCCACGCTGGAAGGGCACGCGGCCCAGGTTCTCGCAGTGGCCTTCAACACCAATGCCACCCAGGTCGTCAGCGGCGGTGCGGACAAGACGCTCCGCGTCTGGGACATCGCGACCCGGGAAAAACTCGTCACCCTGGGCAACGGCTCTTCACCCGTCACCGCCGTCGCGTGGCCGGCCGAAGCCAACGCAATCTTTGCGACGACGGACGCCGGGCAATTGCTCCGCTACACCAACCTCAAGCCGCACACCGGCGAACAGAGCTCCGCAACCGCGGATGAGCGCCAGCTCGCGTCGGCGCCGGACGTCATCCTTGCCCTGTCAGCCTCCGCCGACGGCAAGCGGCTGGCCATCGGCCGGCATGACGGCTGGGTCAGTATCTTCGACGCTGACGGCAAGGAGCTGAAAACGCTGAATCCAATCGTTGGAGCAACAGCCGGTGCAAACCCTGCCAGCGGCAAACTCGGCCACGGCCAACAAGACAGGGGCAAAGGCAATTCGGGTCCGGCCTCGAAGGCTCGTCCGAAGCCCGGCCAAGGAGAATCATCGCGCCCGCGGCCGCCGGCCACCACCTTTACGGCTCTGACCGCCGAGCCGGCCGCGGTCACGCTCACCGCGGATTCGCCCCGGTCGCGGGTCCTGCTGACCGCCCGGGGCGCGGACGGCTTCGAGCACGACGTGACCGAGCTCGCCAGGTTCAGCGCGCCCCGTAACGCCCCTTTCAATGTGGGACCGGGCGGCGAACTCGTCGCCCATGGCGTCGGCGAGGGAACCGTCCGGGCCAGCTTCGCCAAGTTGACGGTGGACATTCCGGTATCCGTCCCGACGAGCGGGTCCAATCACGTCGCTGCTCCCGTGAGCTTCATCCGCGACGTGCTGCCGGTGCTGGCCCGCGCCGGTTGCGCCGCGGGCGCGTGCCACGCCAAGGCAGAAGGTCAAAACGGCTTCAAGCTGTCGGTGTTCTCCTACGATCCGAAGCACGACTACGCGGAGATCGTGAAGGACGCCCGCGGCCGTCGGGTGTTCCCCGCCGCGCCCGACGAGAGCCTGCTGTTGCGCAAGCCGCTCGGGCTCGTCCCGCATGAGGGCGGCAAACGTTTCGAGGCCGGTTCGGAAACCCATCGCCTCCTCCACCGGTGGATCGCGGAGGGCATGGCCTATTCCCAGACCAATGAACCCGCCCTGCAACAGCTCGCGATCTTCCCGACGGAACGCCGTTATCACCGGGGGGCAACCCAGCGGCTGCGGCTGGAGGCCGTCTATGCCGACGGTTCCCGCCGCGATGTGACCCGCCTGGCCGCGTTCGAGTCCAATGACAAGGAGATCGCCCTGGTGGACGGAAACGCCCGCGTGTCCGTCGGCCAGATCACCGGTCAGGGCGTGATCGTGGCGCGGTTCATGGGTCTGGTGGCCGCCTCACGCGTGGTCGTTCCGGCCGAACGCAGTCTGCCGGCGGAACCGTTCGCGCGGCTGCCGCGGAACAACTTTGTGGACGAACTCGCCTACGCCCAGTTTCAGCGGCTGGGCCTGCTTCCTTCGGACCTGTGCTCCGATGCGGAGTTCCTCCGGCGCGCCTCGCTCGACACGATCGGGGTTTTGCCCGCTCCGGACGAAGCCCGGGCGGTCGCCACCGCGAAGGAACCCCTGGACCGCGCGGCGCTCATCGAACAGCTGCTCGCGCGCCCCGAGTTCGCCGACTACTGGGCGAACAAATGGGCGGACCTGCTCCGGCCGAATCCCGACCGAGTGGGGGTGAAGAGCGTCCTCACGCTCGACGAATGGCTCCGGGCCAGTTTCCGCGCGGACAAGCCCTACGATCAGTTCGTCCGCGAGATTCTGCTGACCGAAGGCTCGAACCACCGGGACGGGCCCGCGGTCGTTTACCGCGACCGCCGCGAGCCGCCCGAACTCACGACGATGTTCAGCCAGCTGTTCCTCGGCACGCGGCTGGAATGCGCGAAGTGCCATCACCATCCGAACGAGAAGTGGAGCCAGGATGACTTCTTCCAGTTCGCGGCGTTCTTCGGCCCGGTGAAGCAGAAGGGTGCGGGCCTGTCGCCGCCCATCTCCGCGGGCCGCGAGACGTTCTATTTCGCCCCGGGCGGCAGCGTGAAACATCCGGTCAGCGGCGAGGAGATGGTGCCGAAGGCACCGGACGGGCCGGTGATGAAGCCGACGGCGGGTGCCGATCCGCGGGCGGCGCTGGCCGACTGGCTCACGGCAACGAACAACCCCTTCTTCGCCCGCGCCGCGGTGAACCGCGTGTGGGCGACGTTCTTCGGCCGCGGCCTGGTCGAGCCGGTGGATGATTTCCGCGTCTCGAACCCCTGCGTGAACGATCCCCTGCTCGACACCCTGGCCGCGAACTTCGCCGCCCACGGTTACCGGCTGAAGCACCTCATTCGCACGATCCTCGGCTCCCGGCTTTACCAGCTCAGTTCCACGCCGAACGAGACCAACCTCGGCGACACCCGAAACTTCTCCCGCGCCTACCGCCGCCGGCTGCCGGCCGAGGTGCTGCTGGATGCCGTCAATGACTCCACCGGCGTGCCGGACAACTTCGCGGCCACCGCCCCGGGAACACGGGCGATGCAGACGTGGAGCTACAAGATCGATTCGCCGTTCATGGACGCCTTCAGCCGGCCGAATCCGAGCAGCGACCCCCCCTGCGAACGCGATCGGCAGATGAGCGTGGTGCAGTCGCTGCACCTGATGAACGCCCAGAACCTGCAGGCGAAACTCGCCCACGCCGATGGTCGGGTGCGCCGCCTCGCCGCCGGAAATCTTTCTCCCGACGAACTCGTCAGCGAACTCTACTTGACGACGCTGGGGCGCCTGCCGGCGGCCGGGGAACTGAAGCTCGCGCTGGCCGCCTTCACCGCGCCCGACGCCACCCGGCAGACCGCAGCCGAAGACATTTTCTGGGCGCTGCTGAACTCGCCGGAGTTCGTGTTCAACCACTGACGTCGATCCGGAGTGCGGGCAGGCGGCGTCTTCGGTTGAACAACCGGGCCCCGGATGCAATCCACCCACGCCGAATGCCACGGACGCGAGTTCCGGGAAACTTTCCGCAACCGGGCGGCGTTTCACGGGGTGTTTTCGGCCGCACCGAATTCATGATGACGACACCGACCTTGCCGGCGGCGCCCTCTCCGGCGTTGACTGGGCGCGACACCACGCCCGTCCGAATTCCCTAGCCCGCGATGACCCAGTTCACGTTCCAGCCTGATCCGATCGCGTTCGCCGGAGCGGCGGCCGCAGCTCTGCTGGTGCTCCTGGCAAGCCACTGGTGGGCCTGCGGCCGGGCGGGACGGCCGATGCGGCTGTTCCTCGCGGTCATCCGCGCCGCGGTGGTCGCGCTGCTGACCGTGGCCCTGCTCGATCCGCAGTGGGTCGAAAAGCTCCAGCACCGGCAGAAAGCCCGCCTGGCCGTGCTGCTCGACACCTCGAAGAGCATGAACACCCAGGACGTTCCCGGCGGACGCTTGGGCGCCGGACGCGACTGGGTGCAACAGCAAGTGCTGGGGCGCAAGCCGGTCAATCTGGAGGTTTCCGCCCTGCGATTCGATGCGGCGCTCGCCCCCCTGCCCTCGCTGGGGGCCGCCAGTCCAACCGGCGCCGTGACCGCATTGGTCGGCGCGCTGGAACAGTTGCTGACCGCGCCGGCCGAAGATCCGTTGACCGGGGTCGTGCTGGTGTCGGACGGCATCGAAACGTCGGCCAAGCCGGTGGAGGCCGTCGCCCGGCAGTTCCGCCGCAAGGGCATTCCCATCCATACGGTCGTGACCGGCACGACGAACGAGATGAAGGACGTGCTCATCGAGAACGTGCAGGTCAAACGGGCTGTCCCCAACGAATCGCCGACCCGCGTGACGCTCACGGTCCGGTCGCCCGGTTTCGCCGGCCAGACCGCCGCAGTGCAGATTCGGCGGGAACGCGACGTGCTGGCGGGCCGGTCCGTGGTGCTCGCGGGCGGATCGCAGACGGTCGAGCTGGACTTCACCCCGCGGCAACGTGGCTTCCAGATCTACGAGGTGAGCATCGCACCGCTGAAGGACGAATGGCTTGCCTACAACAACCGCCGCCAGTTCGGGCTCGAGGTCACCGATCCATCCATCCGGGTGCTCTACATGGAAGGCACGCCGCAGCAGAACAATTCCCCGCAGCCGGAATGGAAGTATCTCAAGGACGCGCTCCAATCCGACAAGGACCTCAAGGTCACCGTCCTTTATCGCCAGCTCGGCAACAACGGCCAATACCTCAACACCGTGGATTCCGATCCCGAGACCGGCGAAAAGATCTTCCCGGTCGAGCATCCGACGAAGGGGTTTCCGCGCACGCTCGCCGGGCTGCTGGAATACGACGTGGTCATCCACAGCGACATCCGGATCGCCTCGTTCACGCCGGATCAGCTCGCCAACCTGGCCAAGCTGGTCGAGCAATACGGCGGCGGTTTCCTGATGATCGGCGGCAATTCCGCCTTCGGAAAGGGCGGCTACCACCAGACGATTCTTGATCGGATCATCCCGGTGGCGATGGCCAGCACCGAGGATTCCGAGACCCGGCCGATCCAGCTCTCAGTGCCCGCTACTTCGATGAGTCACCCGCTCATCGCCTTCAGCGACGACCGCACCGAACTCCGCCGCATCTGGGGCGAAAAGTTCCCCACCCTTTACGGCATGAACCGGGTCGAACGCGCCAAACCCGGCGCCACCGTCCTGGCCCGCGACCCGGACACCGACAACGTGCTGATCGCCGTGCAGGAGGCCGGCAAGGGACGGAGCATGGCGTTCACTTCGGACACGACCCGTTCGTGGGGCCGGGACTTCGAGACCACCTGGGGCGAGCCCCTGACCGGCGGCACCCGGGCTACCGAACACAACTGCGATCAGCGCTACTACCGACAGTTCTGGGTAAACACCGTGCGCTGGCTGGCCGCGGGCAAAGCCAACAAGACCAACCAGCCGGTGATCCTCGAACTGTCGCGCGGCTACGCGGCCCCTGGTGATTCGGTGAACGCCACGGTGAAGGTCCGTGACGAGGTTTCCCGGGAGATCACAGGCGCCCAAGTCGTCCTTCAGGTCGGCGCCGGGCTGGGCACCAACGGGCTGGTCAGCGCGCGTTTCGACAACGCCACGCGGGCCTACGTCGCCGAACTCCGCGTTCCCGCCACCGGCAGCCACGTCGTGACCGCTGCCGCCTGGCAGGGCAACACCAAGCTCGGCGACGACCGCCAGTTGCTCGTGGGCGAAACCACCGACCGCGAAACCGAGGACCTCCAGGCCCGGCCCGACTTCCTCGCCGCGATCTCCCGGAATTCGGGCGGCGAGAGTTTCAAGGTGACCGCCCCGCCGGCCAACCCGGCGACGCTGTTTGCCAACGTGCCGCCTTCGCTGGTGGAATACCGGCGCACGCCGCTGTGGGACAAAGCGTGGTGGCTAGGCACGGTGCTGGGCCTGCTCACGCTCGAATGGACCCTCCGCCGGTGGCGCGGCCTCGCATGAACCATCTGCCAGTCTCTGAACTGTCCCTGCCTGTCGGCCGAAATGCTGGCCAGCGGGACCGTTTTCATCGCGTCGCGAAGTTCCTCGGGTTGCTGCTGTTCAGCCTGCGCGTCTGGGCCGGACCCTTCCGCGACACGGGAGACGGCGTTTCGGTGCGGGAGGACTCCGTTCCGTCCGGCCCCTGGGCGATCAGCATCGTCCGGTTCGAGCGCAGCCGGACCAACCTCACGCTCATGCCCACGCTGGGCGACGGCCGGCGGCTGGGCCTGGGCACGCTCACCGAGCAGATTGCCGCCGTGCCGCCAGAACTCGGCACGCCGCTGGCCGCGATCAACGGCGACTTCTACCGCACCGAGCAGGAGCCGTTCAGCGGCGACCCGCGCGGCCTGCTCATCGCCGGCGGCGAACTGCTCAGCGCACCGGCCGAACGGGAATGCTTCTGGATCGATACGAACGGCGTCCCACACATCGGCTTCGTCCGCGCCAGTTTTGCGATCACCTGGCCCGATGGTTCCCGCAGCCCGCTCGGCTTGAACGGGGAACCCGATGGTGACGCGGCCGTGCTGTTCACCCCGGCCGGAGCCGCGCTGGGCCGGCAGGCGAGTGGCGCGAGGCTCACCTTGCAGGCGCCGACCAACGGCCCGTGGCTGCCCGTGCGGGCGGGCGAATCCGTTTCGGCCGTGGTGGCCGCCGACAACGCCCGGCGGACCAACCGCATGACCCTCGTCCTGCCGGGTTTCCTTCGCCGCCTGTCGCCGCCCGCCGCCCCGGGCCAGACGGTCCGCCTGTCCTTCGACACCACACCGGACCTCCGGGGCGTGCCAACGGCGCTCGGCGGCGGACCCGCACTGGTTCGTGACGGCAAAGTCCAGCCTGCGCGCGCCGTGAAGTCGAATGTCCGGCATCCGCGGTCCGCCTTGGGCTGGAATGCCGAGCATTTTTTCCTCGTGACCGTAGATGGGCGTCAGCCCGGCTGGAGCGACGGCATGACCCTGCCCGAACTCGCGAACTATCTGCAGAAGCTGGGCTGCACCGAGGCCATCAATCTCGACGGGGGCGGCTCCACCGAACTGTGGCTGCGCGGCGCGATTGTGAACCGCCCCTGCTACGGCCACGAACGCCAGACCGCAACGGGCCTGGTCCTCGTGCTACGGCCGACCCGGCGCTGAGTCGGCTACACAACCTGCCGATGCAGGCCGGCCACCTCGCCTTCGAGCGTCTGCGCCAGCGCGTGCAGCTCCTTGGATGCTCCCGTGAGCTGTTCGGTCATGCGCTGGGTCTCGATGGCCGCGCCGGACACGGAACTGACCAGTTGGGAAATATGCTGCGAATTGGCCGAGGCTTCGTTGACCCGCTGGGAAATTTCCGCAGTGGCCTGGACCTGCTCCTGCAAGGAGGCGGAGGTGGAAACCGCATTCGCATCAATCCGTCGAACCGATTCGCCGATGGTGCCAATGGCCGTCTGGGCCGTCGCCGTGGCCCGCTGCATGGCGGCAATCTGATCGGCGATGGATTCAGTCGCCGTGGCCGTTTCATGCGAGAGGGATTTCACCTCGCTGGCCACCACCGCAAAACCCCGGCCCAGTTCGCCGGCTCGCGCGGCCTCAATCGTGGCGTTGAGCGCCAGGAACTTGGTCTGCCCCGCGATCTTGTTGATGAGGGCGAGCACGGAACCGATTTTTTCCGCCGTTGCGCCCAAGTCGTTCACCGACCGTGCCGCCGCCTCGGTTTGCGTCACGGTCAGCCGGGTCAGGGTCTGGCATTCATTGGTCTGCCGCGAGATTTCCGAGGTGGAGGCCGACAGTTCCTCACACGCTGCGGCCACGGCAGCGACATTGCCGGCGGTGGCTTCCGCCAACTCGCTGGCTTCCGTGGTCAGCCGGCTGCTTTCGGCCGCACAGTGCAGGATGGAGTCGGCCGCGCGGTCCACCTCGCCGGCCGAACCCGCCACGGATTGCGTCACCGCACTGACCCGGCCGGCCACCGCCTTGCGTTCCTCGGCCAGCGCGTTGATCTGGGCGTCGTCGTGCTTCATCTTCAGCGCCGCCCCGTTGATTACCCGGGCGCTCTTCCGGTAAAATCCCGGCAGACCGCGCAGCAGGATCGGACGGTGGTAGCGCCCGTGGGCGCATTGGGCCATCGCGGCGGCGGATTCACGCAGATACGAGTCGGCCACATCCAGAAGGTGGTTGATCGCACGGCAGAGCCGACCGACGGTGGGATCGTCCGGGATTCCAGAGATTCGGGCTTCCAAGTCGCCTTTTGCTGCCCGTTCGCAGATCTCGGCAATGGCGTCGAGCCTCGCGCCGGAAGTTCCCGAAGCGTCGTTCGGTGGCAGGTCGGACCGGTTCATGCGACGGCCTCCATGCGAGTGTGTTCGCTCAGTCCGAACACGAACTCGGCGTAATCCTTCCCCTGCTGGGCCAGCAGCGATGTCACGGCCTCCAGGCCAGCCTCCATGCCTCGGGCGCGGTCCGGCGCCGCCTTTTCCAGGGCCAGCAGTTGGGCATAGAGCGCCCGCACCTTGGGCAGGGCATCAGCGAAGGGCACACGCCGGTTGGAGTGGTAACCAACGATTTGCCCCCGCGCGTCGAAGCTCGGGGTCACATGGGCAAACACCCAATATTCGTCGCCGTTCTTTGCCAGATTCAGCACGTAGGCGAAGATCTCCTCGCCGGACTTCAGAGTGTCCCAGAGCAGCCGGAACACACAGGCCGGCATGCGGGGATGGCGGAGAATGTTGTGCGGTTCGCCGAGGAGCTCGGCCTCGGAATATCCTGAGACCTGCTGGAACACGTCGTTCGCATAGGTGATGATGCCGCGCAAATCGGTCTTGCTGACGATGATCTGATCTTCGTCGAAGGACACTTCGCGGCCAGTGGGGGTAACAGGAGGACGGGCCATAGGGGTTGTGCCGGGTTGCCGGAGAGGGAGCGGCAGCCCTGACGGTAAATCGGCCCTGCAGTCGCCGACTTAAGAACCGGATTTGGCCACTGCTGCCCACCGATTGTCCGCGCCCCTCCGGCAAACGACCGGCGCAGCACATTCCACAAAAGGAGCGAAGAGCCGATGCAGAATCGCAGGAACTGCCGGCAATCAGCCCGCGAAGCTGCCGACCGCCGGAAGGCTAGGCCTTGCTGAGCGTATAGGCGGTCGCCGGACCGAACTGCACCGGCTTCCAGTCCGGATCCAGGTTCAGCGTGGTCTCCGCCGTTCCGAGGAACAGGTGGCCGTGCGGCAACAGGCACGCGCGCATGCGACGCAGGATGGACCGCTTGGTCTCCACGTCGAAGTAGATCATGACGTTGCGCAGGAAGATCAGGTCGAAACCCGGCATCAGCGGCCACGGTTGGATGAGGTTCAGCGGCCGGAACTCGACCATCGCCTTGAGGTCCTCCTTCACATACCAGTGCCCTTCGCGCTTCTCGAAATAGCGGATGAGCATGGGAGCCGGCAGACCGCGATTGACCTCCAGCTGGGAATAGCGGCCCTCACGGGCCTGGGTCAGCACCGTCGGCGACAGGTCCGTGGCGACGATCTTCACGTTCCAGTCCCTGAGCACCGGAAAGCTGTCCCGCAGCAGCATCGTCATGCTGTAGGGCTCCTGGCCGGTCGAACACGCGCCGGACCAGATGGTGATCCGTTTCACCGCCGCCCGTTGCTGGATGAGCTGCGGGATGACGAACTTCCGGAGCGCCTCAAACGGGTGGAAGTCGCGGAAGAAGAAGGTCTCGTTCGTGGTCAGCGCATCCACCACCCGAGCGTGGAGATCGCCGTAGGTTTTCTGGGACCGCAGCCGGCTGATCAACTCGCCGAGACTCGCCATCCCTTCCTGGCGGGCCAGCGGTGCCAGGCGGGTCTCCACCAGGTATTCCTTGCCGCGCTCCAGCATGATCGCCGCGTTTGTCCGCGCCAAGTCCGCCACATAGTCAAATTCCTCGGGCTTCAGGGACATGTGCTTCCTTGCGGTTGGTTCCCGCCGGACCGGACCAGCAGGCGGCGGGAGATTTCGGGGCCGATTTCCGGCAAAGGGAGAATGGCGTCGGCCAGTCCGGCCTGCGCCACATGTCCGGGCATGCCCCAGACCACGGAGGTCGCCTCGTCCTGGGCAATCACCCGGCCACCGGCTTCCCGGATGGACTCCGATCCCCGGAGTCCGTCCTGCCCCATGCCGGTCAGCACCACGGCCAACGAACCGCTGCCGAACGACCGGGCAACGCTGCGGAACAGGACATCCACCGCCGGCCGGCAGGAATTCTCCGGCAGTCCCTCATGCAAGTGGGCCCGGAACCGGGCTCCGTCACGGACCACCTCCAGATGAAATCCGCCCGGGGCCAAGAAGATCTGCCCAGGAACGATCTCCTGCCCTTCAGTGGCCTCGTGGCAGCGGATGCGGGAATTCTTCTCGATCCGTTCCGCCAGAATCCGGGTGAACACGGGCGGCATGTGCTGCACCACGACCACCGGCACCGGCACCGGCCGGGTCAAAGACTGGAACAAGTCCGCCAGCGCATTGGGCCCCCCGGTCGAAGCGCCGACACACAGCACCTGGACCTGCTGCGGCCCCGACGGACGTGCCGTCACGACCTTCGCCGGAGTGTGCCCCGCCCCATTCACCGCCAGCGACGACACCGCCGCGGGAACCTTGATCATCGTCGGCAAGGGCAGCGAGACCAGTTTGCCCCGGCAATGGGTCTTCAGCCGGGGAACCAGGTCTGCCTTCAGCCGGTTGATGCTCTCCCCGACGCTCCCGACATTGGCCGGCTTGGTGACGTAGTCCGTCGCGCCGGCGCTGAGCGCGTCAATGGTCGTCTCCGCGCCCCGCTGCGTGAGCGTGGAGAACATGATCACCGGCATCCGCGGATAGAGCTTCCGGATTTCGCGAACGGCCTGGACGCCATCCATCTCCGGCATCTCGACATCCATGGTGATGATATCGGGATTCACCTGCGGAATCTTCTGGAGGGCGATCCGCCCATTGGCGGCCACGCCCACAAGCTCAAGCGCGGAATCGGAGGCGATGACGTCGCCGATGAGTTTGCGCATCACCACGGCATCGTCCACGACCAACACTCTGATCTTGTTCGGCATGGCGGTGCATGGTCATTCGACGTAGCCGAGCAGACGAAGCTTGTCGTGCAGCATGTCCTCGGTGAGCGGCTTCATGAGGTAATCTGCCGCTCCCGCCTCGACCGCCTGCAGCACCGTCTCGTAGCTGTTCTGGGCGGTGACCATCATCATCCGCATGCTGTCGTAGCGGGAATCGGCACGCACTGCCTTGACGAAATCGAGGCCGTTCATCACCGGCATGTCCCAGTCCACCAGCGCCAGGTCAAAGGGGCTCTCCTGTTCGAGCACCGTCAGGGCCTCCCGGCCATCGCCTGCCTCCGCGGTGTCCTCCGTGACGGACGAGATGAATGACTTCAGCAGCCTCCGCATCGTGCGGGAGTCGTCAATGATCAGAACTTTCATGGCATGATTCGGTTAGTGGTAAGGACACGGGCTGGCCCTGGTCTGCCCGACCGCCGCGGGTCCACCGACGGCGGTCCAGGGCCGGTTCAGGCGACCTTGGCCGCCTCGACCACGCGTTGCAGCTCGGCAGCAAGCCGGGCCAGTTCGGCCGCGGCATTGAGGGTGTTCCCGGCGCCTTCCGAGGTGCTGCGCGCCGCCTGCGACACGCTGGTCACGTTGCGGGCGATCTCGTCGGTGCCGCGGGCCGCTTCGGCCGCATTGCGGGCGATCTCATTCGTTGTCGCGGTCTGTTCCTCGACTGCGCTGGCGATGGTGTTCTGGATGTCGTTGATCTGGTTGATGATCTGGCTGATCTGGTCAATCGCACCGACGGCGCTCTTGGTATCCCCCTGGATCGCCTCGATTTTACGGCTGATGTCCTCGGTCGCGGCCGCAGTCTGCTTGGCCAGCTCCTTGACCTCGTTGGCAACCACCGCGAAGCCCTTGCCGGCCTCACCGGCACGGGCGGCCTCAATGGTGGCGTTCAGCGCCAGCAAATTGGTCTGCTGGGCGATGGAGGTGATGACCTTGATGACCTTTCCGATCTCCATACTGCTGTCGCCTAGCTTGGCCACGGTGGTGTTGGTGACCTGCGCCACATGCACGGCCTCGCTCGCGACCCGCGCGGCCTGGGAAGCGTTCTTGGCGATTTCCCGGACGCTGGCGTTCATCTCCTCGGCGCTGGTCGCCACGGTGCCCACGTTCTTGCTGATCTGTTCGGCCGCGGCGGCGGCAACGCCCGACTGGGCGGTGGTCTCCTCGGAGTTTGACGAGAGCTGTTGCGCGGTGGCCGACAGCTCTTCGGCAGCAGACGCCACCGATTGGGCATTGTTCGCCACCTGTTTCACGGTTTCAGCCAAGGCCTGTTCAGCGATCTTCCTGGCCGTGATGTCGGTGGCAAACTTCACCACCTTGGTCACCTTGCCAGAGGCATCGAACCGGGGGTTGTAGGTGGCTTGGATCCACACCTCTTTCCCGCCTTTGCCAAGGCGCTTGTATTCGGAGGTCTGGAACTTCCCATCCCGCAGGTCCGACCAAAACTGCCCGTAGGCGCTCGAACCGGCATACGAAGGATCCACAAACATCCGGTGATGCTGTCCCTTGATCTCCTCCAGTCGGTAGCCCAGGCACCGGAGGAAGTTCTCGTTGGAATTTAGGACAATGCCTTGAGCATCAAACTCGATCACCGCCTGGTTGCGATTGGCCTCGGAAAGCTGCCGCTCGTTGTTGATGGCTTCAACTTTGGCGGCGGTGATGTCGGTCGCAATCTTGACCACCTTGGTCACGCGGCCCATTTCGTCCTTCACTGGCGCATACACGGCCTGAATCCAGACCTCGCGCCCATCTTTGGTAATCTGGCGGAACACATCGGCCTTGCTCTGCCCGGCGTTGAGCTCCGCCCAGAACTGTCCATATGCTGGGGAACTGGCATAGGCCGGGTCCACAAAGATCCGGTGGTGCTGGCCCCTGGCCTCTTCCAGCCGGTAGCCCAACAGACGCAACAGATTGTCATTCGCTGCCAGAATGTTGCCCTTGGTATCGAACTCAATGAAGCCATACGCACCGTCGATAGCATTCACCAGGCCGCGGGCGTTCTGGCGCTCCATCTCGGATTCGGTGATCTCGTAGCGCACTCCGATATACTTTTCCGGTTTGCCGTTGGCACCGAGCACCGGAGCAATCACCGCGTCCACATAGTATGGCGATCCGTCTTTCTTCCGGTTTTTCACCACCCCGCGGAAGATCTCCCCACGACCAATCGTAGCCCACATCTGCCGGAACACCTCCTTGGGCATGTCCGGGTGCCGGAAGACACTGTGCGGTCTGCCAATCAACTCCTCACGACTGTATTGCGACACTTCGCAGAGCTTGTCATTGCAACTGAGGATGTTCCCCTTCAGGTCCGCCTCCGAAATGATGCTCGTGCGGTTCATGATATCCACCCGAGTCTTGAGTTCGGCCGCGCCGGCGAGCAGCCG
Organism: uncultured Verrucomicrobiota bacterium; assembly: GCA_903910585.1. Lineage (GTDB taxonomy): Bacteria > Verrucomicrobiota > Verrucomicrobiia > Limisphaerales > UBA9464 > CAIWAH01. The sequence goes on from CAIWAH010000059.1 coordinate 21,737, forward strand.
GTTCCGCTCCGTCGCGTCGGCGGCGAATTCCACCACCTTGAAGGGCTGACCACGGACATCGAAGATCGGCGTGTAGGTTGCCTGCACCCAGATTTCGCGGCCGTCTTTCGTCAGGCGCCTGAATTCGCCGCTCAGGGCTTTGCCCTCCGCCAGCGCGGACCATTGCTGCCGGTATTCGGCGGAGTCGCGGGTGGCCGCATCCAGCAGCAGGCTGTGGCGCTTGCCCTCGATGTCCGCGGCACTGTGGCCGAAGATCATCAGATAATTCGGATTGGCGCCCAGAAAGCTTCCTTCCAGATCGTATTCCGCGATGGCCTGGACCTTGTTGATGGCCTCGTCCTTGCCCTTCAGCTCGGCCACACCGTTCCAGTCAATCTGCTCCTGGCCAAAGGTCTCCTGCAACCCGCGGCGGGCCCGGTTAAACGCGAGGCCGATTTCCGCCACCTCGTCCTGCCCTTTCACCGGCACGTCGGAGGAGATGTCGCCTTCGGCCAGCCCCTGAATGGCCTGTCGAACCTGCAAAATGCCCTGGGTCATCGTCCCGCTCAGCCACCACATGACGGCGGCACCCACGAGCACGGAAAGCCCCGCAGCAGCCAGGAGCTTCTGGCGCAACGAGGCGAGGGAGTCCTCGATCTCCGCTGCGTTGACGAGGAGGAAGGTGGTGAAGCCGCTGCCGGCGAAACCAAGGATCGGCACGCTCCGCGCAAAGGCGCCCTGCAGTCCGCTGGAATCAGCCGCATGTTCGCCGAACTTCGCGGCGACTGCGGCACTGCCCGCCTGTTCCGGCGCGCCCGGCTTGGCCGCCTCCAACGCCAGCGAGAATTCGGATTTGACCAGATTGACCGTGAACACGTCGTCGTGATGGCTCGTAAGGTTGCCGTGGGCGGCCGGATTCACATCCACGATCTGGGTGCCATCCGCGTCGCCAATCGAAAAGCTGGCGGAGCCGAGATCCTGAGCCTTGAGGTCCGCGTAGGCTGCGGAAACGATCTGTTCCACCGCCTCCGCCCCGAAAAAGTTCTGCCAATAACCCACAATGTCGCCCTTGGGAGTCCTAATCGGCGCCGTGAAGGTCATCGTCCAGACCGGGGCCTTGTCGCCGTAGAATTCCTGCAGCAGGGCCTCCCGCGCAGGGCGTGCCATCGCGGTGCCGCTCAGGGCACCCTCCGTTTTGGCGACGGTGAAGTTGCCGGCCTTCGCCCTTTGAAATCCGTCGCTCGCGGAAAGGTTCCGGCCGACGAGCGACTCCGCCTTGGCCAGCGGCTGGCCCTGGGCCGTCACACTGTTGGCGGCCACCACCACGCCGTCCGGATCCAGCACCACGCTCAGCGGGTAGCAGCCGTAAAGCGTCACATAACGGTTGATGACTTCGGTGATTTCGGAACGGGCCGCCGGCGTCAGTTGGCGCAGGTCGCGCTGCACTGCGGCGTTGAGCCCGAAGGCCTGCACGTCGCCGTAGCGTTCGAACAGGTTGCGGTCAATCCGGTCCTGGATACCGCGGGCTGCCGCCGCCAGTCGGGCGAGGTTTTCCTGCCGGATATGGCCGGCACTGATCTGGATGGCAACGAATACGGCCGCCGCGGTGGCCAGGATCAGGCCCACCGCTGGAATCAGAATCTTGGACCGCACGCCCATCCGCCAACCGCCGGACTTCGGCACTTCGGCCGGCAGGGATGCCGGCAGTTCCGGTTCCGGGACCGGCGCGGGAGGAACATGGCGGCTGGAGGTGGACCTCGCGTGCCCGTTTGGGCGGACATGCCGCGTGGAACCGTCCGCGCCGCCGGAGCGACGCGGAGTCAACGTGGAGGGGGCAGGACTCATGGAAATGAATAGATTCTTGGTGGCTATCGGCAGAAACACCCCGGACCTTGACCGGCCGCAGGGGGGAAAAGCGGTGCAAACGCTCAGTTGTCGCTGGCGACGGTGGCGGCCTGCTCGGAATCAAGAACGAGCAGCAGTTCGTGGCGGAGCTTGAAGACGCCCTGAGTCAGTTCGCGGGCAGCGCCGCGAAGCGTCTCGGGCGGGGTCTCGCGGTCATCGTCCGCCACTTCGACCACTTCGCCCACTTCGTCCACAAGGAAACTGACCGCCCCGTCGGCCGTGCGGATCACCACGTTCATCGCGTCCACCTCGCGATCGGGCGCGGGCAGTTCGAGCCGCTGGCGCAAGTCCACCGCGGTCACGATCTGGCCGCGCAGGTTGATCAGGCCCCGGACGGCCGGCGGGGCCAGCGGGACGCGGGTCATCTGCTGGGGGCGGATGACTTCCTGGACCTGGAGGACAGGCACGCCGAACAGGAGGCGATCTAGCCGGAAGGTGCAAAACTGGTGGTTCATGGCAGGAGGAGTAATCGTTCAGGCGGCTTCGGCGAAGAAGGCGGGGGCGGCACTCTCGATGACTTCGCGAACGTTGAGCAGGTCGGTCACCCTTCCGCTGACCAGCGCGGATCCGAGCACGCCGCGGCTGCGGCCATGCTGCTCGGCGGTGACCGCCTCCTCGACGATGTCAACGATCTGGCCGACGACGAGGCCGACACTCCGGCCGTTTTCGGCATACACGACGACCTGCAGTGGCGCGGAGGCGTCGGCATCAAGCTGGCTGCGCCCCAACTGCTCGGCCACGTCAATGAGCGGCAGGATCGCCCCGCGGTATTGGACCACCCTGCGGGAACCGCAGCACTCGACCTGCGGCCGCGGGAACTCCTCGAGACGTGCCGCCTGCGAAAGTGGCATGGCGAACCGGGAATGCTCACCGGCCTCGAACACCAGAAATGTCTGCCGTGCGCCCCGGGCGATGGCATCGCCCTGCGAATCCTCCTTGGCCACGGTCTGCGCCCGGTTTTCGGAAAGCACCGCCGCGTGCTGGGCAAGCCCCAGCACATCGAGAATGAGCGCCACCTGCCCGTCGCCCATGATGGTCGCGCCGGCAAAGATCGTGATGCCCTTCAGCTGTTTGCCGAGCGGCTTGACGACAATCTCCTGGGTGTCGTTGACCGCCTCCACCACCAACCCGAATTGCCGGCCATCGGCCTGCAGCACCACAATGTTGACGCTCTGGCTCTCGAGGACGCGTTTTTCGGCCTCCATCAGGAAATGAAGCACCCGCTCGGACAGCGCGGTGAGCTCCAGGAGCTTTTCCTCGGCTTGGGACAGTTCATTGGCGTTGCGAAGGCGGACAATCTCCCGGACGAGGTTGTGAAACTGCTCGTGCACCTTCTCAAGGGCGTGGACCTCGGCAATGTCCCCGTAATCCTTGAGGCCCTCTGAATAGATCCATGTGCCGAGCAGGCAGAGCCGGTGCGAGCCAGCCTCCTCCAGGGTCATGGTTTTCCGACCATCGAGCACCTCACGCAAGCGGCCCAACCAGGCCCGGTGCGCGTCGCGGGCCTTGAGGAAGACCTCTCCAGCATCGCCCTGTTGATGTCGGTGACCGCACGCGGGACCGTGCCCGTGCTGCCTGTTGTCCCCTGCCAGGGTGCGCTTGAGATAAACCAGCGGCAGCAGTTTGCCGCGCAGCCGGTAAACCGGTGCGTCGAAGATGCGTTCAATGCCGCCCTCGGCCGCATTGGATTCCACGCGGACGAGTTCCAGCAGGTTGACTTGCGGGATTGCGAAGCGTTCGCCGCCCGCGCTGACAATCAGCGCCGGGATGATGGCGAGGGTCAGGGGAATCTTGAACTTGATCGTCGTCCCCTGCCCCAGCTCGGTCTGGATGTCCACCGAACCGCCGATGCGCTCGATGTTGGTCTTCACGACATCCATGCCCACGCCGCGGCCGGAGACATTGGTGATTTTCTCCGCCGTGGACAGGCCGGGCAGGAAGATCAGTCCGGCAGCCTCGCGGTCGCTCATTCGGGCCGCCTGCTCGGGAGGAATCAGGCCCTTGTCGAGGGCCTTCTGCTTCACCCGGGCGACGTTGATGCCGGCGCCGTCGTCAGAGATCTCGATATTGACCTGCCCGCCCTCGTGATAGGCGCGGATGAACAGCAATCCGGTCGCCGGCTTGCCCGCCGCGACGCGCTTCTCCGGACTCTCAATCCCATGATCGATCGAGTTGCGGACGACGTGCGTCAGCGGGTCCTTGATGGACTCGATGATGGTTCGGTCGAGTTCGGTGTCGCGGCCGGCCAGTTCGAGGCGGACCTGCTTGCCGAGCTCCTGGGCCACGTCGCGGACAATGCGCGGGAACCGGCTGACCACGTTGTCAATCGGCTGCATGCGCGTCTTCATGACACCCTCCTGCAGTTCGGAGGTGATGTGGTTCAGCCGCTGGGCCACCGCGAGCAAACCGCTGTCCCGGGTGCCGCTGATGTGCTGGGTGATCTGGTTGCGGGCCAATACCAGCTCGCCGACAAGATTCATCAGGCGGTCCAACTGACCCACATCCACGCGGATGGCAGTCTCCGCGATCGAGCCGCGGGCGGCGCCGTCGCCGGATGCGGCAGCCGGAGCCGGATGCGCGCTCGGTTGCGACACCGCTGAAGCGGAGCTTGGCGGCGGGATGGGTGCGGAAGTGGCCGACGGGGCCGGGGCCACGGCCGGCTTGTCCGACGCCGGCGCAGCAACCTCGCCGAACAATCCCCAGCCATTGCCGGCGAAGTCCGGCTTCGCGGCGGGAGCGGATTGGGCTTCGACCGGTTGGTCGTCAAACAGACCCCAACCCTCTTTGACCGGTTTCGCTGGGGATTCGGCCGGAGCGGTCTCCGCAACGGAGGCCGGGGGTGGCGCCGGCGAGCCCGAGGGATTCATGGGTGCCGACGCCGTTTGCGGCGGACCTGCCTTTGAAGGTGGATTGGGCGCCACAGATCCGGCACTTCCCGGCGACTGGAGGGCCACCAGGCGACCCAGCAGATCGGAGTAATCCTTGTCGCCCTCGTTGCGGTTGGCCTCGAGGCAGTGGAGCATTTCCCTCAGCGCATCGGCATACGTGAGCAGGCTGCTGACAATTTCACCCGAAACCGCCAGCTGGTTTTCCCGCAGGAGACTCAGCAGGTTTTCGCCGACGTGGGCCACCTTCTCGATTTTTTGAAATCCGAGGCAGCCGGCTGTGCCCTTGATGGTGTGGATGACCCGGAAGATGCGGTTGAGTATCTCCGGACTGCTGGTCCCGGATTCGAGCACCAGCAGATCGCGATCAAAGCTGTCGAGTCCCTCGAAGCTCTCGATGAGGAGGTCGTTGAGGAGCTGTTCCTGTAGATTGGCTTTCATGCGGCGAGGAGTTCCGGTTCAGCCGGGCGGCTTTTCGCGAGTTCCGATCCGAGCGTGAAGAAGAAGGTCGCCCCCAGGTTGGGCGCCGCCTGAACCCAGATGCGGCCGCCGTGGCGTTCGATGATGCGCTTGACGATGGTCAGCCCGATGCCCGTGCCCTCGAACTCCTGCTGGTCATGCAGGCGCTGGAAGGCTCCGAACAGCCGGCTCGCCTTGGACATCTCGAAGCCGGCGCCGTTGTCGCGGATGAAATGGATCGCATGTTCGTCCTCTCCCAGGGCGCCGAAAGCAATGCAGGCAGGATCGCGGTGCTTGGAGAACTTCCAGGCATTGCGGACGAGGTTTTCCACGGCCAACCGGAGCAATCCCTCGTCGCCCCGGACCCGGACTCCGGGCGAGATCTGCCACTGCACCGGACGCGTGGGTGCGGTGCGGTTCAGGTCGCGCGAAATGTCCTCGATGATTCCGGTCAGGTTGACGTCGGCGAGCTTCAGCTCCGAAAGGGCCGCCCGTGACAGCTTCAGCAGGTCCTCAACCGATTCGCGGGCCCGGATTGCCGAGTGATGAACATCGTCGATCAGCGGAACCAAGCCGTCTGCCCCGCACCCGCCGGCCTCCTCGCGGAGGATTTCCGCCAGCGACTCGATCGCGCCGAGAGGGTTACGCAGGTCGTGCGCCACCATCCGCCCGAACGCTTCCAGCTCCTGATTGCTCTGTTCCAGTTCATGGACCCTCCGGCCCAACATTGACTGCAGTTCGATGATCCGTTCGCCAATCTTGATCCGGGCGATCAGCGCCTCCTCATCAAAGGGCTTGGTGATGTAGTCGTCCACGCCGCTGCGCAGACCGTCGAGGATCTCCGTCCGGCTGGACTTCACCGTCAGCATGATCAGGTAACGGTGGGTATGACCGTCCTTTTCCCGGATCTGCTGGCAGACAGAAAGCCCATCGAGGACCGGCATGTGCCAGTCGATGATGGCGAGGCAGGGCGAATCCTTCTGCTCGAGGACGGCGAGCGCCGCACCACCGTCCGCCACGGCGATCACCTCGTGTCCGGCATCCTCCAGCAGGGCGGTGAGCAGCGCTCGGATCGGTTTGCTGTCATCGGCGACAAGAATCTTCATGGCGGCCGCTCAGTTGGGCAGGACTTTGGAGACGACCGCCACCAACTGCTCCGGTTCAAACGGCTTCACGATCCAGCCGGTCGCACCGGCAGCACGGCCCTTAGACTTCATCTCGGGATCCGACTCGGTGGTCAGCAGGAGAATCGGCGTCCGGCTGTAACTGGGGAGCGCGCGCAACTGCCTGGTCAGGTTGAGCCCGTCCATGTTCGGCATATTGACGTCAGTGATGACCAGGTCCAGGGGCCGGCTGCGGGCCAACTGGAGGGCCGCGACACCGTCCTGGGCTTCGAGGACCGTATGCCCGGTGGTCCGCAGGGCGAAGGCCACCATGCGACGCATGGTGGGCGAGTCATCAACGGTCACGATCGTCTTGCTCATGAAAAGGGGCTTGGGGGTTTGCTTGGGTCCGGTAGCAGACCGGGAGCGGCGACCTTTCCCGGTAAGCTCATCGTCAACCGGTCCGGAAACTTGAGCCGCGCAACCGTCCCCACGGCTCAAAACAGCTCAATGTTGTCGCCGAGTCCGGAAGAACCACCCGTCACCGGAGCGGGCGCCGGGGAGACCGCGGCTTCCGGAGCCGAGTCCGGGGCCGGATCCCCGGCCGGGAGCGGGACGCAGACTGCCGCGACGGCGGCCGATGCCACCTCCGACGAAACTCTCGGCTCGCCGATGGCCCGCGCATGGGCCTCGCGTTCCGAGGCCATGGTGTAGCGGCGTTCCATTTCGCCGCCGGTTCCCAGCGGGGCCATCGTCACGGTATCGCCGGCAACCCTGACCACGGCTTCGGCAAAGCCTTCGAGGCTCACCGCAACCCGTTCCAACTCCGCGCAGGAGTCGTGCTGGAACGCCAGCGTTTCCCGGACTGACTTGGCCTCTCCCCGGGTGCTTTCCACGACCGTGCCCAAATCCATGAACAGAGCCAGCGTGCGGTCACGATAGGCGTGCAACCGATCGCGGATGGCGCCGCCGTCCTCGTGGACCCAGCGCCGCTGGAACTCGACGGCTTCCTGCATTCGCCGGCTCTCCTCAACCAACGCGTCGAAACCGCCAATCAGCCGCTCCAGCGCCTCGGCAGCTTCCGCATTGGCCGCCGTCGCCTGGTCCGCAATCTGACACGTCCGCTGCGAAAGAACCTCCAGTCCCGTCCCCGCGCCGACATGAGCGGCCTGGATCTGGGCATTCAGCGCGATCAGACGGATCGATTGGGACAGTCCCAGAATGACCCCGGTCAAGTTCGAGGCCATCCCGGCCAGCGGCACCAATGTTTCATGAACTTCGGCCTGCATCTGACACGTCTGCTCCACCACCTGGCCGAACTCATCCAGAGAGTTCAACACCACCTGGACGACCCCGTCGCCCTCGATTGAGATGGTCCGGAAATTCCGCAGGGCCAGGCACTCGTGGTCCACTGAATCGGCCCGGCTGACGATGGTTTCCAGGGCCCGATGAATCTTCTCCTCCGCATCCCGCAGCTCTTCCTGGACGCCCCGGATCTGGGCCACCTGAACCCGGGACGACTGGTTGAGAAAGGCACAGGCGTCCGTCCACTCCCCGCCCCCGGATGCCGGGCCGTTTCCCGGAAGTTCGGCGAGGCGGGCGGCCATCTCCTGCACCGCCGAATCCACGTGGTGCAGTTTCTGGCTGGTGATGTCCTGGAACTGCACGGCGCGGACCACTTCCGCAATGCCGGCCTGCAGCCCGCGCGCGGAGTCGGCCAGCCGGATGTCCCGCCCGGCGTTTTCCTCCAACGCCTCCCTCAGTCCCGAGAGTGCAAGCTCGATGGTGGACCGCTTTTCGTCGGCGCGTTTCTGGTGCGCGCGGATCTGCGGTTCCAGCCGTCTGACGAGGGCGCCGATCTGGGATTCCGCCCGCGCGAGACTCTGGAACTGCTCGGCGAAAAGGCCCAGGACCTGACTGTGCAGCTGTTCAATGTCCCGGGTCAGGGCGACAAACACGGACCGGGTCTCCGGCGACAGTCCGGCCGATTCGATCCGGAACGCTGTTTGGATGAAGCGCAGCGGGGCAACGATGTCGTTCAATCGCCCCTCGAGGTGCCTGACCTCGCCGATCATTTTTTGATGGGAGCGCAGGTGCGCGACGACTTCGGCTGCCTGGCTGAGGTTGGAGTCCAGCGCGCCGATGGGATGCTGCAGCTGGTCAATCGATCCCCGCAGGATGTCATCATCCTTCGTCCGACCGGAGGCCAAGCGGAGCAATTCCTCCCCATCGCCCACTACGCGGTCGCCCAAGGACGAAAGTTGGTCAAGACTTCTCCCGATTCCGAGGAACTCCTCTTCCAGCCTTTTGGTAATCCGCAACAGGGCCGGCCGCTCGTCCTCCACCGGCGACAGCGCCCCGGCCAGCGCCCGGCGCCAGTCCCGACCGCGGCCGGGCAGCAGATGGGAGGCGGTCTTGCTGAGGCGAACCAGCGTTGGCCAGGCGCGCCACCACCGGCCGTTGGGCAGAGAAATTGACATCGGTCGAAACGTCGGACGGGAGGGGGGAGTCCCCGTTGAGGTATCGGCCTGCCGGGCATACACTTTAGGCGAAGGCCGGGGCCAACCGGTTTTCCCGTCCGATCGCGGCTAAAGATTCACCCGGCGCCCGCCGATGCACGGATGGCCGTTTGGACGCACGGACTGCCATGGTGGCGTTTGCGACGGCCTTGTATCCGCGGTGCCCGATGAACAGTCGCCTTCCAATATCGCCCCCGCCAGTGCCGGAAACCGTGAGCGCGAAGGTGCTGGTCGTGGACGACGAGACGATTTCGCGCCGGCTGCTGGAGCTTCACCTGCGCCGCCTCGGACACACTCCGGTGCTGGCCGCCAGTGTGGCGGAGGCGCGCCAGTTGCTGTCGCCGGATGCGCGGCCGGACTTCCAACGTGTCCTGACGGATTTTCGGATGCCCGGCGAAAACGGCATGGACCTGCTCTCGTTGCTCCAACGGGAGGATCCGACGCTGGCGTGCGTCCTCCTGACCGCCACGACCGACCGGCAGATCGTCCTCGACGCCTTGCGGTGCGGCGCCTGCGATTTCCCCGAGAAGCCGTTCCGGCAGGACGAACTGGCCGCCTCGCTCCAGAAAGCCGCCGAAGCGACCCGCCTTCGCCGACACAATGTCGCGACCGAGGCCGACGCGCTGAGTGTCGGCCAACTCCAGCAACGGCTCCTGAAGTCCGGCTCCGGCACGCTCAGCAATGGCATCACCTACTGTCACCACCCGCGCCACGAAGCGGGCGGCGATTTCCTGAACGTGGTGCCGCTGGATGACGGCAACATCATGGTGCTGGTGGCCGACGTCTCCGGTCACGATCTGCGGGCAGCTTTCATTTCCACCTATTTTCAGGGCATCGCCCGCAGAATGCTCCAGTGCAAGGCGGACGTCCGGCAGGTGCTGGCGTTCTTCAACCACTATCTGGTCTCCGAGTGGAACACGGTTTCCGACACCGGGCACCAGACCACCTCGATCGCGGTGTGTGCGCTGGTTCTCGATCGCGCCAACCGACAAGTGACCGTGCTCAACGCCGGCGCCCCGCCGCCTCGTTGGACCGGCGGACGCCGCCCGGGAACTTTCAAGGTCGAGGGGGGCGGGCACCCGCTGGGATGGTTTGATGCCATCGAGCTCAGCCCTTCCGAGAGCGTGCTGGAGCCGGGCTCCCACCTGCTCCTCTGGACCGACGGCCTGGAGGACCACGCGGAACAACTCAACGTGAGCCCGCACGCCCTCGCCTACCGGTTGCTCCAGCCGGGGACCTCTGCCGCACACGACTGCCAGATCGAATCCGCCAAGGACGACATCCTGGCCCTGCGGGTCGGCGTGACACCGCGCCAGGCACCGGCCGCCCACACGCTGCTCCACGACTTCTACCGCGGCAATCAGACGAACGAGATCGACCGGTTTCAGGACCGCTGGGAACGGACCCTGAAGCTCTCAGTTCCGGCGATCCCCGATGAGTTGATGGACATCATCCTGCTGTGCCTGCGGGAAGCCTGCCTCAACGGGATGAACCATGGCTGCGGCCGCCGCGAGGACCTGTCGGTGGAGCTGTTTCTGGCCTTGGAACCGGCGACGAACCGGATCCACGCCGTGATTTCCGATCCGGGCCCGGGGCACTGTTTCGACTGGCAGCGCCATGTGACCGCGGCCCTCGATTCGCTGATCGCGGAGCACCGGGGCCTCAGCCTGATCTTTGGGTTGCCGGCTTCCGCCAAAGCGGAGGCCAACGGCTCCCGGCTCGTCCTCGCCTTCGAGCTGCAACCGCCCACCACCCCTCTCCCATGAAACACGAACTCGTCAATGCACCCGATGGCGTCCGGCTGTCCGCGGTGGTTCCCGGTGACCTCATCACCACGACGGTAGAGTCCATTCGCCGCGACCTCCACGGCTTGATGGAGGAACCGGCGGTCAAGCGAGCCCGCATTCAGTGCGTGGAGCTGGATTTGCGGCAGGCCCGCATGATGGATTCCGCGGGACTGAATCTCCTCGTTTCACTGGTCAAACTGGGCCGCGACCTCGATTTCCGACTCCGCGTCGTCATCGCGAACGCCTCGCTTCAGCGTGTGCTCCAGTTCACGCGGATGGACAAGCTGATCGAGATCGTGCCGGCCACGGCCGCTTAGCCAACACCAGGGCTGGTCCCTCCGATCAGATGTCGAGCCTCGAGACCGGGATGCGTCTCCACGACAGGGTCTTTTCAGAGAACTGCCCCCAGAAACCGACGGTATCAGCGGGCCAACACGATCCGGAAACGGCAATTGCCCAAGGAACGTGAAATTCCCGGCGCCTGATGGGGCCTCAGGAGTAAGACTGCCAACCGGCAGTGCGCGCCTGGCCGTAGGATCCCCGCAGACGCCGGAGATTGTGCCCGGAGCGATCAAGGCTGGCCTGTTCGGAACGGGCCGCCTCCAGCTTTTGGTCCAATAGCCGGGAGTTCTCCGACTCCATGTCCACCAGATCGCGCAGGATGGTGGCGAGTTCGGATGGCAACCGAAGATCGGAAGGAAACACGGACGTGGCGTGTTCCACCGCGACCTGAAGTTTCGCCTTTTGGGCCTGCAATTCGGAAACCCGAGACCACCGTTCGGAAGCGATGGCCGCCCCCTCGTCCGTGGTAAGCTCACGCCAGCGGCGATACAGCTCAACCAGTTCCGCGGCGGGGTGGGCACTCATAGATCCGGATCGGTTTCAGGCTGCCATCAGGGTGGCCGGAGGGACGTTGTCGGACTTTGCCTGCCAAGTGTTGCCCTGGAGCATCTGTGACCAGGCATCGCGGAGGGTCGTCAGGCGACGGATGACCTCCTCGATTCCGGCGGGCACCTTCTGCAGGTTGCTCTCCTGAAGGCGGCGGTCGAAATAGTCGTATAGCCGGCGCAAGGTCTGGGCGCATTCCCCGCCCTGCTCCAAGTTCAGCGACACGTTCAGCTCGTGGATGATAGCCTGGGCGCGCAGCACGTTGTTGTTGATGGTCTCGTAGGCCTCGACGATGTCCTCGGAACCAAAGCCGTTCAGCGCACACTCCAGAAACCGGATGGCGCCGTCGAACAGCATCAGCACCAGCTGACCGGGACTGGCGGTCTGCGTGGCCACCGAGCGGTAGGAAGCCCAGGGATTGACGGGAGGCATGGGCGGCGCGCTACTGGGTTTCGAAGCTGATTGCCAGCAGGCTGGCGATCTTGGCGATGGTTTCGGCCGGCGGGTAATGCGGATTGGCGACCAAACCGCGAGCCCGGTCCACGACCTCGGTGCGGACGTCGGAAACGGCGGCCAGCCGGTTTTCCAAGGCCCGCGATTCACTGAGCTCGACCTCCTCCTTGGGCGGAGCGACCTCGCGTGGTTTCACCTGGCCGGTGACGACCTTGGCGATCTTGTCCACCTGGGGATTAAGATTGATGTCCATACGATTAACCTGTTGCTTTGGCAGGCATTACAGATTTTCCCTCAACTCCAAGATGTTCATCGGCGGGGCAGCGGGGAACTTGAGCAACATTTCGACAACGCCCCTTCCCGCGCTGACCAACCGGCAGAAGATCGCCTCCGGACGGACCAGCTGATCAGTGGGCCGGACTACTGCGGGGGAAGCGTCGCCAGGGCATCATGGAGGGTGTAGGCGGCGAACAGGCGCGGCGAGGTGAGCACGATGCGGGAATCCGCCGGCCGCTTGCCGGGCACCCGGTCGGATTGCTGGTAACGCCGGGCCGAATTGACCACCGCCGCTTCGCGGGCGTCGAACACTTCGTCAAAGGCCCACAGCACCTGCGGCGTGGGACTCCCGACCAGCTTGAACTGCCAGCCCACGGCCAGCGGCGGATAGGCCTCGTAACGGGTCAGGCGGACAAAGAGCACGGCATCACAGCGGAATTTCTCCTGGAGCCGCTTCAGGAAGTCGGCGGGCAAGGTGTCGTCGTCCGCCCAGGCGCGCCGGCCGGTCAGGGCTTCCAGGTCGTCCCCGCTGACCCAGACGGTTTCAAACCGCTGGGTGCGTTTCAGTTCGCTGCGGAAGGCGGTTTCAAGGCTCTCCCGCGCATCCCGGGCGGGCGTGCCTCCGACCTCACTGGTGAGCGGCAGCACGGCCACCCGGCGCAGGTGCGGGTTCAGGCGGCGGGTTTCGACATGGACATTGGCCGGGCGGAAACCCGGTCCCAGCACGAGGTCATCCGGGTCCGGCAACGCACAGCCAGCGCCCAGAAAAATGGGCAGCATCAATGCGAGCCAACGACGAAGGACTGGGGGGTAGCGGGAGGGGTTCACGGGGCTGGGGGGCAGCCGGCCGGGTCACTTGCTGCTGGAGGTGCTGGCCAGTTGCTTCTGGAGGTATTGGAGCTGCTGGTTGATCCGCTGCTGGGCGGCTTCCATCGCGACAAAGCTGTCAATCATGCGCTGCCGGTTCTGCTGCACGATGCGTTCCAGGCTTTCGATGTCGGTGTCCATCGCGCTGGCCTGGCTGCTGAGATTGCTCTGCTTCTCCACCAGGCTGCCGTCGTCGCCGATGGTGTCTTCCAGGAAGGCATCGAGCTTCACCGCCAGCCCGTTGGTGCCGTTGGTGAACAGCTCGGCCACGGAGGTCAGATTGTCGGCCAGGGCCGCATCAAGGGCGGCTTCGTCGTCGAGGGTCAGCCCGTTGTCATTGCCGTTGGTCACGATGCCCAGATCGGCCAGGGAATCAAAGATGCCCGCCAGCCCGCTGACCTGGGCATAGGAACGGCTGCGCAGGCCCGACGCGATGTCGAACGGATCGCGTTCGTTGGCCAGAATGCCGGCGGTGACCTTCCCGGCGCTGTCCGTCGTGCTCGCGGTCTGCGTATCGATGACGGACTGGGCCTTGCTGTAGTCGGAGATAAAGTCCTTGATCGCCTGCTTGATCGTCTCCGTATCGGAAGTAACGACGACGTCGAAGGTCGCCCCTTCATCCAGCGCGGTCACCGTCAGGCCGGTAAGGCCCGAGCTGGCTTCGGTGATCGTGTTGGACTGGCTGCTGAGCTGGCCGCCGCCGTTGACCGTGTAAAGCAGGTTTTTGCCCCGGACGAGGGTGCCGCCGCTGAGCCCGGTGGCGGCGAGGAAGTTGCCCGAGACATCCTCCAGCGCGATGCCGACGTCGCCCGTGGTCTTGTTCGTGAGCGTGAACCGGTCGTTCACCGAATCATAGGTCGCCGAAACGCCGGCCCCGGACTCGTTGATGCGGTCGAGGATGTTCTGGATGCTGTCCTCGGAGGTGTCGAAGGCGATGGAGACACCGTTGATCTTGAACTCCCCTGCCCCGGCGCCGCCGTCGGACAGGGCCGTCGAGAGGTTGGCGTTGGCCGCAATCACCCCGGTGCGGACCGCTCCCAAAGCGGCCGAACTGGTGACCGCGCCGGTGCCGTTGTTCTGGAGCTTCGCCGCCTGGAGGAAATTGCTGGTGTCGGTCGCGCTGCCGAGCACGACTTCGCCGGCGGAGGTCAGGGTGACCTTGTCCTCGGTCGCATTGTAGGACGCGATCACCGTGTTGCCGGTTGCCGCTGAAATCGCGTCAAAGACGCTCTGCAAGGTGTCCCCGGCCTCGATGGTGATCTGCTTGCCGTTGACGGTGAACGTGCCGCCCGTGACGGAGGTGCCAAAGCCGGCCTCGCTCAGGATGACGCCCGCCACGTCATCGGTGGCGCTCAGGGCCGCGCCCACATTCGATCCGCCCCGTTGCGAGGCGCTGGTGGCGAGTTGGGTGACATTGAAGGCGTAACTGCCGAGCGGCGTGCCCGACGTGACCGCCACCGAGGCTGCCGCTTCGTCCGAGACGGTGGCGGTGCGGCTGGAAAACAGGGTGCCGTCCGTGAACGCCTGGACGCGGTTCTGCAGGATGGTGAGCTGCGTCTTGATGCTGCTGTAGGCGTTGTTGCGCTGCTGCAGCAGATTCTGGTCGGACAGCAGCCGGCGTTGCGGCTGCCGCTCCACTTCGGCCAACTGGTCCACCAGGGTTTTCCAGTCAAAGCCGGAAGCCAGGCCTGAGACTCCCAGATCCATGTCGGATTAATCGGTTGTTTGCCGTGGGGCTTTAGTCCGGCCCGGATCGGCCGATGGAAAAAGGTTCCGGCGGCACCCGCCGCCGGAACCGGAACCTGACGGTCCTTATCCGGCTACCTTATTGGAGCAGACGGAGTGCGGACTGCGAGGTGGAGTTCGCCTGCGCGAGCATCGCGGTGCCTGCCTGGACCAGGATGTTCAGCTTGGCGAAATTGGTGCTTTCCTCCGCCACGTCCACATCCTTGATGCGGCTGTTGGCGGCGGCGAGGTTGTCCTTGAGGACGGCGTTCTGCTCCGAATAGCTGTTCAGCACGGAGATGTTCGCACCCACCGTCGCGCGGTCGGTGGAGAGTGCGTCGATGGCGGTCTTGACGCTGGCGAGGGCGGTGGCTCCGCCGCCGGCCGTGGAGATGTCCTCGGCAGAGAGGTCATAGGCGGTGCCGTCGATACCGGTCGCCGTGGTGGTGTTGCCGTCGCTGTCCACCGTGACATCCAGGTCGGTCCCATCAAACAGGGAAACGCCGTTGAAGTCCTTGGTGACGAGGTCGTTGACGTAAGTCGCCAACTTGCCGAATTCCGTGTTGTAGAGACCACGGTCGGTATCCGTCTTGGTGACGTCCTGGGCCAGCACGCTGAGCTCGCTCATGCGATCCATCGCCTTGCTGACCTTCTGCAGAAAGCCGTCCTGGGTCTGTGCAAACGAGACGGCGTTGCCAATGTTGGAACTGGCCGCCTTGATGCGGCTGATCTGGGCGTCGAATCGGGTCGCCACCGCCAAACCGGCAGCATCGTCTTCCGGGGAAACGATTTTCGAGCCGGAGGACAGTCGTGACAGCGACTTGCTGAGGGCGGAGGACGATTCGGACAGCAGACGCGAACTGGTGAGCGCTGCCGTATTAGTATTGATGACCATAACAGACTCCTTTCCTTGAGTCACCCCTTGCGGGGATTTGAAGTGACGGCTTCCTTGCCGTCGTTGGTGGACTTGATTGGGCTCCACCTTGCTCCCTGCCGGCCCTTTCTGGCTGCCGGCCGCCCGTCTTGCGACAACTGACTCATCGGCGCCCTTTGATTTTTCTTAAGCCCGCCTTGAAACACCCGAAGTAGCCTCCGTAGTCACCGCCGGATCGCCGGCGTTGCCAACTCCGCCGTCATGTCCGCCCCCCCACTGACGCTCACTGTCTGCGTGATCGCCCGCAATGAAGAGCGGTTCATCGGCCAATGCCTTGCCTCCATCGCGGGCTTGGCCGCCCAGGTGGTCGTGCTCGACACGGGCTCCACGGATCGCACGGTCGAACTGGCCAGGGCGGCGGGCGCAGAGGTGCACCCGTTTGCCTGGGTGGATGATTTCGCTGCCGCCCGGAACGCAGCTTTGGACCACGCCCGCGGCCAATGGGTGCTGATGCTGGATGCGGACGAGGAACTTCCCCCGGACCAGCATGCCAGCCTGCGGGAACACCTGGCCGACAACACCGCCGCCGGATTCCGCCTGCCCCTTGTGAACGTCGGTGAGGAGGCCCTCGGCGCGAATCATGTTCCCCGGCTGTTCCGAAATGTCGCCGGCGCCCGTTATGTCGGGCGCATCCACGAACAGGTGTTTCCGAGCCTGCTCGCCGCCACAAAGGCAGCCGGTCAGACCGCCAAACTCGGCCGGGCGCGGTTGCTCCACCACGGATATTCGGCGGCGCTGACCCGCGAACGCGACAAGGTCGCACGCAACCTGCAACTGCTCGTGAAGGCGGTCGCCGAACGCCCTCACGATGCGAACCTGCGCCTGAATCTCGGTCTGGAACGGGTGCGCTCAGGGGATCTCGACGGTGGCCTCCGGGACTACGCGGAGGCCTTTCGGATGCTCGCTGCGGCACCGCCGGCCGAAGTATCGCCTGAACTGCGCGAAACGCTCCTGACCCAATACGGCACCTATCTGCTCCGCGCCGGCCGCCTGGCAGACGTCGAAGCCCTGTTTGCCACCCCGCTGGCCCAAGCCGGACCGCGAACGGCCTCGATGCTGTTCACCCTCGGGCTAGCCCGCTGGCAGCTCCGGGAGTTTTCGGCCGCGGCCGATGCCTTGGGCGAGGCCCTGTCCAACCGCAATTCGCCCGGATTGACGCCGGCCCTCGCTGACCTGCACACCGCGATGCCGCACCACTTCCTGGCCCTGTGCCGGCGTGAACTGGGCGATTCGGCCGGCGCAGAAGCGGCGTTTCGGGCCGGCCTTGGCACCGCCCGGAATACCGAAGCCGCCCGCCTCGATTATGCCCGGTTCCTCGCCCAGCAACGGCGGCCGATCGAGGCGCTGGAGCAGCTTCATGAATCGGTCAGCACCGACGCCCAAAACGCGGAGGCCTGGGTTCTGGGCGGAAACGTGGCGCTAAGCCGGCCCGAGTTCCTGGAATTCGCGCTCGATTGGACCGCGGAAGCTTTCCGCACACTGCCCACGGATCCGCGGGTGCGGGAGCTGCGGGCCGAAGCGCTGATGCTCAGCCAGCAATCGGAAGCCGCCCTACCCTTGTGGCGGGAGGAAGCCACCATCAAGCCCGGGCCGAGGGCGCGGGCCGCCGTCCTGCTGTGCGAACTGTGCACCGAGGGACTCGCCCTGACCGCCGATCCGGCATCCGACCGCCGTGCAGACTCGAGCGCGGCATTGGCGTGGTTCCGGCGCTGGATCGAGTTCGGAGCGGGCGCTGCCGTGAAATCGGTCGCCGAAAAGCGGGACCGGATCCGGGATGTGCTGCCGGAGTTTGCCGCAGTGCTGGATTCGGTGGTCGCCGACGCAGCATAGCCGACCCGGATACTGGTTCCGGCGATTTGAACGGGATTGATGACCGGCGCAGTTTGCCCGGATCAGCGGATTCGCGGTCGGACGTTCAAATAAGCGCATACTATTTCGGCAACGGCACCTGTCCGGGACGGGTCAGGTAGTAAAGCAGGTCCCGGATCTCCGTTTCCGGCAACTGCCCCAGCAAACCTTCCGGCATCATGGACTGCTCACTTTCTTCGACCTTCTCCACCTCCGCCTTGGGAAGGGTGACGACTTCCGTCGCGGTCTGGACCGTGTAGGCGGCGGCGTCCTGCGATTTAACCACGCCCATCACAACGCGCCCGTCCTTCGTCTCCAGCGTGGATGCCCGGTATTCGTTGGGAATGACCGCGTTCGGGAACAGGATGTTCTGGAGCAGATAGTCGAGGTCACCCCGGTTCGCCCCGGTGATGTCCGGACCGACGTTTCCGCCCGTGTCGAACAGGCGATGGCACTGGGAGCAGACCTTGTTGAAAACCACCCGGCCCCGCGGGGCATCGCCCGGAGTGGAACCGCCCGCCCAATAGACCTTTTTCATTCTGGCGATCTCGGCCTCCATGTCGGGGCTGGTTTCCCGCATCACCCCCCACAACTTGGTCAGCTCCTGGCGCAACCCCTCGTCCTTCAGGCCCCGCAGTTGCCGCACGAGATCAGCGGTCAGTTCGGCTTTGGGAACCTGCTGGGCAGCCACGGCCGCGAGCAGCGGCTTCGCAAACGCCACCCGGGAGGCGAGGGCATTCAGCGCATCGCGACGCTCGGCCGGGGTCAACCGGCCGTAAGCTCCCAAGATGGCTGCCGGGGTGCCCCCGTCGTCGAAGGCGGCCAGGCCGCGAATGGCCACCACCCGCACGGCCGGGTCGCCCACGAGGGCTTGAAGCAGCTTCGGCAGGCCGTCGTCGCGGATTGCGAGGAGAGATTCCAAGGCGGTGCGTCGTGCACCCGCCTCGGCCTTGGTATCGGCTGCAGTGGCCCGTAAGGCGGTGCGGGCGCGGGGACTGCCGAACGTCAGGGACAGCGTTTGGGTCAGCGTCCGCACTTCGCCGTTGGCGCTGTCCGCCAACTTCGCCTCAACCGCTTCCCAACCGGCCGGCATCGGCGCGGTCCGCCGGCCCTTCAGCGCTTCGCTGAGGCCCCGCAACACGTCCATTTGGACCTGGGCATCGGACGATTCCACCAGCATCTGGGTGAGCTTCGGCAACGCGTCCGCCGCGGTGGCGGACCCGGCGAGGGCGCATCCCACGGCCAGGAGTGAGACGAAACGGGCGAGGGCAATCATGAGGCGTGCCGGCAAGCTGCCCGCAATCCACCGCAACGTCCATCCCCTTGGAAGGGCGGTCTTGCCGGAACCTTCGCATCCGACCGCATTTGGGTTTGCCCGAATCCGGACCAAACCTTACGAATCTGCCGCCATGAAATTCCTTCTCCCCCTTTCCGTGGTGGCGCTGGCCCTGGTCGGCTGCACCCACACCGAGTCCGTCACGGCCAAGCCCGGCGAGACCAAGAAATCGGCCGACGGCCAGATGACCCTGACCGCCTCCCCCGGCGGCTATGCCGCCAACATGCTCACCCCTTCCAGTCTGGGCGGCAAGGCCACCACCCGCGTGGGCCAGAAGGACGCCGAGGGATTTACCGTCATCTTCGACGGCAGCTGGGATGGCTGGCGGGTGAATGAGAATCCCAAGGCGTGGACGTTGGTTGGCGGTGCCCTCCGCGCCCAGGGAGACCGCAGCCACTGCTTCTATGTCGGCGGAGAGCAGCCTTTCAAAGATTTTGAGCTGAAAGTGGACGTGCTGACCGAGCCGGGTTCAAACGGCGGCATCTACATCCACACCAAATATCAGGACAGCGGCTGGCCGTGGGGCGGTTACGAAACCCAAGTGAACCAGACCCAGGGCGACTGGCGCAAATCCGGCAGCGTGTATTCCGTGCAGGACGTGAAGGAAGACGTCATCAAGCCCATCGTGAAGGACAACGAGTGGTATACCCACCACGTCGTCGTGAAGGGCGGCAACATCAAGATCTACCTGAACGGCAAACTGGTGAACGACTTCACCGAGGAGCCGGGCCGTCAGGCCGGCAAGGATTTCGAGCGCAAGCTCAGCTCGGGCACGATTGCCTTCCAGGCGCACGATCCGAAGTCGGTCGTTTACTACAAGAACGTCCGCATCAAGAAGCTGTAAGCGGCGGCCACCCGTCGTCCCACGCACGGCCCGGGTGTTCCCACCCGGGCCGTTTTGTTTCCCGGCGACCGGACAGATCGCCCATCGGCGCGAACAGGATTTTTCCGTTGGCTGGTTTACACCGGCGCAATCTCTTCCAAACTCACCACCATGAGCAGCATCACCGTCGCCCCAGCCCCGGCACCCGTCGGGCCGCCGCTCCAGAAACAGACCACCGCGGGCAATTACTTCATCTCGAACTATCCGCCGTTCGCTTTCTGGCAGCAGGAACAGGTGCCCGCCCTGCTTGCCACCCTGGACCGTCCGCCGGTAGCCGGGATTCCGCTCGGCCTTTACACCCATATCCCGTTTTGCCGGAAGCGCTGCCACTTCTGCTACTACAAGGTCTATACTGACAAGGATTCGCAGGAGATCCGCGGCTATCTGGATGCCCTGCTGGCCGAGCTCGCCGTTTATTCCGCGAAGCCGATCATTGGCGGTCGGAAACCGCGCTTCATCTATTTTGGCGGCGGCACGCCCAGCTACCTGTCTCCTGACCAGCTCAAGTTTCTGACCGAAGGCATGAAGCGGCTGCTGACGTGGGACGAGGCGGTGGAAGTCACGTTTGAGGGCGAACCGGGAACCCTGACCGACCACAAGCTGCGCGCGATCCGGGAACTGGGGGTGACGCGGCTGAGCCTCGGCATCGAGCACTTCGACGACCACATCCTCGAAATCAACGGCCGCGCCCACCGTTCGAAAGAGATTGCACGGGCCTACGGATTTGCCCGGGAAATCGGCTTTCCCCAGATCAACATCGACCTCATCGCCGGCATGGTCGAGGAGACCGAGGAGAAGTGGCAGGAAACCGTGGCCAAGGCTGTCGCGCTCGAACCGGACTCCGTCACCATCTACCAGATGGAAGTGCCCTACAACACGGGCATCTACCGGCAGATGAAGGCCGAGGGAAAACTGGTCGCCCCGGTCGCCGATTGGGACACGAAGCGCCGGTGGGTGAATTACGCGTTCGCGGAGTTTGAGCGGCGCGGCTATTCGGTCACGAGCACCACCACGGTCGTGAAGGATCCGGAAAAGGTGAAGTTCACCTACCGCAGCGGGCTGTTCTCGGGGGCTGACATTCTATCGGTCGGCGTGGCGAGTTTCGGCCACCTCAATGGCGTCCATTACCAGAACCAGCACGAGTTTCAGCCCTACGTGGACGCCGTGACGGCGGGGCAACTGCCGATCTACCGGGCCTACGTGGTTCCCGAAGACGAGCGGTTTCTTCGCGAGTTCATGCTGCAACTGAAGCTGGGGCAGGTCAGCGCATCCGCATTTGCCCGGAAATTCGGCCGAGACCCGCGGGAGCAGTTTGCCGCGGCGCTTGCCTCGATCCGGGAACAGGGATTTCTCACGAACGGCGGTGACAACATCGGCCTGACCCGCGACGGGCTGCTGCAGGTGGATCGCCTGCTTCAGGAATTCTTCAAGCCGGAGCACCGCACCGGGCGTTATGCCTGAGCGGCGGTGCTGCGGCGGCTAAACCTGCTGCCGGCCGGCAAAGCCCGTGTCGAGCTCATGCCAATAGGTGACATCCGCCTCGCCCTCCTGCCAGCACAGGAAGATCTCGCGATCCCCGCGGAGGGCCGGAAAATCGAGCAGCCCCCGGCCGAGGTCCTTGATCTGGATTTCGAGCGACTCGAACTCCGCCAGCAATTCGCGCATCCGCGTAAGATCGCGCAATTGTCCGTTGATCCTTTCGCCGCCGAGATCCCGCCCCTCCGCAAAAAGGGACGCGTTTCGGTCGGCACCGCGCTCAACGACCTGCTGCAGATGCCGGAGCTCTCCCAGCCAATTGAGAAGCCGAGGCAACAGCTCGCGTGCTTCGGCCACGGTGTAGTGGCGGGTGAATCTCCGGGATTCGCTCATGGCCGGGCTTCCAGCTTTTTCCGGATAGCGTCGTTGGGTTCAATGGCCAAGGCCTTCCGCCAGACTTCGCGGGCCTCCTCCTGCTTCCCCAGTGCAGCCAGCACATCACCCAGATGGTCCAGGACGGTTTCATCCGGTTCCGGCAGAAGTTTGACCGCCTTTTCCAGCCACGGGAGCGCCTCTGCCGGCCGCTTCATCTGGAACAGGACCCACCCAAGGCTGTCGAGGTAGGCCGGGTTCTCCGGTTCGGCCTTCACCGCCCGCTGGATCATGTCGTGAGCGAGCTGCAGGTTCAGTCCGCGTTCGGCCCACATGTAGCCCAGGTGATTCAACGACTCGTCGAAATCAGGCTTCAGGTTCAGCGACTGCTCCAACGCCGCCACCGCCTCGTCGAAGCGTCCCGCCCGTTCAAGCATGGATCCGACCTGGTAGTAAAACCGGTGGTCGAGCAGTTGCGGCGCGCGTTCGCGGGCGAACTTCTCCGCCGCCCCAAAGCATTGGCCGGCCTGGTCGAACTGCTTGAGGTTCGAATGGGCCAGCGCCGCAAGGAATTCCCGGCGGAACTCCGGACCGAAACGCCCCCGCGCCTTCTCGACCGTCGCGATCGCGTCCTCGGCCTTGCCCGCGCTCAGCTGGGCCGCCGCCAGATCGGCATAGGCCGCCTCACCGTCGGGATTCAGGAGAATGGCACGCTCCAGCGACCGCCGCGCCTGCACGAAATCACGCTGTTCCAGCGCGATGATGCCGAGGAAGTAGTGGGGCACCGGGTTCGCCGGATTGGACCGTTCCAGTTCCTGGAACTGCCTTCGTGCTTCGTCCAGCCGCCCGGTGCGAAGATAGATCTCGGCCAACCGGCCCGCGACCTGCGGATCCGCCCCGCTCTTGCCGGCCAGATCGACCAACAGCCGTTCGGCCCGCTCCTGCTCGCCGATTGCCAGATAGCCTTCTGCCAGCCGCCGCAATACCACGACCTCCTTTGGCTCGGCGGCCTCGACCTTGCCCAGGCATTCGCGCGCCTTGGCCAGCGCCGGGTCGCGCAGTGATGGATCGGCCTGGGCAAGGCGGCCGAACAGGGCTGCAAAATCCAGCCAGGCGGCCGGCGTATCCGATTTCTGCCGCGTGGCCTGTTCCGCGACCCGCATGGCCTCGGCCGCCTGCTTCTGTTGCAGCCGAATCTGGCTCAACATTGCGTAGTGCCCCAACTGTTCCGGCTCCGCGGCAATCAGCCCCCCGTAGATGTCCGCCGCCTCATCCACCCTGCCGGTCTGGATGGCAGCCATTCCGAGCATGACCTTGGCCTGACTGGAGGCATTCGGCAGGGCCGCACTGCGTTTGAGGACATCGTAGGCACGGGCGGGTTGCTGCCGCGCCATGAACCGACGGGCGACCTCCAACGCCAACGGTTCGTTGCCGGGATCCTTCTCGAGGGAACGGACAAACCGTTCCAGGGCGGCGCCATTGTCCTCGCGGGACTGCTCTACCACCCCGGCCGAGAACTCGGCCAGCGCCTGCGCCCGGTTTTCCAGCTCGGCATCGTTCAATCGCGGGGATGCCCCGGGCACGACAACCGAAGCATTATCGGAAACGTGCCGGCAACCGCCGGCCGCAAAGGCAGCGACCAGCACGGCTCCCACGGAAATGGCTGATTTCAGCGAACGCGGCATACGGACAAAGAAAAACGCGACCCCATGAAAACGGGGTCGCGCTGAAAGTGCATTTTGTCGCGAAGCGCGCGAACGGCCGGGCCGCTCCTACTTCTGCCAAGTGCGCTTCTTGTGGCGGTTTAGACGCAGCTTCTTGCGGCGCTTGTGCTTGTTGATCTTCGCCTTACGACGTTTCTTGAGTGAACCCATAGCTAATTAAGTTTGTCTCCCAGCCGGCCTAATAAACCACCTTGTTCAGCGGATACTCGATGATCCCTTCGGCTCCGGCGGCCTTGAGTTGCGGGATCAACTCACGGACAACCGACTCGTCCGCGATGGTTTCCACCGCCACCCAGCCGGCCTGCGACAGACTGGAGACGGTTGGATTACGCAATGCCGGCAAGGATTGCAACAGCTTTGGCAGATTATCCTGCATCACGTTCATCTTGATGCCGACCTTGACTTCGGCCTCGATGGCCCCGCGGAGCAGCAGGGCAAGCGTCTCGATCTTGCTCCGTTTCCAGCTGTCTTTCCACGAATCATGGTTCGCGACGAGCCGGGGAGTGGACACCAGCAGGGTGTCCACAATGCGCAGCTTGTTGGCCCGGAGCGACGAGCCGGTCTCGGTGACGTCCACGATGGCGTCCACCAATTCCCGTGCCTTCACCTCGGTCGCGCCCCATGAAAACTC
>CAIWAH010000060.1 GCA_903910585.1 uncultured Verrucomicrobiota bacterium
CCGGTCACCTCGATCCGACCCGGCTCATCACGGTGGAAAAACGACATCACACCCCGCAGAACCTCGATCACGCCCCGCTCAGGCTTCCGTCCGAGACGCAGGGAGGTCAGTTCGTCCAAATCGGCAATGGAACCATCCCGCAATTTCACCTTTGCCCGGGCTCGTTCGCCGGTCTGCACCCGGTCGCCGGCGTAAAGGAGCAGGCGGTTCGTGCCGGTGAGGTTGACCGGCGGAACATCGGGCGTGGTCGCGCCGGACCGCAAAACCCGCACTTCACCCTTGAAACTCAGCAACTCCGCCTCGGGCCCGGCGGCCGACAACCAAAGCGGCAACAGCACCAGGAGTCCCGAGCGCAACCAACAGTGCCAAATGTGATGTGTTTTCATAAGGCGGCGATCACTGACCATCTTCCCACTCTACGGCAGACCGAATCCAAGGTGACATTTTGCCAAGGCGCTCGCCGATTCACTTTGGCCACTGCCTGCTGGAGCAGGAGACTCCCAAGCGATTCTTGACCGCTGTCCCATTGGCCCTGCCCGGGCATTTCTGCAGCGAAGCCGGTTCCACCCCCAACCGGCCTTGGACTCAGCGGGCTTGAAGGCGGGTCTGGATTTCGCGGAGAACGGACAAAAACGCTTCTGCGTCCTGGTAACGATCCGTTCGCACCGGTTCGCAGGCCCGGAGCAGCAAGCCGAGAAATTCTCCGAGCAGTTCGCCCCGGGGACCGTTCAGCAGCGCATCCGGCACGTCGGGAAAACTATGAACTGAACGGGCTGAGGCCGCGACATACAACAGTTTGCCCAGACTGAACACATCTGCGGAAGCCGTGCCATGGCCCTCTGGTGGCATGTAACCGTGGGTTCCAATGTAGGTGATTTCCTGTCCAGGAGCCACGATTTCGGTCACCAGACCGATGTCCGCGAGCTTTGGCCGGCCGTTGACGAAGATGATGTTGGCCGGCTTGATGTCGCGGTGGATCAACTGATGGCGATGCAGGTGAGCGAGCGCCTCGGCAATCTCGATGCCGTATGACACCACCTGGTCCAGGGGCGTTGGTCCGTGGCGCTCCAAGTCGGTGCTGAGACTACGGGGCACATAGGAATCCGGCATGATTGACTGGCCGGCCACCGCATCGTCCCCGGCTTCCATGATGTAATAGATGAAGCCGGCCGCATCGTTGCGCCCTATGTGAAGGATGTGGACCAGGCCCGGATGGGAGCGGGAAATGGGGGTGAACTTCTGCAGCCCGCGGAACTCGCGTTCAAACGGTGCCTGATCCGCGAAGGCCGCACGGCGGATAATCTTCACCGCCTTGAATTTGCCGATGATGTCCTCGGCAAGCCAGACCTCACCATAGGCTCCCTTGCCGATGCAG
The DNA here is from genome assembly GCA_903910585.1 of uncultured Verrucomicrobiota bacterium. Taxonomy (GTDB): domain Bacteria; phylum Verrucomicrobiota; class Verrucomicrobiia; order Limisphaerales; family UBA9464; genus CAIWAH01. The sequence continues at coordinate 1,376 of CAIWAH010000060.1, forward strand.
CGGATCAGTTCGTGGTCTGGCACGGGCGGAACCTCGGACCGTTTCGCCGCACCGGCCGCGGCGCGGGCTTGTTCCTCGGTTCCCATGATGCGGGTGCCTCCGACCCCAGTGTCGGGCGCTGCATCTGCCGCCTTCGGAATCGGCACCGGACGGCGCTGTGTGAGTGCTTTCCGAAGTTTCCGGTCCTCTTCGGAGAGCAAGTGGGTGCGCACGACCACAGCCCAGACCACCCCCGCCGGCACCTGAACTGCGCTAAGCACGAGCCAAGGAAACCATACTTTTGAGAACCAGACCTGAGCCATCAGGACCACGGCAAGAAGCGCGGCCACCGCCAAGCCGATTCCGACTGCCCTGGGCGGCTCGACGAAGACCAGCGCGTAGCCGAGGCCGGCCCCGAAGATGACCACGGCGAGGGCTTCCACCCAAAGTGGCAGTCGCAGAAGCCAATCGTTACGGACCAGGTTGAGATAACTGGTCGCCATGATTTCGACACCGTTGATCCGCGCTTCCCGCCACCGCGAATAGGGTGATGTGAAATCATCGCGTGCCGGAGGCAGGGTTGCCGCCTCGCCAACGAAAACGACCTTGTTGGAGAACACCGAATCCGAAATCGCGCCGTCCGACAGGGCGGAAATGTAGCTGTAGGATCGGATTGAACCGGGTGGGCCGTAGTAGTTGATCCAGCCGTTAACCGGCCGTGAAAAAGCTTTCCCGTGGGCCACTTGGCCCAGAACTTCCACGAACGGATTTACCTCCTGAAAGCCTGCCACCGGCCGGCGGATTGTGGTGGAGCCGGTCGCGACTTCCGCCACGCCCCAGCGGCCTCCAATCCGGAACAGGGGACTGGGGGCGCTGACACCATCGGGCTTCAGTTTCGCGCCAATCACCACCTTGCCGTTGGCCTCAAGCGCCCGCCGCAAAGTCTGGTCGGCGGCGCTTTCCACAAAGCCGGGCTCCTCCGTTTCGCTGACGCTCGGGGAGTCAAACAGGACATCAAAGCCAACAGCCTTCGCACCCGCTTTGGACAGGCGATCCAGGAGCTGCGCGTGCTTCCGCCGGTCCCAGGGAATGCGTGGGTCGGGAGAAAGATCACGGTGGGAGCGGTCGTCCATGCCTACGATGACCACATCCTCCGGAACGTGAGTGCGCCGGAACAGGTAGGCCAAGTCGTAGCTCCACGCATCGAGCCATCCAAGCACGAGCAAAACCACTCCGAGGGTTCCGACGGTGGCAGCACCTTTCCAGGCCGCCGCCCGCTCAATCCTTTGGGCGCGTCTCAGCCGCTGGAAAAAGGTGGTTTCCGCGATGTCGGGGGCGATCTCCGTCAGGTCAGGCTCGTTTTCAGAACGCTTCACGCGTTCGTTGCCCTTGGGCGGACGTAGCGGGAGCCGATTGCGGTCGGCGACTTCACAGATCTCCACCGCCTCATCCGAACCCTCAATGTGGTAGGCCCCATGATTGGCCCAGGCGAGTTCCGCCGCCCCGGAACTGCCCGTAGTGCGGAGTGCCTGCCGGGCGCTGTCGTGGGCAAAACGGGTCAGCAGAATCTGACCCGGTCCGGCCACCGACAGCACGGCCTGACAGATGTCCACATGGATGCCATTCAAGCCCTGCAGACGGCCGTTTTCATCGGGCAGCTCTACCAGCACTTCGCCCACATGGACCCCCACCCTTTCCTGGAGAGCCTGCCCCACCTTTTTGCTCAGCAGGGTAGCACGGGCCTGAAGTTCGAGCGCGAATTTGACCGCATCGGAGGGTTTCTCGAAGACAAGGAAGAACGAGCCGTTCCCGGAACTGACCTCCAATCCTCCTGGAAAGCCGGTCAGCAAATCTCGAAGCACCTGCTCATGCTGGCGCAGCAGCCGGATGGCGCCCGCATCACCGAGCTGCTGCTTGAGTTTGGCGACTGCTGCCAATTCGGAGCAGACGATGCAGAGGAGGCTGGCGCGGTGGCGGCGCTGGAACTCGGCGAGCTGGGCGAGTTCATCCTGGGCGGGGCGGAGGTGCATGGCGTGCTGGAGGGGGAGGCTATGCCGGGGGCCGGGGGGCAGGCAACGGGAGGCTGGCGCCGGCGGCGGCGCCCGCCCGTCCGGTTCACCGGACGCCCAGGGCGCCGAGGACCCCGCCGAGGCGCTTGAGGGTTTCGCCGGTCCGGTCCTTGGCCTCGCCCTGGGCCGGCTGGGTGTCCGGCGCGGCCGGCTTGGCCGGCGGGACGGCCATCTCCGCCGGGACCGG
>CAIWAH010000061.1 GCA_903910585.1 uncultured Verrucomicrobiota bacterium
AGCCGGTCGCCGGGAAGATTTTGAACGTTACCTGGCTGCGGTCCCGGCAGCGCCTCCTGAGCCGGACGATGAACTGCCTTGAAGCCGCGGCGGCTTCAAGGGCCGCGCCCCGGAACTCCGCGCGAACGGCCAGTCGCTGCGGTTGGACGGGGAATGGCAATTCCGCACGGGGGACAATCTGGCGTGGGCATCGCCGAACGAAGGTGCGGTGAGCAAACGATAATGCTAAGGGACCATCATGACCTACTCCGATGCCAAGGACGAATTCGAAGTCCGTCTCTATCGGTGGTCTAAAGCGGCTTTGGATAACGAAATTGAGCAATCGTTTCCGAGCTTTGGACCTTGGAACCATTATCGGCCAACCTGCCGGTTTATCGAACAACTCGAACCCAATGCGCGACTCGCCCTGACCGCCGCCCTCCTCGAAAAGAGCCACAAGAACGCGTTCAATCTGCTGGGTGAGAAGATTCCGGCCGAAGGCACAAAGCTGCTACAGGCGCTTGAATTGTTTCTGATGGAAGCAACGGCACCCCGAAGGAACGCCTGCAGGGCTGCTGCCGGGACAGAAAAGGCGGAATATCCGCGGGGACAAGAACTCCGATAGGTTTTGCTGCGTCATTTCAAGAAAGCCTTCGCGCATCATCGCGTTTCACGAGCCGAAATGGAGGAGCGAGGTGGTTCGTCTGACTTCATGCAGGTCATCGCCGGCTGGTTTGTCAGAACCTACTTCTCCTTTGGCCGATGGGGGCCGGAGATCATCTGCGACCACCAGATCTGGAACGGCCGGTTTGTCTCCGCTACAGAGCCTGAGGTTCTTCCCGCCAACAGTCTCCGAATCTGCGTAAGCTATGGCGGTGAATTGGGCATCGGTTCCCTTTGGGACTGCCTGACAGCTGACGAAGTTGAACCGGCAAGCCAGGAGGTCGTCGAACATTGTCGAAAGATGTTCGGAGCACTGCCTACGTTGCTAACGGGCCTTGAACCTGAAACGCTAACTGTTTGTTGATCGTCGCGCGCAAAGATGTGCCCGGTTTTTCGGGTCAGCCATGGACTGGGATGTAAGTCTGCCTCAAACTCGTCTCACCGTCATGCGCCTGCTCTTCGTCGCCGACCTCCACTACGCGCTCAAGCAGTTCGACTGGCTGGTCGCGCACGCGGCGGAGTTCGACCCGGCCATCATCGGCGGCGACCTGCTCGACCTCGCCTTGGCGCGGACGTGACCGACAGCCCGTCGCATGACGTTCCCAATCAACGGAAGCGCGCGAGGAACGCCTTCACCACCTCCAACCGCTCCGCGTCGTAAAACGCCGCCCCGCCGTGCGCTGCACCGTGGACAACCTCGAACTGCACGGGGAGCTTTAGCTTCCGGTAAGCGCCGACGAGTTCGTGCGCCTGGTTGATCGGCATCTGCGGATCTTGGTCGCCGTGCAGCAGGAGCAACGGCGGATCTTTGGCGTCCACCTGGAACACCGGACTGGCCAGCCGTGCCAAGGCGGGCACGGCGTCGGGCTGTCCGCCAAGCAGCAGGTCCAGCGCCGGCACGCGCACAGACAAGCCGTGCGGCGTCGATTGCTGGAGAATCGTAGTGAGGTTCGCCCCGCCGTAGAAGCTGATGATTCCCTGCACCGCCGAACTCCGCGTGCGATCCGTGCCCACATTGCCCTCCAACTCCGCGTTACCGTTCGACACGCCGACCAACGCCGCGAGGTGCCCGCCCGCGGAATCGCCGGCGATCACGACGTTGGTGGTGGGAAGCTTCCAGTCGCCGCCATGCCCGCGCAGGAAACGGATGGCGGCCTTGAGGTCGTGGATCTGCGCCGGGAACGTCGCCTGTGTGGACAGCCGGTAATCCACGCTGGCGACCGGATAGCCGGCTTCGACCAGCTTTCCCAGTGGCATTCCCGACTTCGAGCCGGACCGCCAAGCGCCACCATGCACCCAGACCATCAGGACCGGCCGCATGTGCGTCGCGGGCAGATGCAGGTCGAGCTTCAGGGCGATGTCACCCACGCGGGCGAACTCAATGTCTCGAAGAACGCGGGTCCCGTTGGGCTCTGCCGCGCGGGCCGAGACCAAGAGCCCAACGAAGAGGACGATCCCAAGTCGAAATGCTCTGTTCACGGTCGGGTGGTTGGGGGTTTCGAGGGATCACCGCACCAACGCCTGATAGACTAGGTTGTTGAAGCGTTCGTAGAGCTGGAACTCGGCGTTGGGCGTGTGCTGCGCCCAAATCATGGCGATGAGGCGCTCCTTCGGATCGAAGCTGCAGTAACAGGTCGTCGCGCCGTTCCAGCCGTAGGTGCCCTGTGAACCCAGCCAACCAGCGCGCGCAACATCGGTCCGCACCTCGACGCCAAGGCCGAAGCCGTCGGACACGGGATAAATCTTGGTCGGCTTGGCCAGGCCGTGCAGGTGGTCCATCGTCATCAATTCGATGGTCTTCGGACTAAGCAGGCGGACGCCTTCAAGCTCGCCGCCGTTCAGGAGCATCTGCGCAAACCGCACGTAGTCGGCGGTCGTCGAGAACAGTCCGCCAGAGCCGGAAGGCCAAGGTTGTTGCTGCGATTTTGGCGTCATGGAGCGAAGCGAGCCGTCCTCCTGCCGCACATCCATCGCGACCTGTCGCGCCCGCTTCTCCGCGGGAACCTCAAAGGCCGTGTCACGCATCTTCAGGGGACCAAAGATGCGTTCCTCTAGAAACACGTCGAAGGGCTTGGTCGCCACGACTTCAACGATCCGTCCCACGACATCCGTGGCCGGGCCATAGACCCACGCGTCGCCCGGCTGGTGTGTGAGTGCGTGGTCGGAAAGCTCCCGGATTCGTTCCGCGAGTGTGGCACCTTCCCGAGCCGCCGGGGCTGGCGCTCCCGGCTTCAACGGCGTGGAGGTGCTCAGACCGGCCGTATGGGTGAGCAGGTGCTTCAGGGTTATCGGCCGCGCGGCTTCCACGAACACCGGCGGCTGATTGGAGCCGCTGGCAAGCACCTTCGGCCCGCGAAACTCCGGCAGGTGGTCCGCAATGGGATCGTTAAGACCAATCCGGCCCTCCTCCACCAGCATCAACGCACTGACCGTGGTGACAATCTTGGTAAGCGAGGCGATGGCGAAGATGTCGTCCTGCTGCACCGACACGCCGGCCGCGCGTTCGCCGAAGGTCTGCCAGTCGAGAATCTTCCCGTCGCGCACAAGCAGCGTCGTGAGCCCGGAATATTTTCGCTCTGCAACAAGACCACGGGCGAAGCCGTGCAATCGTTCCAGTCGCTCGGGCGCGAAGCCGGCCTCGCGCGCTTCGATCCGGGGCAACGGCTCGGCGGCAATCGCGGAAACGATGCCAGCTTGCAGTGCCAGCAACAGCACCTGAAACAATGTCGTCGTTCGCATGGGAGATGGAGCACAAGGTGAGGACTCCGCCGGAGAAACAGAAGCAAACAAAGGAAACGAAAACGCGCTGCCGGCGTCCCGCCGGCAGACTTCAGCAAGCAAGGCGGTTGTGGAGTTAATCGCCGCGGCCGGCGGTGCTTTCCGGCCCCTGCCGGCGGGACGCCGGCAGCACTTTGGGCCAGCACCGCCACCCCAACGGTGAACTTCACACGATGACACAATGCGCCCATCACTCCCCGCCCGCGTGTTTGACACTCGGAGCGACCAGCTCCAAAGCTGCCGAAGTGAAATCCACCCCGCCGCAGTTCACAGCCTTCTGCGCCCCGCCGAAGCGAAAGGCCGTCGCCCTTCGGCCTTTCGCCCGTGCTTTTCTACTCGGCCTATTGGTGTCCGCAGTGAGGGTGCTCGCCGCCGGCGACCCCGACGGCAAAGCCAACCGCGCTGCGACCTCGTCCCTGCCCCGCGGCGCCGGCCTGGCGGCGAAGTTTCCCGGTGATGCCGGCCTGAAGGCGGACGCCCAAGTGATCTTCGCCGACAGCTTCGAGGCGGGCGCTCTGGGCGAAGGTTGGGACGAAGTCGGGAACAAGGGCGGCAAGGTGCTGTCGCTGGTGAATCCCGGAGCCGGCACCGAGCTGGGCCGGCGGGCGCTACGCGTGGAGGCGCATCTGGGCCAGGACACCGGCGGCGGCCTCACGCGCTGGTTCGAGCCGGCGGACACGGTGTTCGTGCGCTTCTACGTGAAGTTCGCGGCCGACTGTGATTACGTGCACCACTTCGTCACACTGCGCGCGAACAAGGGGCTCAAGGGCGGCGACCGCTGGAGCGGTTTCGGCGGGGCCGGACTAAAGCCCGAGGGCAGAGAACGGTTTTCCACCGCCTTGGAGCCGTGGGGTGATTGGGGCCGGAATCCGCCGCCGGGCCGCTGGAACTTCTACAGCTACTGGCACGAGATGTCCGCGTCGCCCGACGGCAAGTTCTGGGGCAACTCCTTCGCGGTGCCCGCCGCGCCGGTCATCCCGCGCGACCGCTGGATCTGCGCCGAGTTCATGCTCAAGCACAACACGCCGGCCCAACCCGACGGCGAGCAGGCGTTCTGGATCGACGGCGAACTTCAGGGACACTGGAAAGGCTTCAACTGGCGCAAGACGGAGAGTCTGAAGGCAAACGCGCTCACGCTCGAAAGCTACTTCACCGATCGCTGGACCAAACACGCCACGAACGTCGTCTGGTTCGACAACGTGGTGATCGCCAAGTCCTACATCGGTCCGTCG
>CAIWAH010000062.1 GCA_903910585.1 uncultured Verrucomicrobiota bacterium
ACCTCGTTCCCCACGCGGACCAGCCCCGTCCGCCGGGGCGTCTGGGTGCTGGAGCAGATCCTTGGTGAGCGGGTGCCGCCACCGCCGCCGGACGTTCCCAAGCTCGACGCGCAGGAAGCAAAGAGCGTCGAAGGTCTGACGCTGAGGCAACGGACCGAACTCCACACGAAGGATCCCGTCTGCGCCAACTGCCACCGGGTGCTCGACCCGATCGGTTTCGGCCTGGAGAACTTCGACGCCATCGGCCGCTGGCGGGAGCAGAATGACGCCGGGGTCGCGATCGACTCGGCAGGGCGGCTGCCAACCGGCGCGGCTTTCTCGAGCCCGGCGGAATTGAAACGCCTCCTGGCGCAGCGGGAGGCCGACCTGGCGCGGAACCTGACCGAACGGCTCATGGCTCACGCGCTCGGGCGGCCGTTGGAAGGCTACGATGAGATTGTCATCGACCAGTTGATGGCCCGAATCGCCAAGGACGACTACCGGGTGCGGACGATCGTCACCGAAGTCACCACCAGCTACCTGTTCACCCACCGTCGAGTCGAAGATTGAACCCCATTTCACCCCAACCCGAGCACCACCGGAATACCATGAATCACCCATCTCCTGTTGATCGCCGCACCTTCCTGAAAGGAGTCGGGGTCTCTCTGGCGCTGCCCTTTTTCGATTCGTTGGCCGCGCCCGCGGCGACGGCCAAGCCGCCGGTGCGGCTGGCGTTCATGTATATGCCGCACGGGGTCATCATGGATCGGTTCTGGCCCAAGAGTCAGGAGGAGTTCCTCCACACGCCGCCGTTCATCATCGAGTCGCTGAAGCCGGTCATCGATCAGTGCCTCATGATGAAGGGCATTTCCGGTGTGCCGACCGAGCCGTTCAGCGGCGCCCCGCACGCGCTGGAGTTGTCCACCTGGCTGACCGCGCGGTTGCCCGATGCCGACTCGCGCAACCGCATCAACATCTCCATCTCCGCCGACCAGATCATGGCAAACTATGTCGGCGCCCAGACCCTGCTCCCCTCGCTGGAGCTGGCCACCATGCCCCAGACCTGGAAGGAGAATCAGGAAGGCCTGCACGAGGGTTACTATAACCACTGCAGTTTCCGCTCGCCCACCCAGCCCGTGCCGGCCGAGACCGATCCCCGCAATGTGTTGAACCGTCTGTTCGGAAAGCGCGGCGAGGCGGGAAAGGTCACCCGGGCCAACCCGCTGGACCGCCGGATGCTCGACCGGGTGCTCGGCGGCGCCCGCGATCTGCGCCGCACCCTGGCCCGGGGGGACCAGCAAAAACTAGACGAATACCTCGACAGCGTGCGCTCGGTGGAACGCCGCATTGCCGCCATTGAAACCCGCCAACAGGAGGCGGCTCTGGAGAAGAACGGTGTCGGCCCCTCCCAACGCCACGCCACCGATTCGGCGCCCATCGAGGTGAAGATTCCCGAGGGCGACAAGCGCAGTGAATACATGCAGGTCATGTGCGACCTCACCATCCTCGCCTTCCAGACGGACACCACGCGCGTCAGCACCTACATCGGCTCCCGGCCCAACGGCGCCTCCTACCCCGAACTGGGATTCTCCAACCAGCACCATTCGCAGACGCATTACGGCAGCGATCAGGAGATGATCGGGAAGGTCGCGGCCATCAACAAACTCAACGTCGATCAATTCGCCTACATGGTAAGGAAGATGCACGCCCTCCGGGAAGGCGACGGCACCCTGCTCGACAATTGCATCATGATGTGGGGCTCCGGCCTGGAAGACGGCGACAAACACCGGCGCGACAACCTTCCCTTCATCATTGCCGGCAAGGGCGGCGGATCCATCCGGACCGGCCGCTTACTGTCCGAAGTCAAAGGCAATCAGGGCGACCTGCTCACCACGCTGCTCACGTGCGCCGGCGTCCCGCTGGACCGCCCGATCGGCATCGCGACCAAACAGATCACCGAGATGAAGGCCTGACCGTCTCCGGGCGGAAAGCGGACCAGGATTCCAACCCATGAACTGCCTTCATATCCTGAGCCTGCTCGCGTTGCTGCTGGTGCCGCTCGCCACGCTCCGCGCTGCCGGTGCGTCGCCGCCGAACATCCTCATCCTCTATGCCGACGACATGGGCTTCGGCGACCTCGGGGCGAACAATCGGGCGTCCAAGATTCCCACACCGAACCTCGACAAGCTCGCGGCTCAGGGGCTGCGGTTCACGGACGCACACAGTTCGTCGGGCATCTGCACGCCGTCGCGCTACGCGCTGCTCACCGGGCGCCATCACTGGCGCGATTTTCATGGGATTGACACCGGCTTCGACGCTCCGGTGTTCAAGGCCGGCCAGCTCACGCTCCCGGAGATGCTCCGTAAAAACCGTTACGCCACGGCCTGCATCGGCAAGTGGCATCTCGGCTGGCAGTGGGATTCCATCCGCAAGCCCGGTTCGCCGCCGCAGTCAAAACGCCACGACGCCTTCGACTGGACGAAGCCCTTCCGCGGCGGGCCGCTCGACCACGGTTTCGATCATTACTTCGGCGACAACGTCATCAACTTTCCGCCCTACACCTGGATTGAGAACGACCGCGTGCTTGCCGTGCCGGACATCACCTTCAAGACGACGCCGAAGAACACGAAGGAGGGGAGCTGGGAGTGCCGCGAAGGCCCGGGCCGCTCGGACTGGGATTTCTACGCCGTGCTGCCCACGCTGACGCGGAAGGGAGTGGAATACATCCGCTCGCGGAAGGGCAGGACCGAGCCGTTCTTCCTCTACTTCCCGCTGCCCTCACCGCATGCGCCCATCGTGCCGGCGGATGCGTTCGACGGCAAATCGAAGGCCGGCGCGTATGGCGACTACGTGGTCCAGACCGATGACGCCTGCGGTCAACTTCTCCAGGCCCTGCGCGACACCGGCGCGGAAACGAACACCATCGTCTTCTTCTCCGCCGACAACGGCGCGGAGCAATACGCCTACACCCGGGACGAAAAGCATGGCCACTGGTCGAGCGGCCCGCTGCGCGGACTCAAGCGCGACCTCTACGAAAGCGGCCACCGCGTGCCGACGATTCTGAAATGGCCCGCCGTCACCAAGCCCGGCAGCACCACCGGCGCGCTGTTCTCGCAGATTGACCTCATCGCCACCTTCGCCGCCGCGCTGGGCGTTGAACTGCCGCGCGCTGCGGCGGCGGACTCGCACAACTTCCTGCCCCTCCTGCGGGGCGAGACGGACCAAGGCCCGCGCACCACGCACGTCCACAACACGAACCCGGATCACTATGCCATCCGCCACGGCGACTGGCTGCTGGTTGACGCCCAGGAAGGTTACGTCTCCCGCCGCGTGCCTGCGTGGGAAAAACGCCACGGCTACCCCGACGACGACCACGCGCCGGTGGAACTCTACGACCTGAAAACCGACCTCGCGCAGAAGCACAACGTCGCCGCCGCTCACCCCGAAAAAGTCGCCGAACTTCAGGCACTGCTAAAACGAATCCGCGACCAAGGCCACTCTGCGCCCCGGCTTGCCCCTTCACCGAAATGAGCGTCCGTCATCCCTGCCGACACGCCTTGAGGCTGCCCAAGGGCGATGGAACGCTCCCACTGAGCCGTGCGAGGCAGCGAAGCCGGTCACTACGCCAGCCGCGGAGCGGCAATAG
>CAIWAH010000063.1 GCA_903910585.1 uncultured Verrucomicrobiota bacterium
GTGACGTGGCCTGACGGGACCAAAACGCCCTTCAGCCTGAATGAGGAACGCCGCGCGAATTCGGCCGTCCTGTTCACCCCTGCGGTCGGCCCGACTTCCCGCACCGAAGGCAGCCGGGAACTCGTCCTCACGGGAACCAACGAAAGCGCGCTGCCCAAGCTCACACCGGACGGGACGTTCAGCGCCCGGGTGCGGGAAATCCGGGAACGCGGGGATTCCCCGGTGGCCCCCGGCACCTGGGTGCTATCGCTCGGGACGTCCTTCGCGAAGCGGGCGCCGGCAATCAAGCCCGGCGACAGCCTCCAATTCTCCACCGCCACCTCCGCCGGCCTCGAGGGCGCCCGCACCGGCATCGGCGGCGGACCGGTGCTCGTCCGAAACCGCAAGCCCATCAAGATCGAGGTGCCCGACGACGAGAACTACCAGACCAGTTCGATGTTGGAGGAACATCCCCGGTCGGCCCTTGGATGGAACCGCGAGCATTTCTATTTCGTCACCGTGGACGGGCGGCAGCGGGGATCGATTGGCATGACGTTGGAGGACTTGGCCGGGTATCTCATCAAGCTCGGCTGCGACGAGGCGATGAACCTCGACGGCGGCGGTTCCGCGACGCTCTGGTGTGACGGAACGATCCGGAATCAGCCCTGCGACGGCCGCGAGCGCGCCATTGCCAATTCACTCATGATGCTGCGAAAGGCCCCGGCCCCATGAAGGCGAAGCTCCCGAAGGCCGGCCGACCGGTCCACTGGCGTGCCGCCTGCTCTGCCAATCTCCGATGACCACCGGACGCTTTGTCGCTTGGTTCCCGTTCGCAGCCGCCTTCGCCCGGCGCTTCGGAGGGAATTCATGCCTGTTGGCGCTCGGAATCGGGGCGGCCCTCGCCGTGCTTCCCGCCGGAGCCGATGGCGCCACCAATTCTTCGGCCCGGAATGAACGCGGCCTCGTTTACCACAACGATCTCCTGCCCGAAATGCCATGGTCGGTGCATGTGGTGAAGCTCGACCGGTCCCGCCGGGAATACGCCTTCACCACCTCGCTGGGCGGCGGGGAATCCATCGGCATGAGCACGCTCGCGGAGCAGGTCCGGACGTTGCCGGCGATCTGGGGGACGCCCGTGGCCGCGTTGAACGCGGATTATTACCACGACGAACGGAACTACGTGGGCGATCCCCGCGACGTCCAGATCCGCAACGGCGAACTGATCAGCGATCCCGACGGTCATTCCAGCCTCTGGTTCGATGCCGACGGCAACCCGCACGCGACCAACATCACCTCGCAGTTTCGGGTCACCTTCCCCGATGGCTCCACCGCCCCGTTTGGTCTCAACGAACTGAGGCCGCACGACGGCGCGGTGCTCTACACCGCCGCCAATGGAACTTCCACGCGGACGCGCGGCGGCCGGGAACTGGTCCTCGAACCGGTCCCGGGCCAGCCGTGGTTGCCACTGCGCGCCGGGCAGACCGGGCGGGTGCGCATTCGCGAGGTCCTTGAGAACGGCGACACGCCCCTGACCACCAATTCGCTCGTGCTGTCCTTTGGCTTCAAACTGGCCGCGAAGGCACCCGCACTCGCCCCCGGGGCGGAACTGACCCTGGCCACGGCCACTTCGCCTGACCTGACCGGCGTCTCCACGGCCATCGGCGGCGGCCCCAAACTCATCACCAATGGCAAGCCCTGGGAATGGTCCGGCCTCCAGTTCCGGCATCCGCGCTCCGCGATTGGCTGGAACGACGAGTTCATTTTTCTCGTGGTCGTGGATGGCCGCCAAAGCAACTCGGTCGGCATGACCTTTCCCGAGCTGACCAATTATCTGCTGAAGCTGGGTTGCCGCGAGGCGCTGAACTTCGACGGCGGCGGCTCCACCACCATGTGGGTGCTCGGGCAGGTCGTGAACCAGCCGTCGGAAGGCAAGGAACGTCCCGGCGCCAATTCCCTGGTGCTGCTGCGTCGGCCGAATCCACCGCCGTCAACGGGCAAACCCTGATGTGAAAACGTCCGCTTCGGCGCGGCTCAGCCTGCTGCTCCCGGCGCTGATGGCTGCCGAAGCGTGGGCGGCCCCGTTGTTCGATCCCTCCGGACCTGCCATCCGCAATCTGGCCATCGAAGTATCCTCCGCTGCGGCCGAGTCGCTCCGGAAACGGCCCCGCGAATACGTCCGGGCCAGCCTGACCGTCGATGACCGGCCCGCCCTGACCGTCGGCGTTCACCTCAAGGGCTCCACCGGCAGCTTCCGGCCGTTCGATGACCGGCCCGGCCTCACGCTCGACCTCGACCGATTTCAGGGGGGCCAGGAACTCGACGGCTACACCAAGCTGCATCTGAACAACTCCGTCGAGGATCCGA
>CAIWAH010000064.1 GCA_903910585.1 uncultured Verrucomicrobiota bacterium
AGCTCTACAGTTCAAGCCGCAGGCAGGATGCCTTGATAAATTTTCGTAACGGATTACGATAAATGCATGAATGCAAACCTCTCAAAACCTCGCAAGCGGGGCCGTCCCCCTACCGGTGTCGCCAAGAGCGCGGCAGAGCGCATGCGCGCCATGCGTGCGCGCAAGAAGTCGCTTGGTCTGAAGCCGGTGACGCGCTGGGTAGAAAACGCACAGGTCTCCCGGTATTCGGACCATCGCCTCGCGGACGTGCGCAGCCTGGCCATTCACGTCGTGGTCGCCGAGCAGATTCTTCGCAACCCCGCGCTGCTGCGGCGAGCAGAGGAAGTGCTGAACGGCTGGGTAACCACGCGGATGCCTCATCTCGACCCTTGGCTGGTCGAATGGCAAACGCTGCTCCAACGCCCCGTCGCCGAGGTATTGGGCGCCATGACAGAACTCACGGAGAACGGAGCGAGGCTACGGCAGTCCTCGCCGTTTGCGCCGCTTCTGGGTGCTGCCCACCGGAAGCGCATCCGTGAGGCGCTGCGACCTTGAACACATCATCCGGGCGGCTGGCGCCATCTCCGGCGACCACCAAATCGTCGTCATCGGCAGCCAGTCGATACTTGGCCAGTTTCCCGAAGCCCCGGCAATGCTGCTGCGTTCCGCCGAAGCGGACGTATTTCCGGCGAACCGGCTGGATGCCAGCGATCTGATTGACGGCGCCATCGGCGAAGGTTCGCATTTCCACGAACTTTTCGGATACTACGCTCGGGGCACCACGCCAAACGCTGCAAGCCTCCCCGACGGCTGGATGAACCGAGTGGTGACAATCCTGAACTCGAATACCAACGGGATTACCGGCCTATGTCTGGAAGTCCACGACTTGGCAGTCTCCAAGTATGTTGCCGGCCGGCCCAAGGACCTCGAGTTCACTGCGCTTCTGGCGCGATTCAGGATGACGTTCCGGAAACGCCTGCTCGAACTCGCCCCACTGGCCCGCTTGGATGACCGCTTGCTTGCGCTGGTGACTGCGAGAATCGAACGGGACTTCCGGGGCGGTTCCTGAACTGCTGCCGACGTCGGTCTCAGCCTTCGAAGAGCTCGGCGTGAGCACCCGCGCGGACGTGAAGCATCGTCGAATGGGCCATGGTCTCTCCTCCTCCGCAGCCATTTTGTCTCTCTTTTGAGATACAGCCACTGGCGGATACTTCACGGACCTCGCCCGATGGCCGGGAGGTGAGTTGCAGGCTCATGAACGGGTTCGAATCCGTTGTCCGAGCCACTGCACCAACGCCGAGCCGAGACCATAGCCGAAGCCGAGCATCAGGCCGGTGGCAAACCAGGTGGTCATGTTGAGTGGTGTCATGGGAGTCGATCTCCTCGGGGGTAGCGGGATGGAAAGGCTGGTCGGAAATGGAAGCCATCAATGCGTTTCGGGATCCGGCCCCAACCCGTCCCGCAGGGCGCCGGCGTTCAGCGACTGGACCATGCGACTGACCATGCGTTCGCCGGCGTGCCGGAGGCCGAAGATGTTCAGGGCGTCGACCACGTCCTTGGGCGTGAGCCGGAGCTGGAATTGCTCGAGCTCGCTGCCCGGCGGTCGGCCTGCCGGCGTGTCCGGCGGCGGCTCGAGCGAAAAGAGCGGCAGGTTGTTCGGCCGCACGAGCCGATAGAGCGTGAATTCTTCGGGTTTTCGGGTACCGGTTCGTTTCATGGGCTCAGTATCGGGCAGCGCAGGCTCAAGACATGAGCCAGG
>CAIWAH010000065.1 GCA_903910585.1 uncultured Verrucomicrobiota bacterium
GGATCTTCGGCATTGATGCGGGCCTCGATGGCGTGGCCTTTGAACTGCACGTCGCCTTGGCTGATCGTCAGCTTTTCGCGGGAGGCGATCAGAATCTGCTGCTTCACCTGGTCCACCCCGGTGACCTCCTCGGTGATCGGGTGCTCGACCTGAATGCGCTTGTTAACCTCCAGGAAGTAGAAATTGCCGGAGTCGTCCGCGATGAATTCCACCGTGCCGGCGTTGGTGTAACCGGCGGTCTCGGCAATCCGCAGGGCGGCTTTGCCCATCTTCGCCCGCAACCCCTTGAATTCCTTGCGCTCCAGCATGGGTGAGGGCGTTTCCTCGATAAGCTTCTGGTTGCGGCGCTGGATGGAGCAGTCGCGTTCACCCAGGTGGATGATGTTGCCCTTCGTATCGCCGAGGATCTGAAACTCGATATGGTGCGGGTTCTCGATGAACTTCTCGATGTAAACCCCGCTGTTGCCGAACGCCTTTTCCGCCTCGGTCCGCGCCGTGTGGTAGCCTTTGACGAGCGACACGTCGTTGTGCGCCGCCCGCATGCCCCGGCCGCCACCGCCGGCAATGGCCTTGATCATCACCGGATAGCCGATCTTCTGGGCGATGGCCCGGGCTTCCTGTTCGGATTCGACCAACCCTTCCGATCCGGGCGGCGTCGGCACCCCGGCCTTCTTGGCCAGCAAACGGCTGCTCGCCTTGTCGTGCAGCGCGTTCATGGCCGCCGAGCGCGGCCCGATGAAGCGGATGTTGCAGCTTTCGCAGACGTCGGCGAAGTGGGCGTTCTCGCTCAGGAAACCGTAACCGGGATGAATGGCATCCACGTCCGCGATCTCCGCGGCCGAGATAATGCGGTCAATCCGGAGGTAACTGTCGGTGCTGGGCCCGTCGCCGATGCAGATTGCCTCGTCGGCCACCTGCACATGCATCGAATTGGCGTCAGCCTTGGAATATACCGCGACGGTCTTGATGTTGAGCTCGCGACAGGCGCGGATGATGCGCATTGCGATTTCGCCGCGGTTGGCGACCAGAATCTTTTCAAACATGGCAGGATCGGGAAAGTGCCGGAGCCGGAACAAAACCGGGCCAAATACCCGGTTTTCGATCCGTTACCGATTTCGGAGATCAGATGGGGCGGATCTTGAACAGCGGTTGGCCGAATTCCACCGGCTTGGCATTCTCCGCCACAATGGCAGTGATCACCCCGCGGGTCTCGGCCTTGATCTCGTTCATCACCTTCATCGCCTCAATGATGCAGACGACGGTATCGGGTCCGACCTCGGAACCGACCTCCACGTAGGGAGCGGCATCCGGCGACGGGGTGCGGTAGAACGTGCCGATCATCGGGGACTTGATCTCCGCATCCCCGTTGGCGGCGTTGGCCGGCGCAGAGGTCACCGCCGGAGTCGGAGCAACCGGCCGGGCCAAGGGGGCGTAGGCGGTTAGCTCCGGATCGTCCAGCAAGGCATGCGGCAAAGGCGCCACCGCGGCGCCGATGGGGCGCTTCAGCTTGATCTTGAAATCCTTCTCTTCGAGTTCGAACTCCGACAGGGAGTTCTTCTTCATCAGATCAATGATGGATTTGATTTCTTTGAGGTCCACAGGGCGAGAATCCGCATTGTTGCCGGCCAAAAACGCCGACGGTTGAGGTCGCGGGAAACAAAAAAAGAGCAGGCCATGAAATATGGGGTCTGCTCAGTTCCCAGTCACAAGATGGCGCGGACGGTAGGAAGGGGGTCTGAGGCGGTCAAGCCCGCTGTCAGCCTCAATTTCTTCGCGTAAATCACCGGAAAACGGGAGGTTTACGCGCCCCCGTTAAGGCTAACGACCGCTTCCAACCCCAAAATGTAGGACGCTGCCCCAAATCCCGCGATCTGACCCCGGCAGACGGCTGAAATCAGGGACCGATGACGGAATTCCTCCCGGGCATGAATGTTCGAAAGATGCACTTCGACCACCGGCAAGACGATGGCGGCAATGGCGTCCCGGAGCGCCACGCTGGTATGGGTGTAGGCAGCGGCGTTGATGACCACCCCTTGGAAATTGCCCCGTGCTTCATGGAGCCAGTCCACCAACTGGCCTTCCCAATTCGATTGCCGGAACTCCACTTCGACCTTCAGCGCCGCGGCCTTCTCTCGGACCGACCGCTCGATGTCAGCCAGGGTGGTCCGGCCGTAAATCTCGGGCTGACGGGTGCCGAGGAGATTCAGGTTGGGACCGTTCAGAAACAGAACCTTCACGGACCGGTTGTGCCGGACCCGCCGGAAACTGTCGAGCCGGCTTCAAGTCTGACATTCTTGTGACGATTGGATGTCTGCCGGGTTGACAGTCCGGACCGAGAGTTGAACCTAAGGGCCCGTGAAGGGTCACTGACCCCAGCCACCCTGCTCCGTCCCTCCTCTGCGGGAGTGGGAGCGTGGTGAGACCGTAACCCCGGTGTATCATTGCCATGAGCAAGACCACTGACCTCCTCGCGGAAGTTCTCCGTGACTCCAAGCATCCCTTCCGTGCGGTCGGCGACCGTCCCAAAAAATCGCAGAAGCACCGTTACGAGCGCCGCAAGGCCCGCGAGTGCCTGAAGCTCGGTGACTGGGCCGACGACGCGGCCGCCGCCTGAACGCGGCAATTGCTTGCCAGCCGGTTCCGCGGCGCGGACAACGAGAACATGTTGTCCCGCGCATGGATGGTTGCTCTCACTTCCTGGCTTGCTCTCGGCGCGAACTGGCCCGTTTTTCTGGGACCAAACGGGGACGGCACCTCGTCTGAAACCGGACTGATTGACCGACTGTCGCCGGAAGGGCCGCCGGTGGTGTTCGACCGGCCCATCGGCACGGGCTATGCCGCGCCGTCGGTCCGGGACGGGCAACTCCTCGTCTTCCACCGGGAAGCGACCGAAGAGGTGGTGGAATGTTGGGACGCCAAGTCGGCCGCCCGCCGTTGGCGCCATGCTTATCCGTCGGCTTATCAGGATCCCTACGGATACAACAACGGACCCCGCTGCGCTCCGCTGATCACCGCCAACCGCGTTTACACCTTTGGCGCCGAGGGCCGGCTGACGTGTCTGGAGCTCGCCACCGGAAAGCCGGTCTGGCAGCGCGACACCGCCAAGGACTGGGAGATTCCCCAGGCCTTCTTCGGTGTCGGCAGCACGCCGCTGCTAGACGACGGCCGACTGTTCGTCATGGTCGGCGGGCAGCCGAATTCCGGCATGGTTGCGCTGGATCCAGACACCGGGAAAACCCTCTGGGAAAACGTGGGCCGGACCAACTGGCAGGGCGTCCCCACCCTGGGCTGGCGTGCGGAGCGTCCCTACGACTGGACCGGTGCCGAAAAGCTGGCGAGTTACGCCTCGCCCGTGGCGGCCACCATCCACGGTCAGCGCCACCTGCTCTGTTTCATGCGGCAGGGACTGGTTTCCCTCAACCCCACCAACGGCGCAGTCCGCTTCAGCCGCTGGTTCCAGTCCTTCGCCAACGACTCGGTCAATGCCATGAACCCGGTCGTGTCCGGCGACCTCATCCTGATTTCCTCCGCCTACTACCGCAGCGGCGCAGTCCTGTTGCGGGTCAAGCCGGACGGGCATTCCTTCGAGGAAGTCTGGAAAGATCCGGTCCGTCATCCGCTGGACCAAGCCGACCGCGACCCGGTGAGCGGGCGCTGGAAAATCCCCTGCCTCGAAATGCACTGGTCCACGCCAATTCTTCACGGCGGCAATCTGTATGCCTTCAGCGGGCGGAATGAACCGGACGCGTCGCTCCGGTGCGTCGAACTCGCCACCGGACGCCTGCGGTGGGAGCGGGATGAGCGCTGGGGCAAACACAGTTCGGAGCAACCGCCCGTCTTCGGACGCGGCTCGTTCATCTTCGCTGACGGCAAACTGATTGCCCTCGGCGAAGGCGGTTTGCTGGGCCTGTTCCGGCCGAATCCCGACCGTTGCGAGGAACTGGGCCGCTGGCAGGTGCCCTCGCTGAAGCATCCGTGCTGGGCGGCGCCGGTGCTGGCCGACGGCATCCTGTATCTCCGCAGCGAAAGCCGGCTCGTCGCCGTCCGGATCGCGAAATGAAGTCCCGGCCGCCGATTCGCCGGCTTGACGCCCCGCGGAAGCTGCCCACGTTGGCCGCGTTTGCCGGCTTCCTCTCCCAGCGCGGCGAAGGCTGAAGTCTTCGCGGCCGTCGGCTCCGCCCCGGACTTCGCGCCCCTGCTCGGACGCGCCGGGGCCGGAGGCGTTTTGACGTGGAACGGTCTGAACCGCGCCGCGCACGCGTTTGCCGCCGGCTTGCTCGCGGCGCATTTCCCCAAACGCCATGTGCTGCTGATCACCGGCACGCTCAAGGCTCAGGAAGCGGCCCATGCTGACCTCGGCACCTGGCTCAATGTCGCGGCGCATCAGGAGACCGCGGACAAGGACCGGGCGCATCGGGTGGTGCCGCGATTCTTTCCCGCTTGGGATACCCTGCCGCACGAAAGCAAACTTCCCCACGCCGACGTCATCAGCGAGCGCCTGGAATCGTTGGTCGCCCTCACGGCTCCCCGCGCAGATGCCGGCGAACTCCTGGTCGCCTCCGTGCCGGCCGTCCTCCAGCGGACCTTTGCGCCCGGCGAACTCACTCAGCGGACCCGCACGCTCCGCCGGGGCGACACCTGCAATCCGCTGGACCTGATCGAGTGGCTGGAGGAGGTCGGTTACGAGCCGGAAACCCAGGTCACCAGCAAGGGCGAACTCGCCTGGCGCGGCGGCATCGTGGACGTCTGGCCGCTGAGTTCCCCGTGGCCGGTCCGGCTGGAATTTTTCGGCGACGAACTCGATTCGCTCCGGGAGTTCGATCCGCACAGTCAGACTTCTCGCGAGGCGGTCGCCTCAGCCGTGATCCCGCCGGCCGGCGAACTCAGCCTGCTCAAGCTCCGCACGCCCAAGTGGGCGGATTCCGCCACGGCACCCACCGCGCCCACGCCGACGCTCGCGTTGGGTTCGCTGCTGGATTACCTGCCGGCGAACACGCTGATTCTCCTTAGTGAGCCGACCGAGTTGGCTGCCCAAGCCGACCAGTATTCCGCCCAGGTCCCCGCCGGCGACGCGTTCCATCTGACCCTGGCCGAGTTCCTCGATGCCGCCCGCCAACGCGGCATGACACTGCTGGAGCTCGCCGAAACGCCTGCGGAGACGGACACGAATTCCCCAGGGCTCATCCAGTCGCTGGACGCCTTCCGGCCGGTCGGCGCGACGTTGCCCGATCCGCAGGTCGCCGATACCCAGCGGCGGGATTTCTTCCGGCAACTTCATCGCTGGCTCCGACAGGATTACACGGTCCATGTCTTCTGTGGCACGGAAGGCGAGCGGCAGCGGTTCCGGGAACTCTGGCAGGAATATGGACTGGCCGAGGAAACGCCGGGATCGAATGACACCGGCGCCGACTTTCCGCTGGTGATCCACCTCGGTTCGCTCTCGCGGGGTTTTCTCATCCCCGGTTCGCGCACCGTGGTCGTGACCGACGCGGAGATTTACGGCCGCTACAAGGTGGCCCGTTCCCGGCGCCTGAAGTCGCCGCACGCGCAGGCGATGCGGTCGGCCTTCGAGGTGGATTTCACCGAGTTCGAGGAAGGCGATTTCGTCGTCCACCTCCAGCACGGCATCGGCATCTTCCGCGGACTCAAGACACTCGCGGCGGCCCGGGGTGCCCAGTCCGATCCCCGCACGCCGGCCGAAAGTGGCCAGGAATGTCTCGTCCTCGAGTTTGCCGCCCGCGAGGCCGGTGAGGCCGCCCCCAAACTCTACGTCCCGGTCACCGAGGCTCATCTCGTCAGCAAATACATCGGTGCCGGCAAGGCCCGGCCCCAGCTCAGCACGATCGGCGGCACGCGCTGGACCAAGGCCAAGCAGGACGCCGAACGCGCCGTCAAGGATCTCGCCGCCGACCTCCTCCGCGTCCAGGCCGCGCGCGCGACGCAGGCGGGACAGTCCTGTGCCGTGGACACCCAGTGGCAGCGCGAGTTCGAGGCGGCGTTCGAGTTCGAGGAAACACCCGATCAGCTCAAGGCCATCGAGGCGGTGAAGCGCGACATGGAAACGGCGAAGCCGATGGACCGGCTCCTGTGCGGCGACGTCGGCTTCGGCAAGACCGAGGTGGCGATCCGCGCGGCGTTCAAGGCGGTCATGGGCGGCAAGCAGGTCGCGTTGCTCGTGCCCACCACCGTGCTGGCGCAGCAGCATTACAACAGCTTCCGCGAACGCATGACGGAGTTCCCCGTGCGCGTGGAGCTGATGTCGCGCTTCCGCACGGCGAAACAGCAACGTGCCGTCATGGAGGCCGCCGCCACCGGCCAGGTGGACATCGTCATCGGCACGCACCGGATCGTTTCGGCCGACATGCAGTTCAAGGACCTCGGCCTGGTCATCGTGGACGAGGAGCAGAAGTTCGGCGTGAAGCACAAGGAGACCTTCAAGCTCCTGCGCACCACCGTGGACGTGCTCACGCTCAGTGCCACGCCGATCCCGCGGACCCTTTACCTCGCGCTCACCGGCGCGCGCGACCTCAGCACGCTCGAAACACCGCCGCAGGACCGCCTGCCGGTCGAAACCGTCGTCGGCAACTACGAGGACCGGCTCGTGCGCGACGCCATCCGCCGCGAACTCAACCGCGGCGGCCAGGTGTATTTCCTCCACAACCGCGTCTCCACGATCACCGAGGTCGCCGTGAAACTGAAGGCACTCGTTCCCGACGCCCGCATCGTCGTCGGCCACGGCCAGATGGAGGACGGCGAACTGGAGAAGGTCATGACGCAGTTCGTGAACGGCGATGCCGACGTGCTGGTGAGCACCACCATCATCGAGAGCGGCCTCGATATCCCGAACGCGAACACGATGATCATCGATCGCGCCGACCGCTTCGGCCTGAGCGAGCTTTACCAGCTACGCGGCCGCGTGGGCCGCTACAAGCACCAGGCCTACTGCTACCTGCTGCTGCCCCGCCATGCCCAGTTGCTTACCGAGGCCCGCAAGCGCATGAGCGCGATCAAGCAGTATTCGGCGCTCGGTTCGGGTTTCAAGATCGCCATGCGAGACCTGGAAATCCGCGGCGCCGGCAACATCTTGGGCGCCCAGCAGAGTGGCCACATTACTGCCGTCGGCTTCGACCTTTACTGCCAGTTGCTCAAGCAGAGCGTCGCCTCGCTGAAGGGCGAAAAGGTCGCTCCGCGCGCAGAAGTCCGGCTGTCTCTCGGCTTCCTCGCGATGAATCCCGGCGACGAAGTCCGGCCAACCGCACCCAAGCCGGGTGCCGACGAAGTGCTCCGCCTTCAGCCCGGCCTTGCCCGCATCGAGATTCCCCGGGAAGACCTCGTGCGCTGGGTGGATGACGAGGATGATTCCGGCCAGCGAGACGCCGAGGCGGCTTCGCCGGAACCGCCGAAAGCGCCCGCCTACCTGCCACTCGACTACGTGCGCGAGTCCGAACACCGGCTGGAAATCTACCGCAAGCTCGCCCAGGCCACGCAGCGGGACGAACTCGAAGCCCTGCGCCGGGAACTGCGTGACCGTTTCGGCCCGCCGCCGCCGCCGGTGGAGCTGCTCACCAGCGTCCACGAACTGCGCGTCCTCGCCGCCGCCAAACAGGTGACCGCCCTCGAAGTGACCGGCGACAAGGTGAAGCTGTTCCGCGGCCGCGAACCGATCACCGTCGGCGGCTACTTTCCGCGCCTCGCCAAACGCGATGCCAAGGGCCGGATGGGCGAGCTCCGCAAGCTGCTGCTCTCCCTTGTGAGGCCGCAGCTCAGTAACCGGACTGGTTGAGCGTCACCAGTTCCGTGAGGTGCCGGTCATCGGTGCGGATACGCGTCGCCAGCGTGCGGCCCAGCGCCAGCAGCACCGGCGTGCCGATGTCCGGACGGTGCGCGCACAGTTGCTTGAAGGCGACTGACGACACCTTGAACAGGGTGACCGGGGAATCGGTGACGGCATCCGTCACCCGCGGGCCGCCGTCGAACATCGAGATCTGGCCGAACACACCGCCCGCCTCCTGCACGGCGATGAGGATTTCGCGCTCCTTCACCGTGATGCGCAGCCGGACCTGACCATCGATCACGAAAAACAACGAGTCACCGACCAGTCCGGTCCGCACCACCGTGGTAAACGCCGGCAATCGGACCACTTCGCCGACCCGCGCCACCTCGCCCAGCTGCTCGTCATTCAGCTCGGCCAGCACGCGCACTCGGCGCAGAATTCCTGGCCGCACTGGCGTCCCGGGACCGGCGTCTTGGGCCGCCAGCGCGACCTCGGGCGGTTCCAGTTCGCTGAACAGTTCACGCAGTTGCGGCAGATGCGCGGCCTTCTGCCACCGCTGGGTGGTCACACAAAACACCCAGGTGTCGGCCATGAGCCGTTCGTCACGGGCCCAGTCGATGAGCTGTTGCAGGTCCACCGGACCGTAGCACACGTCGTCAAGGGCCAGCACCTTGAACCCGGCAGCCGAACTTGTGGGGGGACATGACCGCATGGGAGACCTGCCGGTGCCCGCTGGCAAAACAAATTCCCCGTCCGCGTTTGAACGTCCGCGGAACCCGCCGGTCCCTCTGCCTGAATGCTTGCACGGCCAGCTACCTTGTGTCACACGGTATGCACGGCCGCGCGCCGTTTCCTGTGTCCGATTTCTTCGACAACTGGGTCATCCAGGTCCGCAAGGGCGTCATCGAGCTGTGCATCCTGCGCACGCTCGCCACGCGCGAACGCTACGGCTACGAGCTGGTCAAGGAGCTGTCCGAAGCCCCCGGCCTCGGCCTCACCGAAGGCACGCTCTACCCGCTGCTGTCGCGCCTGCGCGTCTCCGGGCTGGTTCAGACCCGCCTCGAGGAATCGTCCGCCGGACCGGCCCGCAAATACTACAGCCTCACGCCCGAGGGACGCCGCACGCTGAAGACGATGAACGCGTTTCTCGAAACCCTGAACCGCACCACCGCCACGCTCGGAGGCACGCCATGAACGAATGGACCGCGACCGCCCGCTCCCTGGTCGAGGAGCATCTCAACCGCCACCGCGCCCGCTTCGCCGCAGCCGGGGCCGAGGCCGATGAAGTCATCGCCGACCTCCGGCACCACATTGAAAGCGAGGCGGCCGCCGCCGGACTCAGCGTGGTCACCGAAAACGATGTCCGGCGAATTCTGGCGAAGATGGATCCGGAGCTGCTCGCGGAACCGCCCTCGTCTTCGGAACCCGGGCCGGCGCCGGTTTCGCCCGGCGGGGCCCCGTCGCACCGGGAACGCCTGACAACGCGCGGTTCGCGTTTCCTGCTCTGGCTGTTTGGCGTGGCGTTACCGGCCTTCACGCTGGGCTTCGAGCTGTGGACGCAGGCCTGCGCCGGGGAAATGTTCGACCCGACGCCCACCTGGTGGCACGCGGTGCTGGTGGCCTTGGTGCCGCTGACTCACGCGACGGCGCTGCTGCTTCTGCAGCGCCCCGAGCGGGTCCTGCCCCGCTGGCTGTGGTGGGCCCAGTCGTTTGCCACCGGCGTGGCCGGTGGCTATGCCCTGCTGTTCCTGCCGCTGACACCGTTCGCCCTCATCGGAGTCGTTTTTCTCATCGGCTTCCTGCCCTTGTCACCGCTCCTAGCCTGGATCTGCGCGCTCGTCGTCGGCTCCGCGCTGAAGCAGCAGGCCACCCAGACCGACACACCGCCACCGGCGCACCGCTGGCTCGGCTGGCTCGCCGCGCTGCTGTGCCTCGCCGCGCCCTCGGCGCCGGGTGTCCTCACCCATGAATGGCTCGCCACAGCCGTGCATGGTTCGCCCGAAGAGTCCACCCGGGCCGTCCAGTGGCTGCGCCGGTTTGGCAGCGAGGATGCCCTCCTCCGCGCCTGTTATGGGCAAAGTCGGAACATCTGGGGCAACCTGGGTCTGCACGAGCGTCAGTGGATGTCTCCCGAGCAGATCCAGTCAGTCTTCTTCCGGGTCACCGGCCAGCCCTACAACGCCCGCAAGCCGCCCTTGAGTTCGCTGCGCGGCCCGGGTGCCCGGACGTTGCGCGACTTCGAGTGGGACAACGCCGTGGGCGGCACCGCAGTAGCGGGACATGTCTCCGGCCTTTCCCTGAACGCGTCGCGGCTGGATGCCATGGGCAACGCCGACGACGGCTGGGGTTACACGGAATGGACACTGGAGTTCCGCAACGACCACGATTTCCAGGCCCGCGAAGCCCGCTCGGAAATCCAGTTGCCGCCCGGCGGCGTGGTTTCGCGGGTGACGCTCTGGGTGAACGGCGAGGAACGCGAGGCGGCCTTTGCGGGCGCAGGCGAGGTGCGGGCCGCGTATCAGCAGGTCGCCGTCGTGAAGCGCCGCGATCCCATTCTCGTGACCCATGCAGGGCCGGACCGGGTGCTGATGCAGTGCTTTCCGGTGCCGGCGCAGGGCGGCCTGATGAAGGTGCGGCTGGGCATCACCGCGCCGCTGTCCCCGGTTTCCCCCGGAGAGGTCGCCTTCGTCTGGCCGCGCTTCACGGAGCGCAACTTCGCCATCCGCGACGACCTGCGCCATCATGCGTGGCTGGAAGCGCAGCAGCCGGCCGTCACCCGGCCCGCGGGATGGACGCTGGACGCCGGCCGTTCCAACGCCCTGCACGCCGCCATCAGCGAACGGGCCGGTGCGGAGGCGTTCCCGGTCATCCGGCTGCAACGCACGACCGCCAGTGACACCACGGCCTGGGTCCGCGACGAACGCGCCACCAACAACGCCTGGGTGCGGCAGCGGCTCACGACGGCAACCCGGCCTGCCGGCGGCCGTTTGGCCATCGTGCTCGACGGCGGCCGCGGTGCCGGGGCGTGGAGCGAAGCCCTGCGCGCCGCCCTCGACCAGGCCGGCGGTCGGGCCGAAGTCGGCGTGTGGATCGCCCATGATGGCGCGATCGAGGCATACCGCGGCGAAGGTTCCCTGCCGTTCACGGAAGTGTCCCGCGCACTCGCGGCCAAGCTGCCCGCCTTTGAAGGCGGCCACGATCCCACTCCCGCCCTGGAGGCGGCGTGGAATTGGGGCGGCGAACGGCGCGACGGCACCGTGCTGTGGCTTCACGGACCGCAGCCGGTGCTGGCCGGTGAC
>CAIWAH010000066.1 GCA_903910585.1 uncultured Verrucomicrobiota bacterium
CACGACGTCTTCAAGCGGGAGGAAGACAATCTTTTCTGCGAGGTGCCCATTTCCTTCACCCAAGCCGCCTTGGGCGCCGAACTCGACGTGCCCACCCTGACCGGCAAGGCCCGGATCGTCGTTCCGGCGGGCACCCAAACGGGCGCCATGTTCCGCCTCAAGGGCCGGGGTGTGAAGAGTCTGCAAGGGCACGGGGTCGGCGACTTGCTGGTGAAAGTCGCCGTCGAGGTCCCGACCAAGCTGAATCACGCCCAACGCGCCAAGCTGGAGGAATTCGCCAAGCTCTGCGACGAAAGCGTCAATCCGCAGTCCAAAAGCTTCTTTGACCGCGTGAAGGACTTCCTCGGCTGATCACTGGGCAGCCCTGGCGTGCGGTTCGCTCACGGCGTCCGTTGCAGGAAGAACACGCCCGATGCTGCGGCCGGCCGAAACAGGCCGCCTTCCGGAAAGCGCGCGGGAACCGCCTGACGACTCCAAGGGCCGGCCGCATCCGGCGCCAACCAAACTTCGTATTGGGCGGCGTCGGTCGCCGGCCAACTGAGCCGGACTCCGGTGGGCAGCAGTGACAGCACCGGTCGAAACGGGTCGTTGGGCCCGGCGGGATCGCTGCCCTGAAGTTGCTCCGCCGCGTTGTTCCAGCCGTCAGAATCCGGGTCATCTCGCGGACCCGGATTCAGCGAGGAAAACCACCGTTGCTCCCAGTCGTCCTCCAAACCATCGGCGTCCGCATCGGAAATCGGCACGCCATCCAGCAGCAGTTCCGCCTCCTCCAAGGTTCCGGCAGCGCCGGCGGCCAATCCGATGTCCGTCACCGCCAGCGTCCAGGTGCCCTGGCTGCTTTCCCCAAGATGCAGCGTCGAACCATAGGTCCATTCTCCCAGCGGCGGATCTTCCACGGTGCCCGGACGATGCAGCACGCTCAGGGTGCCGGCTGGGGAACGCAGCGTGACCCGCAGGTCTCCCTGGCGCGGATGAGTCCAGCGCAACCGCAGCCGCACGTGCTCCACCAGCAGCGACGTTGAAACGGAGAACGTGCGGGTGGCGGAGTCGAGGACAAGCCGGGCCCGGACGTTGGCATTGGTCGCCACCAACGCGCGCAGAGCAGCCCCATCGTTCAGCCCGATGCTGGCGGCCGGCAAACGGGTGAAATCGGTGTCGAGCATCAGCACCCGCTCTGCGGTGCCGACGTTGTTCGCGATCAGGGCAAAGGCGGCTCCGGCGTTGGCGGCATTGTCGAGCTTGGTGGCGAACGGGTTTCCGTTCCGCCGCAGCAACGCACCGGCGCCATCGAGCGTCGGCAACCCGGAGTCGCCCGTCCCCGCATCGATCAGGGGAACTTCCGGCGTGGCCGCGTCGGGATACCGCCCGGTCCCTCCCGTGGCTGGCAGACTTCGCAGGCCTTCGGGAACCCCTTCCCCGCTGAGCCGCACCCGGAATCCCTGGTCGGGAATCTCGGTCCGGTTGGTGTCCGTGACAACGAGTCGGACAGCCGCTGGACGGTTCTGCCAGCGCTGGGCCAGGCGAACCGCAGCGCCCGCGTCCACCACCCCGAATCCCGTGTTGTGGCCTACCCGAAAGCCCGCTCCGGTGGATTGGATATCGGGATCCGACACATCCACCTGCCGCGCCGTCAGCGCCAGGACTTGCTGCACATCGCGCCAGCCCAGTTGCGGATTGGCGGAAAGCACCAGGGCGACCACCCCGGAAACCACCGGGGCCGCCGCCGAGGTGCCCACGAATGCGGTGCTGCCAAAAAGATAATCCGCGGAAGTGGGGTCGGCCGGGTCCACCACCCGGTTGTCCCCTTTGCTTCCCCGAGGGTCGGTGGTGATCAATCCGGAAAATCCGCCGGTGTCTTCACCTCCCGGCGCAGCGACCAGAATGCACGCACCGGTCACGCTATAGCTCGCCACCCGCCCGTCCGCCCGGACGGATCCCACGGTGATGTGCCAAAGGTTGTTGGCATACGCATCGATGTTGGCGTCCCCCACGCCGTCCGCGAAGTTGTAATCCTCGGTGCGCATGTTCCCCGCAGACCGCACCAAGACCACGCCCCGGCCGCCGCGACCGGCCGTCACCGCATTGGAGATCGCCTGCGTTTGAATCGCGGGCATCTCCAAATAGAGGAAGTCGGAGTTGCCCCAGGAATGGCTCTGCACCGCCAACTCGTCGTTGCGATACCCGAACACCTCGGCCAACCCCGCGTCGTCCAGGATTTCATCGGCGGCGTTCCAAATGACCAGTGCCCCGAGCCCGGCCATTGGCGCGACCCCGGAAACTCCGACGCCATTGTCGCCCGCTGCCCCAATCAATCCAGCAACCGCAGTGCCGTGGTAGAACGATGACCGTGGATGGGCGCCGGAGTCCGTTCCCGTGAAAAAGTTTCGGCTCGGCGCGGTGAGATTCGGGCTCAGATCCGGATGCGTGAGATCAACGCCGTCGTCGCCAATGCCGACCTGGACACCCGCGCCCCGGGTGAGGGCCCACGCCCCGCGCGCGTTGATCGTCGCGGCGAGATCCACCGCGCCGTTGGCCGGCTGGGTCGGATCGAGGTGGGCCTGGCGGGCGTAATACGGATCATTGGGCGCTGCGGAATAGGCAAAGTGCCGGCGAACCGCAGGGCGGGAAACGGGCCGGGCCCACGCCACATCGTTCCGCAGCGCCAGCGCCTGCGCCTCCCTCATCGCGGCCCATGGCGATGCGCATTCGACGAGGCGGGTCCGATCATCCAGGAACGGACCATCCGGAGTTCCCCGCTCCTTCATCCAGCCGCTCACCGCCATGGAACTGTGGAAGCGCACCACCAGGCGACGACCAAACTGAAGCGACCGCCCCCCACGACCAGCGCGGGCCTCCATCCATTCCGTAGCCCTCCCGGTCGCAGACTTCCCGACGGGTCCGGGCGGCCTGAACTCGTATTCACGGAAGGCCGGTTCCCGCAGCCGCACTGTCTCGGCACCGGCGGTGCACAGCAACGCAGGCAGCAGCCACGCGCAGCGGAACGGGAACAAGGTCACCCGGTCAAACTAGCAAGCCTCACCGCAAAAGTCCTGT
Organism: uncultured Verrucomicrobiota bacterium; assembly: GCA_903910585.1. Lineage (GTDB taxonomy): Bacteria > Verrucomicrobiota > Verrucomicrobiia > Limisphaerales > UBA9464 > CAIWAH01. The sequence continues at coordinate 3,055 of CAIWAH010000066.1, forward strand.
CCGGAAAACCGGCACGGGAACCGCTAAGCCACCGTTGAATCAATCCCACCTCAGGAGGTCATCATGGAACCCGCCGCTTCCTCTCCCGCCTCACCCGAAAATTTCGATGCAACGCAGCCTGTCCGCGACTGGCGTTGGTGGGCCCGACGCCTTCTCGTCTGCAATCCGTTCTTCCTCGTCAGCGCCGCGCTTTTGCTGTTCGCCATCAACCGCCTTTCCACCGACCCGCAATTCCTCGGCGGTGAGGAGCCGAAACTCCTCTTCAATTTCGGCACGCTTCAGGTTTATGGCGGTTTGCTGGTGCTGACCGCGGTGGCGTTGGGCCGCCGTCGGGTTTGGTATGATTCCGCCCTGCTGGTGGTGGTGGAACACGGTTTGGTGCTGGTGCCATTCATCCTCATCGCCCAGGCCGCGCTCATCGGCCAGTCGCTGGCCGCCGCACTCATCGGCACCGGCGCGGCGGCCGTAGCGCTGCGGGCCTGGGTGATCCGCCGATGGTATCCGCGGTTCAATCTGCCCGCGCGGGCGCTCGCCCTCGGCGCAGGAATTCTCGGCGTGAATGTCGTGATGCCGCTGTGGTTTCGCCACGTGGTGGACCAGCAATCTGTCCACGACTGGGTCGGGCCCAATCGCCTACTCTGGCTTTTGGCCATGCCCCTGATCGCAGCGGGCGCCAATTTCCTGCCACGGCCCCGGGATTTCGCGGGGCTCAACCCGGAACGGCCTTGGTTGCCGATTTTCATCTATGGATTCTGGCTCGCAGGCACCGGGGTGCATGCCGCCAGCGTGGGCTACCTGGGAACGGGTTCTTCCCTGACATACGCCCTGCTTACACCGTGCCTCTTGGCCACCGGCTGGACTTTACTGAATCGCCTCGGCGATTTCCTCCCGGTTCCCGGCGTCTTCGCCCGGCGCGCCGCCATGGGCATCATCGCCCTGCTGCCGCTATTGGCGTGGCGGGAACCGGCACTGCTGTTGGGAGCCGGCGGCTTCAACTTCGGCGGTTTCCTCGTGCTGGCGTTCCGCGGCCGACCTGAGCTCCGCCGCCGAGCAATTCAATTGGCGACCCTGAGCGCAGGAATTGCAGTGCTCGGCATTCCCGCCGAGTGGATCGCGCTGCTCAAGCCAAGCTGGGGCCGCCTGGAACTGGCACTCGCGCTCGCCGGCATCGCGGCGCTCGTGACGAGCGGATTCTCGCGGCACCCGGTCTTGGGTATCGCTGCCGGCCTCATCGTTGGGGTCGGAGCAGCCGAATTCCCCGGCCAAAGCACTGCCGGTGAACGCTGGCAGATTGCCATCGCCGTCGTGCTCGCCCACAGCCTGCGCTGGCCAACGTCGTCACCGGATGCAGACCACTTCCGACGGTGGGTCGCCGGGACATGGCTGGTCCTGGTGTTGGCCGGCGGATCTGATGGCACTTGGACCGCGGAACTTCAAGCTGTCGGCCTGCTGATGCTCTGGATGTTCCGCAGCCTTCTCACTCACGATTGGAGTCTCCGGATCATCCCCGCTTCCGCGTTCATTGGCGTGGCGGAAGCCCCGCTACGGTGGGCCGCCGCCAACGCCTCCGCCGGCATGATCGCACTCGCGGCGAGTTTCGCCCTGTTCGCCGCCGGCACGTGGTTCGCGTGGCAGCGAAAGGCGGTCGCCGAACACTCCAAACCGGCTCCCGAAACCCTTCCCTGAGGCCGGCCCCATAAACAAAACGGCCCGGCTTCATCGGAAGCCGGGCCGTCGTTTCGCCTAGCGCGGCTCAGGAGAGCTTCGCCAGCAATTCGTCGTTGGTCTTGTGCTTCCGCAGGGCCGCGGACAGCGTCTCCATGGCTTCGACCGGCTGGAGCTCGGTCAGCATCCGGCGCAGCTTGCGGATGGCGTCAATCTGGTGCGGCGGGAAGAGCTTCTCCTCTTTCCGGGTGCCGGACTTCGGGATGTCAATCGACGGGAACAGCCGTCGTTCGGACAGCTTGCGGTCCAGAATGAGCTCCATGTTGCCGGTGCCCTTGAACTCCTGAAAGATCAGCTCGTCCATCCGGCTGCCGGTGTCGATCAGCGCGGTCGCCAAAATGGTCAGCGACCCGCCTTCCTCCACCTTGCGGGCGGCGGCGAACATCTTGCGGGGAATCTCCAGAGCCCGGGCATCCACGCCGCCGGTCATGGTCCGGCCGGAACCGCCGTGGACCGAGTTGTAGGCGCGGGCGACGCGGGTGATCGAGTCCAGCAGGACGAACACATCCTTGCCGGCCTCCACCATGCGCCGGCACCGCTCGATCATGAAGCGGCTGAGGCGAACATGCGTTTCGAGATCCTGGTCGTTGCTGGAGGCCACGACTTCGGCCTTCACGCTGCGCTGGAAGTCGGTGACTTCCTCGGGGCGCTCGTCGATCAGCAGCACCATGACATGCACCTCGGGATGGTTCGTCGTGATGGCGTTGCAGATCTGCTTGAGGATCGTCGTTTTGCCCGTGCGCGGCGGCGCGACGATCAGTCCGCGTGTGCCTTTGCCGATGGGCGTGACGAGGTCCACGATCCGGGTTTCCAGCAGGTCCGCCGTCGTTTCGAGCCGGAATTTGTCGATCGGATCAATGGTCGTGAGGTTCTCGAACCGGATCGCGTGGAGGAATTCCTGGTAGTCCTTGCCGTTGACCTTGAGGACTTCCCGCAACTGCGGGCTCACCCCCTTGTGCGGCGGATTGACTGTGCACTCGATCAGGCAGCCCTCCCGCAGGCCAAGGCGCTTGATGGAATCGGGCGTAAGGAAGACATCCGTCGGCTTCGGAGCAAAGTGTCCCTTCGCCGAACGCAGGAATCCGAAACCCTTCTCGGAGATTTCCAGATAGCCTTCGTGGAGGACCGGCTGTCCATCCGGCCCAAGCTGAGGGCCTTGAGGACGCTGATTCTGCTGACCACCGCCACCACCACCGCCGCCGCCACCGCCGCCTTGGCGCTGCTGGTTTTGGTGGTTGCCGCCCTGCTGGTTGGCACCGCCGCCACCACCACCGCCACCGCGGTTACCGCGGTTGCCCCGATGATGCCGGTGATGGTGATGATGCCGGTGTCCGCCACCGCCACCACCTCCTCCGCCGCCGCCTAGGCGTTGCGGGTTTTGGTTGCCATTGCCGCCATCAGAGTTGCCGCCATCGCCCTGAAAATTTTCCGGACGGCCGCCGCCATCGTGTCCTCCTTCGGTCGGAGGTGGGGGGCGTTGTTCGCGGGGTTCCGCGGAGGCAGGATTGTTGCCGGGAGACCAGTCACCGGCTCGGGATTCAGGGCTGGAGCCCTGGTTGCTACCGTCGCTCATAGAGATATGTGATTGCCCGGAATGTCTGAACCCAGAAAAAGGCGGCTGAAAACACGGTGTGCCGCAGGAACTTTGAACTTGGGGAAGCAGCGCGGGAGGAGACTCCTCAAACCGTCTGTCAAACCTCGGCCTGCCGATAGGTAGGCATCGAACCGCCCCGGTGCAACCTTTATTTCCGGGGCACCGAAGGATTGGGGGAACTTTCCAGCCTCCGCCATGCCTTCTCCCGTCGCCGAGTCTCGGTTCGAAGCAACTCCTCCGCGGACCAACCCCGCGTGTGGCAGTATTCCGCGACCCAGAACAGCCCCTCGGCGATTTCCCGCTTGGTGGCGGGTTTGGAGCGAGCCGCCGAATGAGCCACCACCGAGGAGGTTACCAACCCTGCCTTGGTCGCCTTCTTCACGAGTTTCTGGGCCCGCATGAGTCCCGGCAGGTGTTTCGGCACGCCGTCGAGTGAAGACGGACGTTCCCGGCGGGTGCCAGTTTTCTCAGCGCGCTTGATGCGTTCCCAATTGGCCCAAACCTGGTCCACGTCCTTGACCTTGAGATCACCAAAGACATGGGGATGCCGGCGGACCAGCTTTTCGACCAACGTTTCGCAGACCCGATCGAAATCGAACACGCCACGCTCCCGGCCCAACTGGGCGTGGAACACCACCTGCAGCAGCAGATCGCCCAGTTCCTCGACCAGTTCCACGTCGTCCCCCGCCTCCACCGCATCCATCAGTTCGTAGGCTTCCTCGATGGCATGCCACAGCAGTGACTTGTGATCCTGCTCGCGATCCCACGGGCAGCCGTCCGGAGCCCGCAGGGCGGCCATGACTTCGAGCACCTGGCGAATGGGCGGCAACCGGCGGGAGGGAGGCTTGGGCATGAAGCGTGTCAGAGTTTGAAGTCAGGAAACCAGCCGCGGAACGGCCGCCACCGGAGGAATGGCAACTCCTTCCCCTCGGGCGTGATCTCGATGAGCGCGAGCCCCTTTCGGCGATACCGGAACCGGCACCGGCACAGGTAGGTCTTCTGCCCGTTTTGGCGTTCGATGAAAAAGTCATCACCACCGCAGCGGCCCCGGCGACAATCGGGCATCGGCGGGCGGCCGCGCCAGGCCATCTCCGAAAACCAGAGCAGGAAATGGACGCCGAAATGGACCGCGATCACGCCCAGCATCAGTCCCAGCGGTATCCCCCAGACGCCGGCTTTGGTGCGCAGCCACGCCGCCATTGCCGCCGCCCCGGATACGTAGCCAAGCAGCCAAAGCTGCTGCGGCGTGATGGCGCCGGCACGTCGCAGATGGGCTAGGCGGTTCGGTTTCACAGCAGCACCAGGTCGTCGCGATGCACCACTTCCCGTCTTCCCGGAGGCTCACCCGGCAGTTCCGCCGCTGGCACCCGGACCATTCCGCGGGCAAATTCCCCGCCGTCAGAGTCCTGGATGCTGACCACTTCGCCGGCAGCAAAGCCACCTTCGACGCGGATGACGCCGGGCGCCAGCAGGCTGCGTCCCTGTTCGCACAACGCACGGACGGCACCGGCATCCACGGTCAGGGTTCCCGCCGGCCGATGGTAGAACGCAATCCAGCGCTTGCGGCTGGGCAACTTCGACTCGCTGGGCAGGAAAAGCGTTCCCTCGTCCGCCCCGGCCAAGATGCGGGCCAGGGAGTCGAACCTCCGACCGGAAGCGATCACCAGCGGGATTCCCGCCCGCACCACAATCCGCGCCGCCGAAATCTTGGTCGCCATGCCGCCGACGGCCGTGGCGCTGGTCGTCCCTCCGGCCATCGCCTCCACACTGCCATCAATGCGCTCCACCACGGACAACAGGCGGGCCGTTGGTTTGCCATAGTCCTGAATCAGGCCATCCGCTGTGGTGAGGATGACCAGAAGGTCGGCCGGCAGGAGGCTGGCCACGAGGGCGGAGAGACGGTCATTGTCACCGAACTTCAGCTCGGTCACCGAAACGGCATCGTTCTCGTTGATGATCGGAACAACGCCCCGCTTCAGCAGCGTGACGAGGGTGTTGCGCGCGTTCAGATGCCGCGTGTGATCGGCCAGGTCCTCATGGGTCAGCAGGACCTGCCCGACCGAGAGGTCATAGTGGCGGAACAGCGCCTCGTAGGTCGCCATCAGCCGCGACTGTCCGACCGCGGCGCAGGCTTGCCGCTCTGCCAGGGTCGGCGGGCGTTCGTCATACCCAAGGACGCCCATCCCCGCTCCGACCGCGCCCGACGTGACGATGATCACCTCTTTGCCGGCCGCCCGGAGGCCGGCAACTTGCGCCACCAGCTGGGCGAACTGCACCTGGTCCGGGCGCTTCCGGCTGTCGGTGACGACGCCGGTGCCCAGTTTCACAACCACGCGGTTGACCTTGCCCAGAAGCTCGGAACGCACGGGCGGGAGTGTGCAAAAGGGAGCCGCAGGCGTCGAGCCTGCGGCCAAGCAGGCCGGAGGCCGAATCAGTAAACGCCTTCGACGATGTTCTTCTCCATCGCGCCGAACGGGCGGACATCGCCCACGCCGTCCCACGCATAGGGCGGACGCGGAGCCCGGCGGATCGCCTCGTCGCGCTCCAGAAAGCGCGGCATGAAGAACTCCTTGGTCAGCGTGGTGAGTTCCACCCGCCCGAATTCGCCATAGCCGACCAGCTCGTTGGTCGCGTTCGGCCGGACCACCCGCAGGACCGCCCTCGGTTGGGGGGCGTAGTAGGTCACGCTGAAGTTGTCCTCCGCTTGGAGCGGAACACTGGCGGCCAGCCCCATGAGCGTGTTCCCGTAGGTCGGATAAAACCCGATGCGGCCTTCCAGCAGCTCCTCGACCAGGAAACGGACTTCCTGGGGCTTCATCGAAGTGCCACCGCAAAACACCCCGCGGATGCCGGCATCCCAGAGATTGACCTTTTCGGCGAGGGCCTCGAGGAGCTTCGGCGTGGTGAACAAACCGCTGACCTTCCGGTGTTTCAGGATCGTGGCCGCCTGGTCCACCACATGCGCCATGTATTGCTTGGCCACGTCGTATTGCTTGTTCGACAGCAGCTTCTTCACGAAGCGCGGGTCGAGATCGATGAAATAGCAGGAACTGCCCCGGACGTTCGCCAGGTGCTCGATGGCCAGCCGCAGACGCCGCGGACCGGTCGGTCCCATCATCAGCCACGCACCGCCACGGGGAAAGTGCGCGTCGGAGATCTTGTCGCTGAACTCCGAATAATCGACCCGGTAGTCGTTCCACCCGATGCGTTGCTTCGGCATGCCCGTCGTGCCGCCAGTTTCAAAGATGTTGAACGGCTTGCCCTTGAACTGCGCTGGCACCCAGACCTCCGGCTGCAAGTCCCGCAGGAACTCATCCTGGAAGTGGGGGAACTTCAGCATGTCAGCGAAGGACTTGATCTCTTTCCGGGGGTCGAAGTTCCTGGAGGCCCAGTCCAGCCAGAATGGGCAGCCGGTTTCCGGACTGAAATGCCACTGGATGATCTCCAGCAGGTGGGCGTTGAGCTGGGCTTCGGCGGCGGCGACAGCCTCGGGAGCGACAGTGGGAATCGGCATAAAGAAGTTCGGCGGGAAAGTAATACGTGTTCGTATCTTTGAAAGTGGGAACTTGCCTTCCCCGGTGCCGCTCCCAGGCCGGCCCCTTGCCCGCCGGCTGCCGGCTGTTAGCGTCGCGCCGCATGCGATCCTCCGTCGTCACACTCGCGCTCACTCTGGCTGTGGGAACGATGACCGGCGCCGAACGCACGTTTGACTTCGGCGCGACCGAGCCCGGGAAGCTCCCCAACGGCATGGCTGCGTTCGTCGCCGGAGAGGGCGGCCCGGCCGACTGGCAGATCGTGCTGGACGAGGTGACAACGGAACTCGCGCCCATTTCGCCGCTGGCCAAGACGATCAATCGCCGCGCCGTGCTGGCACAGGTCTCGAAGCTCAAGGTGGATGAACGATTCCCGGTCGCCTACTTCGCGAACGACCGTTACGGCGACTTCACCTTCCGGACCCGCTTCAAACTGGTGGACGGCGCGGGTGAGCAGATCGCCGGCGTGGCGTTCCGCCTGCAGGACGAAAAGAACTTCTACGTGGCACGTGCCAATGCGCTCGACGGCAATGTTCGCTTCTACAAATTCGTCAACGGGGAGCGCACCGCCCCCGTCGGCAACGACCTGAAAGTCACCAAAGGCGAGTGGCACGAACTGGAAGTCCAATGCACCGGCAACAGGATCCAGGTCCGGCTTGATGGGAAGGAGGCGATTCCGCCGCTGAATGACAACTCGTTCGCCGCCGGCAAACTGGGATTCATCACCAAGTCGGATGCAGTCTCCTATTTCGCCGACGCCAAAGTGACCTACCGGCCCTTGGTGACGCTCGCGGAAACGATCCTCAACGCGACCCTCGAAGATCAGCCACGCCTGCTGAATCTGCGCATTTTCGGGAAACGGCGATCCGACAGCGGACTGATGCTGCTGGCCGCCAAGAATCCCGCCGAAGTCGGGAAGGCCGCCTCGGATCTCGAGAAAAAGGTTGTCGCCGAAAACCAGGTTTACGTCGGCAAGACCAAACGGGAATTCCTCGTCACTGCACCGTTGCGGGATCGGAACGGCGAGGCGATCGGCGTGGCGCAGTTCTCGCTGAAGCCGTTTGCTGGCCAGACGGAAGCCAACGCAGCCGCCCGGGTGGAAGTCATGCTCGGGGAGATGCAAAAGCGCGTCGGCTCCGCAGACTCATTGGCCGAAGACTGATGGGAGGCTTTCCCCGTCGCGGCGAGGCCGTGTGGGAATCCGGTCACCACGGTGATCGCAGGTGCCGCTAAAAACCGTGAACTGCGATTGGCAGACGTGTTGCTTCACCGGCCGGAAATGAAAACCGCAGTCTTCTTTGAGCGGGACGGAGTGCTCAACCAATGCGCCATCGCGGACGGCCATCAGTCGGTCCCAACATCATTGGAGGAGTTCCGGGTAGCCCCTGAGGCCGCGGCCCTGCTCGCGGAACTCCGGGAACTCGGGTTCCTGCTGATCGCCACCACCAACCAGCCGGGGATTTCGCGTGGCGAGGTGCGTCGCAACGAAGTGGACCTGATGCACGCCGTGCTTCGACGGAAACTGCCGCTCGACGACATTCTGCTCTGCGGATCCGATGACCCCACGCATCCGTGCCTGAAACCCAATCCCGGCATGCTGCTGGAGGCGGCCTTCAAGTGGAGCCTCGATTTGGATCACTGCTACGTGATCTCTGACAAATGGCAGGATGCCAAAGCCGCCCAGGTCGCCGGCTGCACCAGCATCCTGATCCGGTCACCTTGGATTGGTGGCGACCACCACGACTTCGTGGTCGACAGCCTCGCCGACGCGGTCCGCAAGATCATCCGACTGCAACAGCAAGCCCGACCAGCGGCCGCCTAAGGCTCCCCAGAAAGCAACAACGGCGCCCGAAGGCGCCGTCGTCACCATTGTTCTGGAAATGTCGTCAGGCCTTCTTGGCGCGGGCGGCATTCAGACGAATCTGAAGGCGCGACTGCTTGCGGGACGCCTTGCCCGCCTTGATCACGCCCTTCTTCGCCGCCTTGGCATACGCCGCAGTCGCCTGCGACAGCGCCGCGGCCGCTTCCTCGGCCTTGCCCGTTTCGATCAGCTTCAGGAACTTCCGTTCGAAAGTCTTGAAGCGGGACTTCAGAGAACGGTTACGGACATTGCGGCGCTCAGATTGGCGGGCGGCTTTGGCAGCTGACTTCGTGTTCGGCATATCGGTAGCTCGAAAATTGAGCCGGGACGGTATCGGCGAGCGTCCAGATGTCAACGTGTTGTTGACTGCCCCTCTGACCAGCTTCCTCCGGCCCCCTCGCGGAAACGGCCAAATCCGAAAGTGCAGCGGCCACTTCTCGCAGACTAGGCTGCAATCGGGGCAACCCAATCCGCGACACTAAGCCAAACAAAAAGGCGCACCCGCCATCGGGTGCGCCCTGTTTTCAACCTTGAGTCGATGAGCTCAGTAAACGGTGGTGGATTCCTCTTCCACGACCGGAGACTTCAGCTCCGAGCAGGTCAGCGTGACCTTCTGGCGGGCATCGCCAGCAGCAGTGCCCTTCACGACGATCGTGTAGGTGAACGACTGCTTGGACTTCAGCACCGGCACGGTCGGGAAGGAGACCTTCTTGCCGCTCACCGTGCCCTGAGCCGAGCTGACCGGCACCGTCTCGGAATCGCTCTCGTAGGCCGTGGCCAGATTGGTCAGGTCAGCATTGCCCTGATTCGTCACGCGAATCGTGTAGGTGGTGGTCTCGCCGACCTGGATCGGGTCGGGATCGTCAACCACTTCGAGCAGCACGCCCGGCACGCCCTTCCACACGGTGCAGGCTTCGGCGTTTTCACGCAGACCTTCCTTGGTGGAGATGCTCGCCGCGTTGCACCAGCGGCCGATCTGCGAGCTGGTCAGCACGACCTCGAAGCTCTTGCTCTCGCCCGCCTTGAGGGTGCCGATGTTCCACGTCGCGGTGTTGCCGGACACCGCCGCGCCCTGCGCGCTCACGATGCGGGTCTGGGCCGGAGCGGTGTCGGTCACGACCACACCGGTCAGATCGGTGTCACCCGTGTTGGAGGCCTTGACCGTGTAGGTGGCCTGCTTGTTGACCAGCTGTTCGGCCGTGCCGGACTTCTCGAGCTTCAGACCCGGCTTCACGACAAGCGTGCAGGCGTCGTCCTGAACGCTGGCCGTATTGGAGGCCGTTGCCACCGCCACGTTGCAATGACGGCCGCGTTCAGCCGCCTTCAGCGTGACCGGAATGGTCTTGGAGGCGCCCGGAGCCAGATCGCCGACCGTGGTCGGAACCTCCCGCACGCCACCGAGGCCGGCCGGAACCTTGTCGGTCACGACCACGTTCTTGGCGACCGCAGTGCCGACGTTCTTGACCACGATGTTGTAGGCCACATCGCTGCCAAGCTGAGCAACCTCAGGACCGGTCTTGTCGATGGCCAGCTGCGGCTTCCCGACCACAGTCTTGGCGCAAACCCGGGGATCGGCTTTCACGGTGGCGCATGACGCCAGCGTGCCTTCGCGCTCCGGCTTGACCGTGACCTTCAGGGTCTTCGACTCGCCGGCATCCATGTTTCCGAGATTCCAGACCAGCGTGTTGCCACTGACCGAAGCCTGGGGCTCGGTGGAAACCAAGCTGGTGCCCTCAGGGATCTGGTCGGTGACCACCACGTTTCCGGCGCAACCGACCGCCATGGGCTTCAGCTCATAGGTGAACGGTTCACCCAAGGAGGCTTCGGCCGGCATGGTCTTGGTCATGTGCACCAGACCGCTGTTGATCACGGAGCAATTAGCCGCGGGAGCGGGAGCCGGAGCGGCCGGCTTCGCCTGGGCCACGACTGGAGCGGGCTCGCCGATGCTTTTGAAATAGGGTGAACGGCCGGTGTAAAAATCGCCAACAATGACCTCGTAGTTCTGACGCTCACGGATCTGATCACTGCTGCGCGGGTTCTGCTGCGCGCTCGCGACGGACAGATTCGCCAAAGTCGCCAACGCGACGACGAACCCGCAGGTCAACGACTTACGGTAAGGGTTGCTAACGCTCATGTGGGAGTAACGTGGTATATGGTTTCCTTAGTCAAAAACTACAGCCGTCGGAAAAGGCTATTGCCTGCGGAGGGAGTCGCAATTCCGGGCGCAACTGTCAAGTTGCCCCTCAAGCGGTTGGCGAAAATGGAGCGGGCGAAGGGAATCGAACCCTCGTAGCCGGTTTGGAAGACCGGCGCTCTACCATTGAGCTACGCCCGCGATGGACGCGGAGTAAGTAGCGGAGCCGCCCACGGGAGCGCAAGTCCTCGCTTCACGAGGTTTGCCCGCAAGCCGGCTCCGGTTTGAAACGGCAAAGTTCCCCGGCAAGTCGGATGGCGGCTTCCATGCTCCCGGAGTTCGCCACCCCCATCCCGGCCCGGTCGTAAGCCGTCCCATGGTCCGGTGACGTTCGCACGAAGGGGAGCCCAAGAGTCCAGTTCACGCCGGTGTCGAATGCCACCATCTTGAGGGGAACCAATCCTTGGTCGTGATACATCGCCACCACGGCCTCAAATTCGCCGCCAAACACGCGGTGAAACAGCGTGTCCGCCGCGAAGGGCCCGGCGCAGTCGATCCCTTGGGCGCGCGTCGCACCAACCGCCGGCCCGATGATGTCCAGTTCCTCGGTCCCCATGCGCCCGCCTTCCCCGGCATGTGGATTCAGCCCGCAGACGCCCACCCGGGCCCGCGGCAATCCCAACCGGCGACACGCGTCCGCAGCCAACTCGATGGCTAACTGCACCTTTTCGCGGGTCAAAGCCGACGCAACCTGCTTCAGCGGAACATGGGTCGTCGCCAAGGCGACGCGAAGCCAACGCCCGCGATCGTCGTGCCCCAGCAGCATCATCGCAGTCCGGGTCACACCAGCCAGTTCACTGAGGAACTCAGTCTGGCCAACGAAATTCCGCCCGGTGCGAAGAATGGCCTCTTTGCTGACCGGCGCCGTTACGAGCGCATCGAATTCCCGTGCCAGACACCGGCGGCCACCTTCGGCCAGCCATTGGATGGCGGCTTCGGAAGCCTCGGGAGCACCCGGCGTGAGGTTGGACGGCAATTCGGAATTCCCCGGGTGAAGCAGATACAGGCGGCTTTCGAATTCCTCCCGGGCGTTCCAATCCGCCAATTCGCCCTCCACGCCCAGCAACCCGCAATACCATCGGGCCACAGCCCGATCGCCGATCAGCACGTAGCGGGTGTCGGCCTCTGTCCCCAACTGACGGGCCACTGCCTTGAAGGTGACTTCCGGGCCAATGCCGGTCACGTCGCCCAGCGTGATCCCAATGGTGCGCACAGCGGCGGGGACAGCGGTCAGAAGTAGGTGACGAACTGCTTTTGGCGGAGGCGGCGGATCCACGCCTTCCGCAGCCGGTCGCGCTCCTCATTCTTGAGGGTGGACTCGACATCTAGGCGGACCTCGCTCAACGGCAGGATGCCGGCCGCCTTCTTCTCCTCCACCTTCACGAGGAAAATCGCCCCTTCGACTTCGATCAGTTCGCTGAGTCCGTTGGACTCCGGCTTGAAGACCCATTCGCGGAGCTCCTTCCGCAGGTCGGCATCCCGGTTCTCGACCCAGCCGCGATCGCCCCCCTTGAACCGGCGGGCATCGTCGGAAACCACGTCTGCCACCTTGCCGAAATCCTCACCGGACTTCAGCCGCTTCAGCGCCTCTTCGGCAATCCTGCGGGACTCGGCGGCGGCATGGCGGGATTTGTCCACGAGGATCATCCGGATCTTCGCCCGGTCGCCCACCCGGTATTTGTCGCTGTGTTCCGCGTAGTGCTTTTCAATCTTCTTGGGCGAGATGACGATGTTCTGGTTGATGTTCTTGATCGTCATCTGGGCGATCACGAACTGGTCCCGCTGGTCCTTGCGCCAGCTTTCGTAGGTCTGGCCGCGGAGCCGCAACGTCTTGGTCAGGGTCAGCCGGTCGCCGAATTCCTCCTTCATCTGCCGGTCCACGATCTCGTCAATGATGCTCTCCGGCAGATTGTAACCCTTGGCCTCAAACTCCTTCACAATCAGCTCCCGCTCGATGAGCTGTTCAAGGACGTCCTTCTGGATCTGCTGGGCCCGTTGCTCGAACTCTGCATCCGAGCGCGACAGCCGGCGGGCCGCCTCGATCGGCCGGAGGCTGGCGGAACGGACGTCGTCAAACGTGATCACCGACCGGCTGACCAGCGCGGCGACGCCATTGAGCAGCTGCGACTGGGCGGCTGCAGGCAATCCGGCCAAGGCCAACGCACCCACCGCAACTCCCAGACGCATCCACTTCATGGCGCCGACGGTAGAAAAGTGCCGGCAGACTGTCCATCGCCAGTCCGCATCGGCGGTGGCAGCGCCAGAATCGCCCGCAGCCGGGAAAACAACGCTCATTCGGCGCATCCGCCATTGAGCTTCCGTCGGGGTTCATCGTTCAATCCGCCCGCGTGTCCGCCACCGCCCCCAGCCTGCTGCTGCTGATTCCCGCCTACAACGAGGAGGGGCGCATCGGACCGGTCCTCGCAGAATACGCCGAATTCTTCTACCGGCACTACGCCGGCCGGGTCCGCATCGTGGTGGTGCTCAACGGCTGCTGGGACAACACCCTCGGGGTTGTCCGCGCCGCCGAGCAGAAGTATCTCAGCATCTCCCACCTCGAGTTCCCGGGGAAGATCGGCAAGGGCGGCGCCCTGATCGAAGGGCTCAAACTTGCCCCCCTCGCCGACCTGATCGCCTACGTGGACGCCGACGGGGCCACCGCGCCGGAAGCCTTGCTGGACCTCGTTCGTCGCTGCGAAACCGGCGAGGCCGACTGCGTCATCGCCTCCCGTTGGCTGCCCGGCGCCAAGATCAACCACGCGCAGCCCGGCAAACGCCAGTTCGCCAGCCGGCTGTTCCACCTCTTCGTCGAGGGCTTCTTTTGGATGGGCATTCGCGACACCCAATGCGGCGCCAAGGTCATGACCCGACGAGCCATCGAAACCGTTCACTCCAAACTCCGGCTCGCGGACCTGGCCTTCGACGTGAACCTGCTCTACTCGCTCCAGCGCGCCGGTTTCACGGTGAAGGAAGTGCCCACGGAATGGACCGACAAGACCGGTTCCAAGGTCGTCTTCAATTTCCGCACCTCCCTGAACATGCTGCTCTCGCTGGTGCGGCTCCGGCTGCTTTACTCCCCGTTTTACGCGCTGCTCCGCCCGCTGCGGCCGCTGGAGGAATGGGTCTATCTGAAACTCAACGCGCCGCCACCACGGCGGGCACCGGATTCCGCCACTGACTGACGGACTTACTCCCGGTCGCGCCTTGATCTTGAGGAATCAATTTCTGATTTCGGAAGTCCCGTGACCACGTTCGCGAGCAGAGCCTCGTAATCACCCCGCAGGCCCCGAACGCTCCAGCCGCAGTAAATCGCTTCATCCACCCCGAACCGGTCCCACTCGGCGAGCACGGTGCGGCAGGCTTCGGCCAGCAATCCCCGAACTGGCTCCAGCTCCGCCGGCTCATACTCCCATCGATGGCGAACCAGACTGACGAAGCAGTTCACCGCGTCGGGATCACCAGAGGAGGCCGCGCTGCGCAGATAATTCACGTAGGCCGGAACGTAAAAGCGGAACGCCACCGGCCCCATGAACATGAGGTCTTCCTGGTAGGTGATCGCGCTTTCCCGAAACAGTTCCCCGGCCTGCTCCAGCGTCTTGCCGAGGAAATTCCCGACCGCCCAGCGCTCGTCGAGCGAGTCGTGGACGTTGATGTCAGCAAACGAAGGCAGCATTTCCCACCTCACGCTTGCGCGCCCGAGACGATGACAATCCACACAAAACCAATCGCGAGCGTTAACAGCGTCAGCAGCAGACTTGCCACATGCACAGTGAAATACTTGGGCCATGCGTCCGAGGTTTGGAACCAAGGCATCAAAAGTAATGTCTTGCGATAACCAAGGTATGGGACCGCAAACCAAGAAAGTATAGGAAGCCAGCTCGGCGGCTGAATCGCCCCAAGCAAAGCTCCGAATATGAGGGGAAATGCAATGCTGCCAGCAAACACCAGCAGCAGGCGCAATAGATCAAGCGCACGCATCCCCAGATGTCAGTTACGCAGCCACCGCCCCCGCAATCGCGTCGCCCATCTCCGTCGTCCCCACTTTCTTCGCGGCAGCATCTGCCGGGTTGTAAATGTCGCCGGTGCGCAGTCCTTGGGCGATGGCGGCGCTCACACCGGCCTCGATGGCCCGGGCGGCGGCTTCCTGCTTGAAGCTGTAGCGCAGCATCAGCGCGGCGCTGAGAATCTGGGCGATGGGATTCGCCAGGTTTTTCCCGGCGATGTCGGGCGCAGTGCCGCCGGCCGGTTCGTAGAGGCCGAAGGTCTTCTCGCCGGACGTGTTTCCAAGGCTCGCGCTGGGAAGCATGCCGAGTGAACCCGCGAGCGCGGCCGCTTCGTCGGACAGGATGTCGCCGAACATGTTCTCACAGAGCACCACGTCGAACTGGGTCGGCTTCAGCATCAGTTGCATCGCCGCGTTGTCCACGAACATGTGCTCCACGGTGACTTCCGGATACGCCTTGGCCACCCGGGTGACGACCTCGCGCCAAAGGATGCCGTTTTCCAACACGTTCGCCTTGTCGATGCTGGTCACCTTCTTGCGCCGCAACTGCGCCGCCTGGAAGGAGACGTGCGCGATGCGTTCAATCTCGGGCTCGGTATAGACCATCGTGTCGATCGCCCGCAGGAAACGGCGCGGGCCGCCCTCGTGACCTTCGCGCGCCTCGATGACTTCCTCGGTCTTCTTGGGCTGACCGAAATACATGCCGCCCGTCAACTCGCGCACCACGAGCAGGTCCAGCCCATCGCCCTGGCGCTCCGGGCGCAACGGGCAGGCGTGCGCCAGCGCCTTGGGCAATTGCACCGGGCGCAGGTTGGCGAAGAGCGAGAATTCCTTCCGCAACCGCAGCAGCGCCGCGCGTTCCGGACGCTGGTCCTTCGGGATCGTCGGGTCGCGGTCAGGCAGGCCCACCGAGCCGAACAGGATGGCGTCCGACTGCCGGCAAACTTCCAGCGTGGCGTCCGGCAGGGCCTTGCCGGCGGCGTCGATGCCGGCCCAACCGACGGGCGCTTCGGTGATGTGAAGGTTCAGGGAATACTTCTGTCCAACGGCGCGGAGCACCTTGAGGGCTTCGCGCATCACTTCGGGGCCAATGCCGTCGCCGGCCAAGGCGGCAATCTTCAACGTAGCGGAACTCATAAAGCGGCGCGGAGGTTGGGGAGAATTGCCCCAAGCTCAAATCCGAAATGCGCCGGACGGAATCCGACCGGATCGACTTCCGGGATCACCGTCCAGTTTCCAGGCCCCTCAGGATGCGGTTGGCGTTTCCGGGGCGGGAACGGGAGCGGGGGCTGGCGCTGTCGAGACGGCTTTACCGCCGAGGATTTTGAACATCACCGCACCACAGGTCGGGCACTTCCCCTTCACCGCCTTACGCCCGTTCTTCATGGTTTCCTCGACCGCTTCCGCGATCGGCTTTTTCGCTTTGCAGCGAACACAATATCCTTCGGCCATGATGGTTCCTGTGGTGATGGTCAGCCCGGGGCTGACCGGTGAACGATGGGTCGGAGGTTGAAAGTCGCCGGCCCGGGTGTCAACCAACGGGGCACCCTCAAAGCCGCAACCCGTTGACTTGCAAAACACTGAGAACCAAATCTTAACGTCGTCGATTCCAGACATCCGTCCGATATCGCTCGTCCGCCAACCGATGGACCCTCGCCCAAGGAAAGTCCGCCGCGGGCCCCTGCGGGCCCCAAGAATTGCGCAACGCCGTCCGCAGGGCTTCCCCCCCGACCGGCAGGTTGGCGACGAATTCCAGGTGCGTCCGGCCCGCCCGGTAGCCCGGCTCGGCGGACGGGTGGCGCAGACAGGTGGCGATCCGCGAAAGGTCGAACGCGTGCAGCAGGGTCCCATGGAACAGCAGCGCGGAACGGCGCCGGCGCTGGGCATTGCCGGAGAACTTGCGCCAGACTGAACCGTCCCGAAACGAAAGGTCGGTGTGTCCCTGAACCGCGATTTCAGCCGACGATTGCCGCTGAATTCCCCGTCGGAGGCGCTCCATGACCCACGAGTTGGTCGAAGTGACCTGGGACAGGGCCGAATCGCGGTCCAGACGCAGGGTCACTGCATAGTTCAGGCAACCCGGACCCTGAATCACTGCTCCCCCACCCGAGCAGCGCCGATACACGGGCACCCGCTCCTGCTCGCAGGCCTCCAGATTTGCCTCCAGGGCAATGGCCTGGCCCAGTCCGATGACCACCCACGGCCGTGTGCTTTCCCAGAACCACACCAATTCCCTTCCGGTCGCTTCGGTGAACTCCAACGCCACCTCATCCAGCGCCAGCAATCGCGCCGGGTCGGCCAAGAGTTCGGAGGTCAAATCAAGCTGCTCCATGAGGGCGCGAGAAACTAGCCGCCAACCGACTTCGGGCAAAGCGGCCAGATAACCGCATCGCGATAACGATACCCATAACCCCCAACCACCCCTGGCGCCCCGGTTTTCATCAATTTCAACCACTCGGCCGCGGTGAAAATTCGTCATGCAAATCTCACTACCGCCATTTGGCAGCCCGACGGGTTCGGCTACCTTCATCCGGTCCGCCACTCCTACGGCTCACTCTTGAAAACAAACGGCTCTTCCTCCGCGACACTTCCCGCCAAACCCGCCAAGCGTTCCGCCGCCGAACGTCCCGGCACGGCGCTCACCCGGTTCAGCGACTCGCTCGGCGACCTCGCGGAACTGGTGCTCGCCGGCAAGTCGCCCGAACAGCAGAAGCTGATCGTCGCCGACTTCATCGCCGACCTGCGGGCCAAGGGCCACCCCGTTCCCGACGTCACTTCCACGCCCTACCTCAACACGGTCCATGTGGACGAGGAACCGGAGTATCCAGGCGATTTGGAGATGGAACGCCTCATCCGGGCCCACATCCGCTGGAACGCCATGGCGATGGTGGTGAAGGCCAACAAGCACACCAACGTCGGCGGCCACATCGCCACGTTCTCGTCGCTCGCGACCCTCTACGAGGTGGGATACAATCACTTCTTCCGCGGCAGTGACGGCGGCCGCATCGGCGACATGGTCTATTTCCAGGGCCACGCGTCGCCGGGCAACTACGCCCGCGCCTACCTCGAAGGCCGGCTCACCGAGCATCATCTCGAGAACTTCCGGCAGGAACTCCAGCCGCATCCGGGCCTCAGCTCGTATCCGCATCCCTACCTGATGCCGGACTTCTGGCAGTTCCCCACTGTATCGATGGGACTCGGCCCCGTCAGTTCCCTCTATCAGGCACGCTTCAGCCGTTACCTCCAGCATCGCGGGCTGATTCCCTCCGAGGACGAACCGTTCGTGTGGGCGTTCCTCGGCGACGGTGAATCCGACGAACCGGAAACCCACGGCTTCATCGGGATGGCCGGCCGGGAGGGGCTCGACAACCTCGTCTGGGTCATCAATTGCAACCTCCAGCGTCTCGACGGCCCGGTGCGTGGCAACGGGAAGATCATCCAGGACTTGGAAGGCCAGTTCCGCGGCGCCGGCTGGAATGTCATCAAGGTCGTCTGGGGTTCCAACTGGGACGAACTCCTCGCCAAGGACACCACCGGCCTGCTCGCCAAGCGGATGGAGGAAGTCGTGGACGGCGACTACCAGAAATACGTCGTCGAAAGCGGCGCTTACATCCGGAAGCACTTCTTCGGCAAGCATCCCGAGCTGCTCAAGCTGGTAAATCACCTCACGGACGACCAGCTCAAGCACCTCACGCGCGGCGGACACGATCCGCGCAAGGTTTACGCCGCGTTCCAGCGGGCCACCGCCAAGAACGGACGTCCCACCGTCATCCTCGCCAAGACCGTCAAAGGCTATGGCATGGGCGAAGCCGGCGAAGGCCGCAACCCGACGCACCAGCAGAAAAAGCTCGGGGAAAAGGACCTTCGCGAGTTCCGCCGCCGTTTCTCCATTCCGCTGGAGGACGACGTCATCGCGGAACTGCCCTTCTACCGTCCGCCGGAGAACAGCGCCGAACTGGCCTATCTGCACGAGCGCCGCCAAGCCCTGCACGGGCCGATTCCGAAGCGCGTCGTTCGGGCACCCAAGCTCCAGACTCCGGCGCACACCGAGCCCGCGTTCAAGAACGTGGTGCAGGCCACCGGCCTGGCGAGCGGCTCAACGACGAAAGCTTACACGCTCCTGATCAGCGCCCTGCTCCGCGACAAGAACATCGGCAAGTTCATCGTGCCCATCGTGCCCGACGAGGCGCGCACGTTCGGCATGGAGGGCCTGTTCAGCCAGGTCGGCATCTACAGCTCCAAGGGCCAGCTCTACAACCCGGTGGATAAGTCCGAGCTCGCACCCTACATCGAAAAGAAAAACGGACAGCTTCTCGAGGAAGGCATCAACGAGGCCGGCTCGATGGGCAGCTTCGTCGCCGCCGGCACGGCTTACGCCAACTTCGGCGTGCCGATGATCCCGTTCTACATCTACTACTCGATGTTCGGCTTCCAGCGCGTCGGCGACCAGGTCTGGCTCGCCGGCGATTCCCGCTGCCGCGGTTTCCTGGTCGGCGCGACTTCCGGCCGCACGACGTTGAACGGCGAGGGACTCCAGCACCAGGACGCCCACAGTCATCTCGTCGCCTCGACGGTCCCGAACCTCTACTCCTACGAGCCCGCCTTCGGTTATGAGCTCGCCGTCATCTTCTGTGACGGTCTGAAACGCATGTATGCCGACGGCGAGGACGTGTTCTACTACGTCTCCGTCCACAACGAGGACTATGCCCACCCGGCGCTGCCCGACGATCCCGCAGTCGTCGAGGGCATCCTGCGCGGCATGTATAAGTTCAAGCCCGGCAAGGCCGGCCTGAAGCACAAGGTCCAGTTGCTCGGTTCCGGCGCGATTATCCAGCAGGCGCTCAAGGCCCAGGAGATTCTCGAACGCTACGGCGTCAGCGCCGATGTGTGGAGCGTCACCAACTTCAAGCGCCTTCGCAGCGAGGCCCAGGCCGCCAAGCGCTGGAACATGCTGCATCCCACCGAAACGCCGCGCACGAGCTTCCTCGAAGAGACCGTGGCGAAAGAAACCGGCCCTTGGATCGCCGTCACCGACAACCTCAAGCTCGTCGCCGACCAGATCGCCCCGTGGATTCCCGGCGGCCTGATGACGCTGGGCACCGACGGCTTCGGCCGCAGCGAAGTGCGCCCGGTGCTGCGCCGCTTCTTCGAGATTGATGCGGAATGCACGGCCATTGCCACGCTCTACAAGCTCTCGCAGCAGGGCGCGGTGTCCGCCGCCGAAGTGAGCCAGGCCATCCGCGAACTCGGCGTGGACCCGGAAAAGAGTGCCGCGGTGTGCGTCTGAGTCGCGCCGGCCGCAAATCCTCGTAAAACCCCAAAGCAGGGCAGGCCAAGGTGCCTGCCCTATTTTGTTTCCAACGCCTCCGCCCGGCCCTTCGGCAGCTTGTGGCAGTGGAACAGGATGAAGCCGTGCAGGAACTGCCGGACCGCCTGAACCTCGGCCGCAGTCGGCTTCAGGGCCGGCAGCTCCGACCAGTCGCGATAGGTCAATTCCGTGAGCAACTGCTTCGCCGCCGGACTGAACGCCGTGGTTTCCGGGTCCGGCTCCAGCCCCTGCGATGCCAGCAGGCGCAGCTCGAAGGCGAAGACGTTGCGCGGCTGCGGCGGCTGTTTCGGCAGGTGATCGAGGAATTCCCGGAACAGCTCGAACACGTCCGGCACCGGCGTTTCCGTTTCGGTCAACTGCTCCACGAAGGCCACCGCGTAACCGATCTGCGCGAGGTAGCCGAATTCGGTCCGGAGCGAGGCGCGAAGGTTGCCCGGCACGACCTCACGCAGCGTGTGGAGTTCGGAGCGCGCGCTGCGGACAAAGCTGAACTCGGCCTCGAAACACAGGTCCAGCTTGCCAAAGAAGGCCGACTTCGGCTTCCGGGCGCCCTTGGCTACGGTCGCGATCCGGCCCCACTCCGGCGTGAGCCAATGCACGATGAGGCTGGTATCCGTCAGCGGCCGGGTGCGGAGGACGATGCCACTGGCGCGTTCCGGAGTCATCGCTTGGCGTTGGGGTCCAGCGTGGGTCGGTAATAGGCCTCGGCGGTCGCGCGCGGGATGCCTTCCTTGACCAGCAGCTCGACCTGGTTGCTGGCGAAGGCGGGCCAGCGATCCACGGGAATTCGGGCAAGAGACGTGTCTAGCCGAATGGCTTCCCGGAGATAACCAGCCCACGGGTGCGGGGAATGATCACCGCCGCGGGTCGCAAAACGGTCAAACAAGACGACAACCTGAGGGTCCAATGACTCGTTCAACTCCTGCACATAAATTCTCGAACAGACACCTTCGTCCACGCTTTCGCCGGTGGTTACAGCATTTCGAAGCCAACTGCCGTCATCTCCGGGACCGACCATGATCGGAATCTCGCTGGGAGAGGATTTCGCCCACACCACAAGTGCATTGCCAAAACCGTTCGTGTGCCTAGGAAACTCTCCACCGTGGGCTTCAGCGTAGTCTCGGAGCGAAAAGCCCGCCACCAGTAGGCAATGCCTACGCCTTCGATGAAGCCAGAACGCATACTCTGAGAGCACGTAGACGCCCCCGATCGCAAGCATCACAATGAGCCAGAATTTCCTGCTGTGCCATCGCCCGTTCATGCCTTCCTGCCTTCCACATTCCCCACCACCTTCCGCACCAACCGGTTCTCCTCCTGCTTCATGACGCGGCGTTTGGCGGGCTCCAAGTCATCGTAGCCGCGCAGGTGGAGGATTCCGTGGATGACGTAGCGCTGGAGTTCCTGCTGCCAGGTGGTGCCAAACTCCTTCGCCTGCCGCTCCGCCTCGGCCACGCAGATGAACATCTCGCCGAACAGCCGTTCCGGCGTGCTCCCGTGGTCGAAGGTGATGATGTCCGTCGGCCCCTCGTGCCGGAGGAACTGCCAGTTCACCGCCGCCGAACGCTTCGCCGAAACCAGGTGGATGCCGAGTTCGGCCCCCTGCCCCGTTTCCGCCAGCACCGCCTCGGCCAGCGCCCGCAGCGCTCGGGTGTCCACCCTCCGGTCCCGCTGGCGGTTGGTGAGGACGATGACGGTTTCGCTCACAGTCGGTTGGCCTGACGTCCGCGGTGCTGCTCGTAGGCGTTCACGATCCGTTGGACCAGGGGATGCCGCACCACGTCACGTTTTTCGAAGCGGCAGATGGCGATGCCCTCGACCTGGGTCAGCGTCTGCACCGCCTCGACCAACCCGGAACGCTTGGTCGGGGGCAGGTCAATCTGCGTGGGGTCGCCCGTCACGACCGCCTTGGAGCCAAACCCGAGGCGCGTGAGGAACATGAGCATCTGCTCCGGCGTGGTGTTCTGCGCCTCGTCGAGCACGATGAAGGCCTGGTTCAGCGTCCGGCCGCGCATGTAGGCCAGCGGCGCGATCTCGATCACCCCGCGTTCCATCGCCCGCTGGATCTCCTCGGCCGGCATCATGTCGTGCAGCGCGTCGTAAAGCGGCCGCAGATACGGATCGAGCTTCTGGAGCAGGTCGCCGGGCAGGAAGCCCAACGCCTCGCCCGCCTCGACCGCCGGCCGCGTGAGGATGATCCGGCTTACCTTGCCGTCCTTGAGGGCGGCGGTGGCCATCGCCATCGCGAGGTAGGTCTTGCCGGTGCCGGCGGGGCCGACGCCAAAGGTCACGTCGTTCTCCGCAATGGACCGCAGGTAACGCTGCTGGCCCACGGTCTTCGGATTTACGGAACCCTTCCGCGCGTGGGTCTGCACCCGGTGCTCGAACAGGCTGTCGAGCGCGTCGGCCCCGTCATTTTTGAGCACCGACAGCGCGTAGATGAACTCGCCTTTCCGGCCGGCGCCGCCCTCGCGCAGATTGCGTTCGAGCGTGTTGAACAGGCGCTTGGCCTGCGCCACCTCGGCCGCCTCGCCGTCCAGCTTGATCCAGCCGTCGCGGGTGGTGGTCTTGATGCCGAGTTCGGATTCCAGAGCGCGCAGATTGCGCTCGTCGTTGGCGTAGAGCGCCTGTGCCACCCGGGCGGATTCAAAATGAAGCGTTTCGGAGATCATCGGATTTCCTGCGAATGGGCGGACTTTTGGGAAAGGGGCCGTCCGGGGTCAATGCCCGCGGCGACCGCTCACACCCCCGGTGCGGCCAGGGCCGCGCGCAGCTTGGCCGCGGTTTCCTTCAGCGCCTCGGGCACGACGCGGCTGTTCGCCAGCACCGGCATGAAGTTCGTGTCCCCTTCCCAGCGCGGGACGATGTGCAGGTGCAGGTGCTCGACGATGCCGGCGCCGGCACATTTGCCGAGGTTGAAGCCGATGTTGAACCCCTGCGGCTTCATCACGGTCCGCAGCGCCTGCACGCACCGGCGCGACCACTGCATGAGTTCCAGCGCCTCGTCGTCGGTCAATTCGTCCAGCGAGGCGATCTGCCGGTAGGGCACCACCATCACGTGACCGCCGTTGTAGGGATAGGTGTTAAGCACCACATAGCCCGTGCGCCCCCGGGCGATCACGTAGTTCGCCTCGTCGTCACTGCTCTGACCGATGGAGGTGAACAGCGACGCCTCACCCGCCCCGGCCGGATTCTTCGGTGCGAGGATGTAGTCAATGCGCCACGGCGCGTGCAGCACGTCCATGTCCGGAACATTACCGCGGGACACGGAAATTGAAAGCCGACGGGCCGGACCATTCGGCGGACGATGCCTCCGTCGGCGCCTCATCCGAATTGGCGGGATAGGATCAGGGATGGGCGTTGCCTGCTCGCAGGGAGGGTCCCGGAAGATGCTGGGACGCTGCTCCCAGCGGTTGCATGGTGGTGACCAACGCCGCGATGAGTTCGTCCTCTTCGTGGGCTGCCGGTGCCATGGCGGAACTCGACGTCAACTGACCCGCACCCGCGCGGCACGGTCGCCTGAGGTCGGGCAGCGGCAGCTTGAGGCGGATGCGCGGATCGCGCAGCAGCTCGAACAGGCGCGGATATCGCTGGCGGAAGCCGAGCGGCACGGGCTGGAGCAAACCCGGTTCGTGGCTGCGAACCTCGGCGGAGGCATGGGCGACCTCCACGCCGCCGACCGCCAGCGGCGCCGGGCGGGAACTGGCGCCGACGATGGTGCCCGCCGCCGCCGGCGCGCCGGTGTCGGGATTCACGCAGCGGCGCTCGGGACCGGTGACGCCGCAGTTGCCGGCGGCGAAAAGGTTGTCCGCCCCGGCCCGTTCGAGCGACGCGACGATCACGTTGAACGGATGCGCGGGATTGTGGCTGCAGTTTCCGGGGTTCCCCACCGGGAAATCCCGGTGCCCCGGACACTTGTCCCAACCGTTGATCACCACGAGCGGGAGCGGTGTCGGCGTGGACAGGAGCAACGTGAGCAGGTGCCGGAAGGCCCGCACTGCGTCGGACAGCAGCGTGGGAAGGGACGGTGCGGGACGCAGCAGCGCGATGTCGAGAAGGGTGGCCAGGGGGGCCGCAATCAGCACGTCGCCGGCACAATGGGTCCCTTGGCCCACGGGCGAGTTGAAAGGCGTGACGCCCCCGCCCCAGACCCAGCTGCGGGCCGGATCGGTGAGGGGATCCATGCCCCGCGCCCGGAGTTCCTGAAGGTTGATTCCGGTATCCACCACGGCAACCAGCACACCGGTGCCGTTCCTGCCGCACCGGAGCATGGACGGCGTGCCGAGCAGCCGTTCCCCGTTGGCCTCGGCGCCAGCGGGAAGGCTGCCCGGACACACCCCGGTGGGAGCAATGGGCACGTCCGCAAACACCCCGACGACTTCGGAACTCTTCCTGGCTTCCTCGGCGAAGGCGTCCGCGCCCGCTGAGGAGATTTTGCCCCGGACAAGGTAGGTAGAATTCTCGGCCGCGAGGTGAAGGTTGAGGGCCGAATCGAGGCCAAAGCGGTCGCCGGAATGGCTGACGGGCCTCCGCCCCGGCAACGCGACCGGGGCAAACGATTCGTCCAGCACGAACCCGGGCAGCGACGGCACAGCCCCGGACTTGAGATAGCAGGCGCCCGGGCCCGACGGACGGGCCGCAAACGCGGCGTTGGCGAGCTTCGGACTGTGCCTCAGCTCGATCAGGACGGGCATGATTTCGGATGGGGGACTCATGACATCAGCGGAAGGCCGCAAGTTGACTGCCCGGGTCCGGCGGCGACGGGACGGGCGAAACCGCGATGGCGCACCACAAACTCGGGACGGTTCGCTGCTTGGGTCAGGCGGGCGAGGCCGGGGCTCAGGGAGACAACGCAGGCACCCTGCCAAATCTTGCACAACGCAGATTCGCATTGCGCCGGACCGCGTCCTGACGCCATTCCAATGCAAGACGCGGGCGGCAATTCGCGTTCCCCTGTCACATGGATACCCAGCCTTCATCCCCGGCCGCCGACCCGCTGCCCACGAGCCGTTCGCTGCTCGTGAAACTGCGCGACTGGCAGGATCGCGACGCGTGGTGCGAGTTTGTGCGCACCTACGACCGGCTGGTGCGCGGTCTGGCGCGCAAGCGCGGGCTCAGCGAGCACGATGCCGAGGAGGTCGCCCAGGAGGTCTTCAAGCGGGTGGCCCTGACGATCCACACCTACGAGCCGCAGCCGCGGCGCGGGTCATTCCGCAAGTGGCTCGCCCGCCTCGCCACCTGGAAGACGGAAGACCAGCGCCGACGCGAGCGCCGACACGACGGCGACTCCTTCGACGCCGCCGGGACAGACGCCTCCCCGGCCCCGCCAGAGCCCGCCGTCACGGATGATCCGGCTGCGGAGCTGGAACGGGTGGCCCGGCGCGAACTGCTGCACGCCGCTCTGCACCGCCTGCGCCTTCAGGTCAACGAGCAGCACCTCCAGCTCTATCAGCTGCACCTGCTTGAAGGCTGGCCGGTGGACAAGGTTGCGGGCTTCTTCCGCATCACGTCCGCCCAAGTCTACGTCATCAAGAACCGGGTCGGAAAACGGTTTCGGGAGGAACTCCACCGGCTGCGGGCCGAGCTTGAATGAAACCCGTCCCCACGATCCCCGATTTCGAACTGGTCCGGCCGATTGGACGCGGCAGCTACGGTGAGGTGTGGCTGGCGCGCTCGGTGACGGGCCTCTGGCGCGCCATCAAGATCGTGGACCGGGCGACCTTCACGGACGACCGCCCCTTTCTCCGTGAGTTCAACGGCATCCGCCGCTACCAGCGCGCGGCGCTCGGGCAGCCGAGCCAGCTCGCGCTGCTGCACGTCGGACGCGACGATACGGCGGGGCGGTTTTACTACGTGATGGAGCTGGCGGACGATGCCACCGCGACGGACGAGTTCAACCCGCAGCACTATGTTGCCCTCACGCTCAAGGAACTCCTCTGCCGGCGGAAGGTGCTGCCGGCAGGCGAAGTCATCCGCCTCGGGGCCCAGCTCGCCCGCGCCCTCTCCCTGCTGCACCACCACCGCCTCATCCACCGCGACGTCAAGCCGTCGAACATCATCCTTGTGCAGGGCGTGCCCAAGCTGGCCGACGTCGGGCTGGTTTCCTCCAGCGAAGCGACGCTGAGTTCCGTGGGCACCCCGGGCTACGCGCCACCGGAGGGCCCGGGCACCCAGACGGCGGATCTCTACAGCCTGGGCAAGGTGCTTTACGAACTGGTCACCGGACTCGCGCCGACCGAGTTCCCGCGCCTGCCTCCGGACGCTCCCGCCCGCGCCGACGCGCACGACCTGGCCGAACTGAACGTGGTGCTGCTCAAGGCGTGCGCCGTGGCACCCAACCGGCGCTACGCCGGCGCGGAACTGCTGGCGCAGGATTTGGAACTGCTCGCCGCGGGCCGTTCCGTGGCGGCCCATGAGGCGGCGCGACGGCGCTGGCGGCGGCTCGCGTGAATCACCGCCGCGGGCGCAGGGCTGGCCCTGGTCGTTGCCGGCCTGCTCGCGTGGCGCGGGCGGGCGGTCGAGCGCGAGCGGACGGAGACCCGGTCGGCACTCTATCGCGCCGACCTCAGCGTTGCGCGGCGCGGGCTGGATCAGGGGGACTTTCGGGCCGCCCGGATGGCGTTGGCCGCGCACGAACCGGCTCCGGGGAAGTCCGACCCGCGGGGCTTTGAATGGTTTGCCCTGCGCGACGAACTCCGGGGCGATCCCGCGGAAGTGTTTCGGCTCGGCAACCGCTCCGTCCGCCGGTTCAGAACGGCGCCCGACGGCGCCGGCGTCATCGTCGAAGACGACTCAGACAGCCTGCTGGAATGGCGTCCCGCCGCCGGGACGCTGCACCGCCTGGCGGTAAGAGGAAATATCCATGCCGTTGCCAACGACGGCACCTTGGTCGTCGGCCTCGGCGACGGCTGGGGAACGCTGCCTCCGGGACAGACCAACGTAACGCGGCTTTCCGGAAGCCGGGTCCTGCTGGATGCCACGCCGGACGGCGCGTTCGGACTCCTGGTGGACTCCGCGGCCACCAATTTTGTCCTCACCTTGCGCCGGCGCTCCGATGGCGCGGCCCTGCGCACGATCGCCGTGCCCAAACTCGGCGCCTACCTCGGCGCGGCCACACTCAGCCCCGGAGCGATGCAGGTCGCGCTCGAATTTGAGCGCGAGGCGGGCCTCGAACGGTTCCGCCGGCTGGAACTGTGGGACCTGAACCGGGGCGGCCTTCGCTGGCGGCTGAACCCGACCAACCGCATCCGCCTGGCGCGGTTTTCCCCGGACGACCGGCATCTCGCCGTGAGTTTCGGCGGCGCCACCGTGTGGCTGCTCGATGCCCAAACCGGCCGGCTCGAACATGCGCTCACCGCCCACACGGACCGCGTGAATGATTTCGCCTTCGCGCCGGCCGGAAACCTGCTGGCCACGGCGGGCGCGGACCAGACCGTGAGCCTATGGTCGGTCGCCGGCGGAACGCGGCTCCGCACCTGGCGCGGCCACACCGCCGCCGTCAACACGGTCGCCTGGCTCGCAGGCGGAACGCGGATCGTCTCCGCGGACAATGACGGCGAGGTCCGGATCTGGTCCCCCGACACCCCCTTCCCGGTCCCGGGAAGTCACCGGTGCGCGGGCCGACATCTTTGGTGACGTTCTGTTCGCGCCCGACGGTGGACAGCTGCTCGCCACCCTCGCCGACAACTCCCTCGCCCGGCTGGCCGCCACCAACCTGCTGTCCTCCGCCGCCGCGCTGCGCGCCGCATTTCACCCCCTGGAATTCAATCCGGACGGCCGGGTCCTCTGGTCGCTGGATGTCTCCAACGGTCTTCGTGAGTGGGGCTGGCCGGGCGGCGAACTCCGCCGCCGCACCCAGTTGGAATTGGCCGCGACCAACTACCAGCCCACCGCCCTGCGGGCCGCCGCCGGCCAGTTGGCGATGGGCTTCGAAACCGGGGCCATTCAAGTCTGGCGGGAGGAGTCGGCGCAGCCGGTCGGATTGGGTCCCATTCACACTGCCCGGGTCTCCGCCCTGGACTTCTCCGGCGACGGAGGGGGTGCTTGCCTCCGCGAGTTGGGCCGGAGACCTGCGGTTCACCCGCCTCGACGGACGCCAAGTTCCACCGCCCCGGCTGCTCCCACCACCAACGACCATCACGTCGCTTGCCTGGTCGGCCGACGGCCGATGGCTGGCCGCGGGACTGCTGGATGGCAGCGTGCTGGTGGACCATCTCGCGACGGGGCGGCGCCGGCTCGCGGCCCGCATCCACGCACGTTCGGTGGAGGCACTGGCGTTTTCGCCGGACAGCCAGCGGCTCGTTTCCGGCGGATTCGACGGGCAGGTGATCTTCTGGCAACCGGAGCCGCTGTTTCCGCTGCTGCGCGAACGGCCGGACCGCCGAGCCGCCGCCGGGGGTGAAACCGGCATCAGTTCGCTGCGGTTTTCCGGGGATGGCCGGGCACTGGCCGCCTTGACCGAAGACGGCCGAGTGGTCCTGTGGCGTGCGCCGCGATGAGCGACCGCGGGGCGTTGGCGGTCAACGGATGATCGGCGGCGTCTGGTTGCCCGGACCGCCCTGTCCGCCGCCAATCCCGGCGTTCACAATCACCGGACCTTTCAGAACCTTGAACGTGTAGGTTTCACCGAATTCAAGCTGGATCTTCCCGCCCGCCGACACGGTCTTTTTTTCGCTGCCGAACCTCACTTCCAACTCGCCGTCCAGCACCTGCCAGTCCTGCTGGCGGTCGCAGGGCGCCGAGAAGGCTGGGCCAACGCCGATGACATAGATGTTGTAAGCCTCCTGCTTCTGGGTCACTTCGACCCGGGCGAAACCCTCGGTGGCATCAAAGGCCGTGATCACGGACGACTTCTTGGGCGGGGCGCCGTCGAGGGGGAACTTCAGGGTGATGGTATTGGATTTTTTGCTCATGGCTGGGATGGAATTTTGGGGTGATGGGGGGACGGTCGGAAAAAGGATAGAGTCGGCGCAGGTGGCGGCTGCCGGGCACGGCTAGGCCGGCGGATAATCCAACGCCAACACCTTCAGCCGCTGGAAGGCAAACGCCGCGTCGGTCGCCGCCGCCCAGGTGGTTTCCGGGAAGCCGCCCAGGCGCCGCCGGGTTCCATCCCAGACCAGAGCCGCCAGCCGCCCGTCCTGGGTGTAGGCCGGCTTGCCGCTGTCACCCGGTTCGGAAACGTTGTCGCCCTGAGGTCCGGCGTGCTGGATGAGGTAATCGGCAAACAGATGGCTCCCCGCCGCCGAAAACCATTCGAAGGCCAGCGCCCGGATGAAACCGGTCCGGCGCCCGGTGGCCTGGCCGAAGAGGTTGACGCGCTGACCGAGCAACCGGGCGGGAGGCAGCGTGTTCAGCGGGGCTGGTCGCGCGTCGGCGTTCCGCAACACGCCGCGTTGTTCCAGCCGGAGGCGCACTTCCGGACGCAGCGGCACAAAGGTCGCATCCACCGCCCAGGACTCGTCGGCGACCGCGCGGATTTCGAGGCCCGGCCAGCGGTCCGCGACGGCGATCCTGGCGGTGGGCTCGCCGGCCTCGCCGAGCGTGAAGCCGTCCGCGAAGGACATGGGCAGGCCCGCCCGCGGCGCGACATGGGCACAGGTCACCACCCCCACGGTCCCGGTTCCCGGGTGCGACACGATGGCCGTCACCGTTCCAAAGCCACCCGCGGATGACACGATGCGGCTCCCGGGCCGGAACGGGCCGTTCAACCCGCCGGGCTCCGGTTCCCCGGCCGGATCATCTTCGGGAATGACCTGTTCCGGCTCCTCGGCGGAGACGACGTCAATGGGCATCAATTGCCCGCCGACCTGCACCCAATCCTCGCCCGTGTGCTTGATCAACGCGTCGCCCAGCGCCGCCTCCGCCTCGCGTCGGCGGCCCGGATCCGCGATGGCCGCCAGCTAGCGCCGGACGAACACGAGCAGGGCGAGCTCGCCGGTGGGCTTGTTGCCGGCCATCCGGTAGCCGATGGCCGTGCCGAGCACATCGGCCCGGGTCCGGATCCACTGGCGAACATCCGGCGAAAAGCGGAGCGCGAGGAGCTTTTCGAAGCTGAAGGCCCGTTGGCTGGTGGCAGAAGTGCGGGGCATCATTGGTAAAATGCACCGGTCCGGGAAAATCTTGCAGCAAATCTTTCGGGCTGCCGGATGCGGGTGCCGGCACCTCGCGGCAACTTCGTCGAAGCACCCCGCGCGAAGAGATCGGCCAACATCCCGTTGCACGGTCCGGCTTCCGCCCGCTAGGTTGCCCGGGCAATGACGTTGACCGAAAAACTCCTCGCCCGCGCCGCCGGCAAAGCGTCCGTCCAGGCCGGCGACAACATCTGGGTGAATGCCGATGTCCTGATGACCCATGACGTGTGCGGACCGGGGACCATCGGTGTGTTCAAGCGCGAGTTCGGCAAGACGGCCAAGGTCTGGGACCGCAACCGCGTCGTCATCATCCCCGACCACTACATCTTCACCGCCGACAGCCTCTCGAACCGCAACGTGGACATCCTCCGCGACTTCGCCCGCGAGCAGGGACTGCCCTACTTCTACGACGTCATTGACGACCCGAGCGGCGCCTGGAAATTCGATGCCGCCAAGGGCAACTTGAAGCGCCAGTTCGGTTCCAACTATGCCGGCGTCTGCCACGCCGCACTCCCCGCCAAAGGCCACACCCGGCCCGGCGAAGTCCTCTTCGGCACCGATTCCCACACCTGCATGGCCGGCGCGTTCAACGAGTTCGCCACCGGCATCGGCAATACCGACGCGGGCTTCGTCATGGGCACCGGCAAGCTGCTGATTAAGGTGCCCGAGACGATGCGCTTCCGCCTCGAGGGCAAACTCCAGCCCGGCGTCATGGCCAAGGACATCATCCTGCACATCATCGGCGAGATCGGCTTCGACGGCGCGACCTACCGCGCGATGCAGTTCGACGGCTCCGGCATCGCCACGCTCTCGATGGACGACCGCATGACCATCGCCAACATGGCCATCGAGGCCGGCGGCAAGAACGGCATCTTCCCGTTCGACGCGCGCACCGCGGAATACGTCAACGCCCGCACCGGCTTGAACGGCACCAAGCAAAGCTACGAGCCGGTCGAGGCCGACGCCGACCAGAAGTTCGTTTACGAGACCGTCGTGGACCTGTCGAAGCTCGAGCCGACGGTCGCGTGCCATCCCGATCCCGGCCAGCGCAAGACCGCGAAGGAACTGTCCCACCTCAAGCTGGACCGGGCCTATGTCGGCTCCTGCACCGGCGGCAAGACCAGCGACTTCGTGGAATTCGCCCGTGTTCTGCGCGGCAAAAAGGTGGTCATCGACACCTTCGGCGTGCCCGCGACGCCGGACATCGTGCGCGATCTCCAGTCCACGCGCTGGGGCCACCAGACGATCTGGCAGATCCTTGAGGAAGCCGGCGTGCGCATGACCGAGAACGCCGGCTGCGCCGCGTGCCTCGGCGGCCCGGTGGACACCTTCGGCCGCATGAACCAGGGCGGCCTCAAGTGCATCAGTGCCACGAACCGCAACTTCCCCGGCCGCATGGGCAGCAAGGAAAGCGAAGTCTATCTCGCCAGCCCGGCGACGGTGGCCGCCAGCGCCCTGACCGGCCGCGTCACCGATCCGCGCGAATACGTGGGGAACTGAGGCCGGCTTCTCCAGTTCCGGTCCTGCCGAAAGCGCCTTGTCAACCCGGGGCGCTTTTCATTTCGGCTGTGTCATTGTCTCCGAACCCGATCAAGTCATTCACCGGAGCCGCAGCAGCCGCCTTCCTGCGCCCCGACCATGCGAACTTCCGCGCCACACTCCTCGGCCAGGTGGCAAATGCGGGTGTAGAATTCGGCTTCGGTCAACCCGAGCACGGTGGCGCCGTAGCTGATGCAGTGGGTGTCGTTGACCAGGTCGCCGTAGTTCAGGACGGGAATCATGTAGGCCGCCGCCAAGGCGATCTGTTCCGGTCGGTCCCGGAGCACCGGACGCACGTAAAGCACGCGGCCGTCCGTGTCGGTATTGCGCCAGTCAATGTCGGGTTGAGCGAATTGGTGCATGCCCATCTCGCCGAACTCGAACACGAGGCGCGTCGGGTAACGAACGCATTCCGGATCACGCAGCAGGGCCTCCAGCCGCTGGGAGACGTCCGGACCGTAGCGGCAGTGGGCCACTACGGCCTGGGCCAGCAGGTGATCGCGCAGACTGTCCTCGCCGAGTCGGGTCAGTTCCTCGGGCGACATCCGGCGCAGGTCGGCAATGGGATCGGGAGTGCTCACCGCGGTAGAATTCCGTTCTGCGACCCGCGCTGGCGAGATTGCAGATGCGCGCCGACTAAAACTCCCCCTTCAGCTCACTCCACGGCACCGGGCGGTCGTGGTTCTTGGTTGCGTCCGGGACGTGGCATTGCTGGCACTGGCTGCGGTAAGGATGCGGCGACTTGATGCGCTGCTTGCCGGCCAGGCCGTGGCAGGAGAGACAGTTGTCGCGCATGAAGGTCTTGTGCGGGATCGTGGGCGGTGCGAGCGCGTGGGCCCGGGTGCCTTTGCCTAGAAAGTCCAACCCCACGAAGGCGCTTTCACGGAACACCGCGCCGGAACAGTCGGCGCCCTTCACATGGCATTGCTGGCACTGGGTGTATTCGGCGTGCGGCACCGGGGCGATGGCCTGCTGGCGCTTCTCGATGCGCGTTTTGCGGGCGTGGCATTCGAGGCAGTAGTGGCCGTCGCGGTCGCCGGCAAAGCCGTGCGGCATCACCGGGGGCGCGCCCCAGAAGGAGCGGTTGGCCGTGACGTTCGTGCCCACCGGATCGGGACGGATCGGTTGGGCGAAGGACCGTGGCCCACCGGTGCCAGGCACGGGCTGGCCGGCGGGCGGTTCGGCGGCCCGGAGCAAGAACCACCCGGCGAGCAGGGCAAGGACGCCGGCGGCGAGCACACGCGGGTTTTTCATGGTGACCTCCTAGACCTTGGCCACGGCCACGGCGCACTTCTTGTAGTCGGGTTCCTTGGAGAGCGGGCAGTGCGCCTCCAACGTCACGAGGTTGATCAGGGATTCCTCGGCGAAGAACGGCACGAAGACGGCGCCGCGCGCGGGCGTGGACCGGCCGTTGATCCACGCGGGCAGCACCAGTTCGCCGCGGCGGGAGCTGAGCTTCACCTTGTCGCCGGTCGAGATGTTTAGCCGGGCGGCATCGCCGGGGTTCAGCTCGACGTAGGCGCGCGGCATGGCGCGGTGCAGTTGCGGCACGCGGCGGGTCATCGTGCCGGGGTGCCAGTGCTCCAGCACGCGGCCGGTGCGGAGCCAGAACGGGAACTTCTCATCGGGCACTTCCGGCGGTGCCTCGTAGGGACGCGCCCAGATGAGCGCCTTGCCGTCCTTGAGCCTGCCCCAGTAGAAGTCCACGCCGCTGCCGGGCTTCACGTAGGGATCCTCGCCCTCGACAAACCGGCGCGCGGTTTCCTTCCAGGTTCCTTCGGGCGTCTTCACCACGGGCCAGCGCAGGCCGCGCGATTTCACCAGCTCGTCATAGGGAGCGAGCGAATACTTCTTCATCGCCGTGAACGGGCGGTATTCCTCGAAGAGCAGCCGGTCGGCGTTGGTCTGGCGGAACACATCCCATTTCCACAGCTCCACGGGTTTGCCGTCGGCACCCTTGAAGGTGAACAGGAAGTCGCCGTCCTTGTTCTTCATGCCCGGATGGCCCAGCTCGAACAGGCGCCGGGCCACGGCGATGACCTGCCAGACATCGTCGCGGGCCTGGCCCGGCGGCTCGATCATCTTGAACCACTGCTGGGTGCGTCGCTCGCTGTTGCCGAACATGCCGTTCTTCTCGACCCACATCGCCGAGGGCAGCACCACCGCGGCCTGGTCGGTCGTGACGGTCGGATAGATGTCGGAGACCACCAGGAAGCGCTCCTTCAGCTTGCTGGTCAGCCCGTTCAGGTTGGGCATGGACTGCGCCGGATTCGTGACCTGCACCCAGGCGCCGGTCAGGTCGCCTTTCTGCAGTGCGTCGAACAGCGCGACGGCGTGGTGGCCGGGCTTCGCGCCGATGCGGCCGGCCGGGATGTTCCAGAGCTCCTCGCACTGCTTGCGGTGATCCTCGTTCGCGACAATGCGCCCGCCGGGCAACGCGTGGCCCAGCGTGCCCACCTCGCGGCAGGTGCCGCACGCGCTGGGCTGGCCGGTGAGCGAAAAGGCCGTGCTGCCGGGCTTGCCGAACTTCCCGCTGAGGAAGTGGACGTTGTAAACGAGGTTATTGATCCAGGTGCCGCGCGTGTGCTGGTTCATGCCCATGCACCAGAGCGAGACGATCTTGCGGTTCGGATCGGCGAAGCGGTCCACCAGCAGCTGCAGCTGCGCCGGGCGGATGCCGCCCACCTTCTGCACGAACTCCGGCGTGTAGGTTTCCAGCCACTTCGCGTAGTCCTCGAAGGTCATCGCCTCGCCGTCCGCGTCGCCCCCCTTGCGGAAGTTGCAGTGCTTGGTGACCCAGTCGCGGTCGAGCTCGCCGGACTTCACCAGCGCGTGGCAGATGCCGTTGGCGATGGCGAGGTCGCCCTGCGGGGTAAATTCGAGGTAATGGTCCGCCTCCTCGGTGCTGCGCGTCCGGCGGGTGCCGAGGTCGATGATCTCGACCTTCTGGCCCTTGAGCCGGCGGTCCACGATGCGGGACCAGAGCACCGGGTGCATCTCGGCGGGGTTGTTGCCCCAGAGGATCACTGTGTCGGCGGTGTCGAGGTCGTCGTAGCAGCCGCTGGGCTCGTCCACGCCGTAAGTGGTGACCATGCCGACGACCGCACTGGCCATGCAGAGGCGGGCGTTGGGGTCCACGTGGTTGTTCCCGAGACCGCCCTTCATGAACTTCATCACCGTGTAGCCCTCGGGGATGGTCCACTGGCCGGAGCCATAGAAAGAGAACTTGGAAGGATCCTTGAGAATGTGCCGGGCGATGGCTTCGATGGCTTCCTCCCACGAGGCGGGCGTGAGCTGGCCGTCCTTGCGGATAAGCGGCGTCGTGAGGCGGTCCTTGCCGTAGAGGGCGACACCGGCGTGGTAGCCCTTCACGCAGAGCAGGCCGCGGTTGACGGGGTTCTCCAGGTCGCCCTGCACGGCGACGACGCGGCCGTCCTTCACGCCGACCATCACACCGCAGCCGGTGCCGCAGAAGCGGCAGGGCGCCTTCTGCCAGACGAGCCCGTCGGCGCCCTCGGCGGCCTGGGCGGGGCGGATCATGGTGCCGGCGAGCACACTGGAGGCGGCGGCCAGCGCGGCCTGTTTCAGGAAATCACGGCGGTTGGAGAGCATGACGGGAGCGGGTTCAGGGGGCGGGCACAGTGGCTTCGGCGGGATCGTCAGCGACGTCCTCGAAGTTGTGGTAAACGAGCACCGCGGCCTTCACGCCGGGCAGGTGCTGCAGCCGCTCGCCCAGTTCGGCGGCCGCGCGGTTGGTGGGCGTGTCCGCGGCGACCGGGAAACCGGTGGACGCGGACTCGCCCAGCTCAATTCCGGGTTGACCGGCAAGTTCAGCGCGCAACCGGGACTGATCCTCAGGAGCGCAGCGGACGACATAGGCGGAGACAGGCATGGCGGGAAAGGGCTGCCGCCACGGCCGTGGTGACCGTGGCGGCGTGGGGACGGTTACTTGGCGTAGCGTTGCTGGAACTCCTTCACCTGCTTCTCGCGGCGCGCTTTCTCCTCGGGGTCCATTTTGCCCAGCGACCACTTGTGGTTGTCGCCGTTCAGCGTGTCATCGAGCAGCTTGTTGAGGGCTTCGGCCGCCTGCTTCTTGGCCGCATCGGTCGAGCCCATGTGCTTGTGGACAAGCTCCTGCAGCTCAGGGATGTATTCCGAGTAGAAATGCTTGGCGACCTCGTAGGTGCCGTGCCAGTGCGTGTAGTCAGGCCCCATCATGGACACACCGTGGCGGGCACGGCGCCCCTCATGATGCCAGATCTCATACCAGATGAAGTCGAGCTTGCTGGTGAACTGCGGTCCGGCGAGGAGCGGCTTGGCGGCCTTGTAGAGGGCAAGACCGGGCTTGGCGAACTTGTCGTGATACAGGTCAATGAGTCCGTCGTATTGGGTGTAAAAGGCACCGACGTAGTTCGTGTTGTGGCAGTTGATGCACACGTTGACCATGTTCGCGCGGCGCTTGTCCCAGGGGACATCCTTTCCGGGCAGGTTGAGTTTGGCGTCGCCAACCTCGGGCCGGATGGAGATTTCGGGCCGGTTGTTCCACGAGATGCGCATGCCGATGTCATGCGTGACCGGCTGGTCCTTGGTGGCGGACATGTGGCAGGTCGCGCAGGTGGGGGCGGCGGAATAGTCCTCGCCGACAATCCACTTCGGGCTGGCCAGGTTCATCTTGTCCACGTTGGCCCGGTAGGCGATGCCGTGCTTGGACTCGTTGTAGATCTCGATCTGCGGGTGGTCGGGTCCCATGTGGCATTTGCCGCAGGTGTCGGGCGTGCGGGCTTGGGCGGAGCTGAACGAGTGCCGGGAATGGCAGGCCGTGCAGGAGCCTTCAGAACCGTCGGGGTTGATGCGGCCGATGCCGGTGTTGGGCCACGTGGCGGGGTCGAGCCGTCCGGTGGGCAGCACCTTCACCTCGCCGCCGTGGCATTGCCAGCAGCCGTTGACCGCCGCGGCGCTGACGCCGTGCGGGAACGCGGTGGTCTTGAAGGCGTTGTTGCCCTCGACCACTTCGGCCAGCGTGTTGTCGAGGGAACCGAGTATGCGGCCGCCCTTGGCGTGGTGCGAGTCGCTGAACTCCTGCACCTCGCGCTCATGGCAGCGGGCGCAGTCCTTGGGCGACACGATGGTCGAGATGAACTGCCCATAGTGCTCGTAGGCGTCCGAATCCTTCTCGTTCGCGGTGTGGCACTCGAAGCAGCCGATGTTGCCGCGGAAGTGCTGCGAAGAACCCCACTGCTCGTAGATGACCGGGCTTTCCTTCTTGTGGCACGCCGCACACGCGATGCTTTGCGGCGAGAGTTCCTTGAGGGTGAATCCCGCCCGGGCCGGCAGCAGCGCGGCCAGCAGCGCGAAGGCGAGAACAATCAGGGGCGTGGATCGAGTTTTCATGACTTGAGGGCGGGAGATTCCGGAGAAGCGGGGAGGTCGGGCTGGGCGCGCAGGCTGCCGTTCAGGATCGGGACGGCGACGTGGACCATCCACGAGAACATCAGCGCCCCGAGGGCCCAGATACCGAGACAGACGAGTGTTTCGTTGAGCGACGGCAGGTATTCGACAATCTGGCCGAGCGGCGTGGGGACGAAGCCGGGAATGATCAGGCCCATGCCCTTTTCAATCCAGATACCGACGAAGCACACGACGTAAGCGACGTTGAGCCAGGCAATGTTCCGGCTCGCCGGGCTCACCAGCAGCACCAGGCCGAGCAGATCCAGGGCAATCGCGCTCCAAATCCACGGCACCAGCCCGCTGTGGCCGTGCAGGCCGAAGAACAGTTAGTGCGCCGAGGCCGCGTGCTGGGTCGGGTAGTAAAACTCGGTGAACAGCTCGCTCCCAAGGAGGAACATGTTGATGAGCATCGCGACGGTCATGATCATCCGCAGCGTGACGATGGGCGCGTCGCCGATGTGGAAGCGCATCGCCTTCCGGATGATCTGGAATGCCAGGATCATCAGCCCCGGGCCGGCCACAAACGCGGAGGCCAGAAAGCGCGCCGGCACCAGCGGGTGATGCCAGAAGGGGCGACCGGCCAGGCCGACGTAGAGGAAGGCCGTGACCGTATGGATGCTCACGGCCCAGAAGATCGAGAGGAACACGAACGGGATGTAGAACCTCTTCGTCGGCTTGCGCTGATGGTAGCGGCAATACAGCAGGTAGCCGGCGATGTGCAGGTTCAGGAGGAGGTAGCCGTTCAGCACGATCACGTCCCAGGACAGGATGGACCCGGGAAAATTGAACACGCCGAATGGCGGGATCATGTGCAGGAACCGGTCCGGCCGGCCCAGATCCACGGTGACGAACAGCAGGCACATCACGATCACGGCGATGGCCATCAGTTCGCCGAAGAGCACGACCTCGTGCATGTGCTCCTTTTTGTAGATGTAGGCGGGGATCACGAGCATCACGGCCGCGGCCGCGACACCGACCAGGAAGGTGAAGTTCGCGATGTAGGCGCCCCAGCTCACCTGGTTCGTCAGTCCCGTGGTCTGCAGGCCTTCCACAAACTGGTGCGCCCAGGCGTTGGCCCCGATAACTGCCACGACCGTGAGCAGTCCCATCCACGCGTAATAGCGCCTGTTGCCGGTCCAAGAGAGCAGCCAAATCCGCCAGATGAACGTGAGGTAGGCTCTCATTTGTCGAAGAAGTAGTAGAAGCGCGGCAGGGTTCCGACCTCCTCCTTCAGGACGTAAACACGCTTGTTATTGAGGATGTAGTTAATCTCGCTGTCCGGATCGAGGAGGTTGCCGAACACCCGGGCGCCCGTGGGGCAGACCTCAAGACAGGCGGGATACTTGCCTTCTCGTGTGCGGTGCAGGCAGAAGGTGCATTTCTCCACCACGCCCTTCGGCCGGAGGCGGTTGCTGAGGTAGCCCTGGTTCGGATTGATGGCAGCCTTCTCGATGGTCGGCTTCTTGTAGTTGAAGCGCCGCGCATCGTAGGGGCAGGCGGCCATGCAGTAGCGGCAGCCGATGCACCAGTTGTAATCCACGACCACCACGCCGTCCTTCTCCTGCCAAGTGGCCTGCACCGGACAGACCTTCGTGCAGGGCGACTGCCGGCACTGGTGGCACTGCACCGGCAGGTAATACTTGTCTTTCTGCGGAACGGTCTCGGGCGCGTAGTAGTGATTGGAGGTCTCGACGTTGATCGCGCCCTTGTTCATCTCCAACACGCGAATGTAGGACATCTCAATGTCGTCCCAGCGGTCGCGCGACTGGTTGTTCTCCTTGAGGCAGGCGTGGGCACAGCGACGGCAGCCCACACACCGGGTCAGATTCAGCGCGTAGCCGAACTCCACCCCGTCGAGTGGCTTCAGGTCGCGCAGATTCGGACGCACGCCGCGCTCCTGCTCACATTTGTCCGCGAGCGATTTCAGGATGCGTTGGAGTTCGTCCGGCTTGAGCTCGCGATAATGCTTCTGCAGCAGGTCGTCCAAGGTGAGGTCGCCCTTTTCGAGCGCGAGCAGCGGTTTTAGAGCCGCCACCAAACCCGCCATGCCGGCAACGGTCGCTGCGCCGCCCTTGAGGAAGGTGCGCCGGTTCAACGGGCGGTAAACCTGTTCCAGCGTCCGCGGACTTTGTTGATTGGCCGGGATTTCGTTCATGCGCGGCTCAGTGTTGGGCAGCTCCGGCAGCCTTGGGCTGATGGGCGGCCCGAGGCGGATAGACCAGGGCCGGCTGCGGTTTCATGGCCTGGAAGTTGGGTGCGTGCGGATCGTGGCACTGGATACAGCGCAGCTTGGTCTTGTCGCCTTTCTTGGCATCCCAATGGCCATTCTGCCGGCCGTGCACGCCCGCCTGCCAGTCGCGGTAGGTGGGGCCGTGGCACTTGGCGCAGAGCTGCACCACGTCGGCCTGGGCGATTTCCGCACCGTCGTAATCGACAAAGGCGTTGCGGTTCTTCGGGTGATGGCAATTGAGGCAAAAGCGGTTGTTGCCGTGGTCGAGCTTGAGATCCTTGTGCTCGTTCATCGGCCGGTCGTAGTGCCACTTGGCCGGGAACAGCTTGTGGCACTCCATGCAGTTGTAGGTCCAACCGAGTTTGACCAGATCAAGGCCCTTCGTTTCACGCGGCGGCGTCTTGTCCAAATAGGCATCGGCAGCCAATCCCACCGGTGGCTGCTGAGCCGGCGGCCGCGGAACGACCGGCATTCTGGGCAGCGCATTGGTGGCTGCTGGCGGCGCGATCGGAACCCCTTGGGCGTGGACCAGCAGCAAGGCGATCAGGCCAATACCGCCGGCCAAGGCAACTGCCCCGGCCGGGGAACGTGAACCCAGACGCCAACCCCGGGCGAGGCCACCGCCCAAGGCGGTTCGAATCAATGCCGGCAGTTTCATCGGTGACAGGGGATTGGTTGCTCAGGGATTCACGGAAGTTCCGGCGCCTACATACCATCGGTTCCGGTCCGCCGAATTGACCTTGGTCAAACAATTCACAACCGCGTCCGCTCCGGTCATTCCGCCCACCCGCAGAATGCCGTCAGAGAGGATCCTGGCCCGCAGGCCGCCGCGGCCCGCCAGGATATCCCGGGCTCCGGCGCAGTAGGCGCGATTCATCCAATCACAGGGCCGGCATTCTTCGACGCCTTGAAACCGCACTCCCTGGATCACGAACTCCTCGTCGATCAGCTCGTTCAGGTCCACGCCGGAGGTGACGACGTTGCGTCGGGCCGCGGCCGGAGACAGGCCAGCCTCCGGCAGCGCGGAACGCAGGGCGGCAAACACCTCTTCGGCGAAGAACGTGATCTGCCCCTTGGCCGACGGGTCGTTCCGGAAATAGCGGTCGCCCACCAACCCGTGCCCGGCCACGCACGAAACCTCCGCCCGTTCCAGCATAGGATGGCACCCCGGTTCGCGGCCGAAACGCCCGACGTAATTGTGTCCGGGCGAAACGAACAGGTGAACAATCCTGGAGCCGGGTGGAATCGGGCAAATGGAGACAGCCATGAGCAAGGACAGCGTGATGAATTTACCGACAACCCGGAAACGTCAGCCGGCTCCGCCGCCGACTGGCTTGACCGCTGGCAACCGGATCCCGGGCCAGCGCATCACCGCGCGGATCGGGACCGGTCCCGGAGCCTTTCAGACCTCAGAAGTTGAACTCGACCTGGGCCCAGAACACATCCTTGTCGAAGGCACCCGCCGGGGCGGCGGGGGGCGCGGCAAACTGGACCGCATCACCGCCCTCGTAGTGGGCATACTTCACCAACGCGGTGAAGTGTTTCCCAAATTTGCGGCTCACCACCGCGTCGAGCTCATGTCCGTAATCCGCCCCGCCTTTGGCTGAATAGAACTGGTGGTAGAGCACCCTCAGCGGAATCTCATACGGCAGCTTCACCGCCGCCACCGCGTAGAGATCCTGGAGACCGTTGGACGGCGCGGGAGCGGTCAGAAACACGTCGGCCCAGCCGTCGAAAGCGTGCAGCGTGGAGAACGGCATGCGGAGGCTCTGGTTGTTGTCCGTGCCCTGAAACTCATAGCCGGCCCCCAGGGTAAAGCGGCTGTAATCCACCGTCACTTCACCCGCGACAAACGGGGCGGAGTAATCAGCCGCGCTGTTGCCGTAGTCAGTCTGCCAGGCAAACTCACCCCGATAGTTGACTTTGCCGGTCTTCTCCTTGTCCCAGTTCCATGCCCCCTGGGCATAACCGCCATAGGTGGCGCTCGAATTGTTGCGGATGGCCGGAGCGGTGTGCTCGAAGTTCAGCAGATAGGCATAGGCCACCAGCTTGGCCCATTTGAACCCGGTGTATTCGGCATGGAGCAGGTGCGACTCCGAATCGTAGTCCTGGTTGCCCGCGGGCAGTCCCGCCACGTCGCCAAAGATTCGGTTGACGTGCCAGACGTAGCTGTAGCTCAGGCTGAGATTCTCCAGAGACGAATTGTCCAGGCGCACGGCGTCATAGGTCTGCTGGTTTTGCCGCCAGATCACGTCCCCCACCCACCGGGAGTTGTCGAACACGATGCGTTGGCGTCCGGCCTTCAGCACCGAATCGAAGTTGCTGTAGCTGAGCCATGCCTGATTCAGCTCGGTGGTTTCCGGATCCGCGATGACGGTCCGCCCCGGCTGATCATTCGAGCCGGCGGCATTGTAAAGGTCCTGATCGGTGAGCGCCTGGAGATGTTCCGCCTCAATCATTCCCTGAAATCCATGGTAGCTGGCCGTGGCAAAACCGAAGCGGGGGCGGAGGGAAAGCAGGTGGGACTCCTGCAGGTTGCTCTGATCGGCATACTCATACCGGAGCATGGCGTTCAGGCTGAATTTGCCCTTGGTAAAGGCTTCGGTGAGGGAGCCGGCGGCGTTTCCGCCCGGCGGCACAGGGCTGGCCGGGGCCGGCGCCAGGGGCTTGTCTTCCGCCCGAAGGGCCAGCGCGCCGACGGCGAGCACCAGCAGGCTGCCGTTGATGCTTTGGTTGATGGGGTTCATGGATCGCATGGGCGAGGTTTTCCGGTGGTCGTTCAGGAGGGATGGCCCGTGTCCAACTGGAGTGCGGCGACGACAGGAAACATAATTTCCTGGGAGGCACACTGGCCACGGCGGCACTTATCCGGGCTCTGAACTTTCACGACGAGGGAAGTCTGGGCCCGGTTTCGCTTCGGTTATTTGACTCAGGTCAATTATTGCACCGATGCGGTCGGAATCTTTCCGTGCCTCCGACCAACGCCGGTTGCCCGGGACGGTCCGGAGCCGGCCCTTGGTCCTGATCAATCAGCTGCCCCCACTCAACGCCTCCAATGGCAATCAGCAACACAGGCGATGACACAGGTCACGGTCAATTCCCATCGCCGGCAGAACCCGATTGTCCCGTTGCCCACACCGCGAAAACCCGGCTGACTCTGCGGATGCGTTCGCTGACTACAGCCATGATTCTCGCCGCAGTCTGTCCGGCATCGGCGTCCCTCCAGGCCGCCGATGGCGCCGCGCTGTTCAAGCAGCATTGCGCCCTGTGCCACGGCAAGGACGGCAGGGCGGACACGCCGGCCGCGAAGAAGTTCGGGGCCAAGGACCTTTCGGCGAGCAAGACGGAAGACGCGGAAATCAGCCGCCAGATCCGCGAAGGCAAGCGCGACGACAAGGGCAAACAGCTGATGCCGCCGTTCGCCGAGAAGCTTTCGGCGGAAGACGTCTCCGCGCTCGTGGACAAGGTGAAGGCGTTCCGGAAGCCGTAGTCCCGCGCCGGCCATCTCCGGTTGTTCGTGGACCGTGCGAACTCCACTGCGCACGCCCGGAATGTCTGTGAATTGGCGCTCACGGGCGGCCACCGTGGCACCCCCGATCATCAGGCTCATCGCCGCCACCCGACCGGCTCTCCGATTCCGGAAACGGCCACCCGTAATGCCACGGCCGGACTTCACCGTGTTTCCCCTTTGAGCGGACGTCGGAATCGCTACTTTCGACGCACGCACATGATGTCCGCCAGTTCCGCCCGTGTTGATGCCGCCGCCGCCATTCCCGCCCTGCCGCCCGGGGTGAATCTCGTGACGCTCGACAACGGCCTGCAGGTCATCCTGCGCGAGGACCGCAGCGCACCGGTGGTCAGCGTGCAGGCGTGGTGCCGGGCAGGCAGCATTGACGAGGGCGCGTGGCTGGGCGCCGGCCTTTCCCACGTCCTCGAGCACATGCTGTTCAAGGGCACCACGACCCGCGGCGGGGCGGAGATTGACCAGGCCGTGCAGGCGGCGGGCGGCTACATGAACGCCTACACGTCGTTCGACCGCACGGTTTACTACATCAGCGCGCCGAACACCGGGGCGAAGGTCGCCGTGGACATCCTCTGCGACATCATGCAGCACGCCACGCTGCCGGCGGATGAACTGGTCAAGGAACTCGACGTCATCCGGCGCGAGATGGACATGGGCAATGACGACCCCGGGCGCCGTTCGAGCCGGCGGCTGTTTGAGGTCGCCTACACGCGCAGTCCGTATCGTTTCCCGATCATCGGCCTCACGGACATCTTCAACCGCCTCTCGCGCGAACAGATCGCGGGCTACTACGCGGAAAAGTATGCGCCGAACAACTGCTTCTTCGTGGTCGTCGGCGACTTCCAGTCAGAGGAAGTTCTCGGGTGGATCAAGACTGCCTACACCGGCAACGGCGCGAGGCCGGTGCCCGCGAACGTGCTGCGGCCGGAACCGCGGCAGACGAACACGCGCGAGGTCGTGGAGGAATCCTCGGTCGAGCTCGGCCACTTCCACCTCGCCTGGCACATGCCCGACGTGCAGCACCCGGACACGCCGGCGCTGGACGTGCT
Organism: uncultured Verrucomicrobiota bacterium; assembly: GCA_903910585.1. Taxonomy (GTDB): domain Bacteria; phylum Verrucomicrobiota; class Verrucomicrobiia; order Limisphaerales; family UBA9464; genus CAIWAH01. The sequence goes on from CAIWAH010000066.1 coordinate 47,210, forward strand.
GGCGACGCTGCTCGGTTCGGGCCGCAGTTCGCGGCTGTTCCAGGCCGTGCGCGAGCGTGCGGGACTCGCCCACTCGGTCAGCGCGTGGATCTACACGCCGGGACAAACCGGACTCTTCGGCCTAAGCGGCGTGTGCGACGGCGACAAGTTCGCCGCCGCCCGCGACGCGATGCTGGCCGAGGTCGAACGGGTGAAGATGGAGCGCGTCTCCGCCGCGGAGCTCGCCAAGGCCGTAAAGCAGTTCACCGCCGGCACGCTGGCCACCCGCAAGACGATGGAGGGGCAGGCCCAGGACCTCGGCGGCAACTGGATGCTCACGCACGACCTGAACTTCTCCGAGCGTTACCTCGCCGCGGTCCGCCGCCTGACGCCGGAGGATCTCTGCCGGGTCGCCAACGAATACCTCACGGAAACCGGCCGCACCGCCTACGCGCTGCTGCCCACCGGCGCCGCGCCCAAGGCGGAAAGCGCTGTGGAAATGCTCAGCGAGCATCCGGTGCAGAAATTCGACCTGCCCAACGGGCTGCGGCTGCTGGTGAAGGAGGATCATCGCCTGCCGTTCGTCGAGTTCCGCCTCGCCTTCAACGGCGGCCTGCTCGCCGAAACCACGCTGAATACCGGCATCACCTCCCTGCTCTCGCGCATGCTGGTCAAGGGCACACCCACGCGGACCGCCGAAGAGATCGCCACGGAGATCGAGAGTCTCGGCGGCAGTCTGGAGCCCTACGCCGGCAACCACAGTTTCGGCCTGAGCGCCGAGGTGATGCGGGACGACTTCGAGACGGGCCTGCAATTGTTCACCGACGTGCTGCTGCGGCCGACGTTCCCGGCCGAACCGCTGGAACGCGAACGGCAGGTGCAGCTCGCCGGCATCCGCGGGCAACGCGATCAGTTGCTGCAATGCGCCTTCAAGGCAATGCGCCGCGGACTGTTCGGTGAAAACGGCTACGGGCTCGACGGGCTGGGAACGGAGGACGTCGTCCGCAAACTGTCGGCCGGCGATCTCCGGTCCTACCACCAGCGCCTGATCGTGCCGAACAACGCCGTGCTGGCCGTGTTCGGCGATGTCCATGCCGACGCCGTTCGTGGGGCGTTGGAAACCGCCTTACGGGACTGGAAGCCCGGCCAGATCTTCGGCGCGCTCAGCGCCCAGCCGGCGGCCCGGCAATCGCGTTTTGACGAGACGCGGGACAAGGAACAGGCGGTCGTCGCGCTGGGTTACCCCGGCACGACTTTCGACAGCGCGGACCGGTGCGCGTTGGAGCTGATCCACGAGGCGTGTTCCGACATGGGCTCACGGCTCTTCGTCCGCATCCGCGATGAACTGGGCCTCGCCTACTACGTGAGCACGACGAACTTCCTCGGCCGCACGCCGGGCTACTTCGCCTTCTACTGCGGCACCGCCCCGGAAAAGGCTGATCTGGTGGAAACGGAACTTCGCGCCCAAGCCGCGGCCCTCGCCAGCGACGGCCTCACCGACGAGGAACTCGCCCGCGCCAAGGCCAAGGTCATCGGCCAGCGCAAGATCGCCCGGCAGGACCTCGGCGGCCTCGCGCTGAGCACGGCCCTCGACGAACTCTACGGCCTCGGCTACGGCCACTCCGCGACCGAGGAGGAACGCTACTCCGCCGTGACCCGCGAGCAGGTCCGGGCGGCGGCAGCGAAGTATCTTCGTGCCGACGCCGCCGTGGTTTCCATTATCCGGGGCAACGCCGGCTGACCCGCGACCCCATGAGCGATCTGCCCGCCGCCGTCCACAGCCTGCCGACCGTTTGGATCAACGGGCGGTTCCTGCCGGCGGCGGAGGCTCAGGTATCGGCGTTCGACCGCTCGTTTCTTTATGGCGACGGCCTGTTCGCCACCGTGCGCGTCACCCACCACCGACCCTTTCTGTGGGCGGAGCATTGGGCCCGCCTGCTCATCGGCGCCGACCACCTCCGCCTTCGCCTGGCACCCCGCCAAGCGGAACTGGAAGCCGCCATCGCGGAACTGCTGCGCCGGAACCACGCCCCGGAATCGGTGCTGCGCCTCCATGTGTCCCGCGGCCTTGGACGCCGGGGCTATTCCATTCGCGGCGCGGATTCTCCGACCCTCGTCGCGACGCAACACCTGCTCCCGCCGCAACCGTCCGGCTGGCGCCTGTTCACCGCGTCGGTCCGCCTGCCCCTGGGCGACCCGCTCACGGAGATCAAGTCGGCCAACAAGCTGCCCCACATTCTCGCCCGCATCGAGGCGGAGGACCACGACGCCGACGCGGCCCTGCTGCTGAATGCCGCCGGCGAGGTCGCCGAGGCGGACAGCGCGAACCTGTTCTGGCTGGCCGGCGACCGGCTTTGCACACCGCCGTTGTCCGCCGGAGCCTTGGGCGGGGTGACCCGGGCGTTCCTGCTGAATCACGCCGCCGAAGCGGGTCTGACCGCCCAGGAAATCGCCACGACTTCCGCCGGACTGCGCGCAGCGGACGGGGTTCTGGTCACGCTCAGTTCCCTCGGGGTGGTTCCGGTCCTCAGCCTCGACGGCCACCCACTGCCCACCAGCGACCACACCGACCGCCTGCTGGATCTTTGGCGCCAGGCCCTCCAAGGCGCCTGAAACGGCACTTTTGTTTTCATTTGTAAACAGAACGAAGTTGTCTTTGCCCGGTCCCATTCCTAGACTGAACCCATGCCAGAGAAGTCCATCACCCTGATCCCGTTCAGCACCCGCGAGCTCTACGACAAGGGGCTGGCCGCCGTGCAGAAGCGCAATCTGGACTACGCGGTGACCCTGTTCATGCAGGTGCTGCGGCTGGAACCCGGCCTCTACGAGGCCCGCGAGGCGCTCCGGGCGACCCAGCATCAGCGGGCCACCGGCAAGACCAGCTTCTTCAAGAAGTTCGTGGGCTCCGCCAGCGCCATCACCCGGGGGCAGATCGCCCTGCGGTCCAATCCGCTCGAGGCCCTCATCATCGCCGAGGAGGTGCTCAACGACGATCCGGGCAACATCCCGGCGCACGAACTTCTCGCCGATGCGGCCATTGCCGCCGGGTTCCCCAAGACCGCCATCCTTTCACTGGAAGTGGCGTTCAAGACCAAGCCGACCGAACGCAAACTCGCCGCCAACCTGGCCGATGCCCATGCCCAACTCGGCAACCGGGCCCGCGCCGAAAAGCTCCTGCGCGACCTTCTCGCCGTGGACCCGCACGACTCCGAGCTCAACCAGAAGCTCAAGAACGTGCTCGCCGACCGCACGCTGCGGGAACAGGGCTACGACCAGGCCGAAACCGGCGAGGGCAGCTACCGCAATTTGATCAAGGACAAGGCCGAGGCCGTCGCGCTCGAACAGGCCGGCCGCACGGTCAAGGACGCCGACGTGGCGACCAACCTGATCGCGACCTACGAGGCCCAGCTCGCCCAGGAGCCGGGCAACCTCAAGCTGCTGCGCGAAATCGCGGATCTCTACCGCCGGAAGAACGACTTCGATCGCGCCGCCGAATGTTACCAGCGGACCCTCGACGTAAGCGGCATCAACGACCCGATGGTGCTGCAACAGTTGCGCGACACCCGGATCGCCAAATTCGACCACCGGCTCCAGTCCGTGCCGGCCGACGCCCCGGACCGCGAGGCCCAGCTGGAAGCCATCCGGGTCGAACGCAGCGCCTGGCTGCTGGAGGATACCAAACGCCGTGCCGAGGCGAATCCCAGTGACCTCGCGATCCGCCACGAGCTGGGTGAACTCTACTTCCAGGCCGGCAAACTAGGCGAAGCCATCGCCGAACTGCAAAAGGCCCAGAACAATCCGAATCGGCGCATCGCCGCCATGAACCTGCTCGCCCAGTGCTTCGCGAAGCGGAACATGAACGATCTCGCGGTCCGCAAGTTCCGCGAGGCCCTGAAGGAAAAGCCGGTCTTCGACGAGGAGGCCAAGGAACTGGCCTACCAGCTGGGCGTCGTGCTCGAGAAGATGGGCAAGGCCGAGGAAGCCATCGAGCAGTTCAAGCTGATCTACGAACAGGATGTCAGCTACCGCGACGTGATGGCCAAGGTGGACGCCTACTACGCCGCACAGGGCTGACAATGTGTTGCCGGCATCTTGCCGGCAGGCGGCGTGAGACGGCGCGCGATGCAGACCCAAAATGACCCCAGCCGACTTTGGCAGCAACCGCGGCCTGCCGGCCAACTGCAGGCGCCCGTCCAAACTACACTCCGGATTCCGTCGGCTGGAAGCCGGCGGCACCATGCGTCCTTGGTTTCGGACAACAAAAAGCCCGCCTCGAGGGCGGGCTTGGCACGGCCGTTTTGTCCGAGGGGCTCAGAACTTCACCTGCTCGAGATACTTCAGGCTTTGCGGAATCTGGTTCGCGGCATCGGCCGATTCGTCCTCGATGAAGTAGTATTTCACGCCGGACTTCTTCGCAGCCGCGAGGATCTTGGGCCAGTTCATCTGCCCGGTGCCGAGGATCACGTCGTTGTTCGGGTCGGTGCCGCCGGTGTGGTAACCGGTCTTCACGCCCTTCTTGAGGTCCTTCATGTGGAGCGAAACCCAGCGGCCGGGATACTTGAGCAGCCACTCGGCCGGATCCTCGCCGGGGAACGTGACCCACAGGATGTCCATCTGGAAGTCCACAAGCTTCGGATCGGTCTCCGCCATGAGGATGTCCATGCCCTTGCGGCCACCGGGGATCACGCCCGGCTGAAACTCGAAGCCGTGGCAGTGGTAATAGACCTTGAGTCCGTGCTTGGCGAAGACCGCGCCGGCGCGGTTGAGGGCGGCCGCCGCCGCCTTGGCCTGCGGCTCGTCAAAGGCGCCGTTGTGAGGAATCCACGCGGAACCCGCATACTTGAGCCCCAGCGCCTTGGCCTCCTTGGCCACGGACTCGGGATCGTCGCGGAGCTTGTCGAAGGAAAAGTGGCCGGCGATCGGATTCAGCCCGCGTTCGTCGAGCATCGCCTTGAGCTTTTCCGGTCCCAGGTTGTAGGTCCCGGCCAGTTCCACGTCGCGGATGCCGTAGCTCTTGGTCAGGTCGAGCCCCTGCGGAACGCTCTTCGTGAACAGGCCGCGCAGGCTGTAGAGCTGCAGACCGATCGGTCCTTTGAAGGAGGCTCCGGTGCCCACTGAGGAGGACGACGTGGCGCAGCCGGAAGCGATCAGAACAGCCGCGCCGAGGGCGGCCACAAATGAACGACGGGAGGATTTCATGCGGTGGCCAAGTCACGCAGGCCAGTGGCCACGCAGGCAATGAAAAATCCCGGGCCGGCTCGACAAGGCGGAGCAACGGTGGCAAAGCCTGACGCATGAAACCAAGCCGCCTGCTGCCCGCCTTGTTTCTGACCAGGATGGCCCTGGCCCAAACCTTGAACATCGCGCCGGCGGTTGAACTGGCCTTCACCGCGGAACCGGGCAAGGGCTACCGCCTCGAATCCTCCGCGGATCTCGCGAGCTGGCGCCCGGCCGGCGGTCCGCAACTGGCCCTCAGCGGCCCCCAGCAGACGCTCGCCCCCGCCGCCGGGGCCGGACGCTATTTCCGGCTCGTGAGCCACGAGGTGCGGAATCTCAATTCCCTGCTCGAGCCGATCCGCGTCGCCAACGGGGTTCCGGCGCTCGCATGCGCCGTCGTGCTGTCGAACCGCATCGTCGGCCTCGGCGCCGTCGGTTACCGCAAGGCCGGGATCACGAACGCCCCGGTCACGCTGCAGGACCGCTGGCATCACGGTTCGTTGACCAAGTCCATGACCGCCACGCTGGCCGCCCGGCTGATCGAGGCCGGGCGCCTCCGCTGGGACACAACCTTGGCGGAAGTCTTCCCGGAACAGGCTCCGAAGATGAACGCCGCGTGGCGCACGGTGACGCTCGACTGGCTTTGCTCCAACCGCGGCGGGGCGCCGGGCGACCTCGGTGCCAGCGGCATCTGGAGCCAGCTGTGGAATTTCGGCGGCACACCCCGGGAAGCCCGCGGGCTGTTGCTGGAAAAGCTTACCGTGATCGCACCGAGTTCCACGCCGGGCACCCGCTACGAGTATTCAAACGCCGGGTTCGCCCTCGCTGGACACATGCTCGAGACGGTGATGAACCAGCCTTGGGAGGAGCTGATGCGGGAATGGCTGTTCCAGCCGCTCGACATGACTTCCGGCGGTTTCGGAGTGCCCGCCACGCCCCGGATGATTGATCAGCCCTGGGGGCACCAATTGGCCGCCGGCAAGCCGTCACCCATCGAGCCCGGCACCTCCGCCGACAATCCGCCGGCGATCGGACCAGCCGGCACCGTGCATTGCAGCGTGGCCGATTTGGCGAAATATGTGGCCGCCCATCTTGCGGGTGAACGGGGTGACTTCGACCTGCTGCAACAGGCCACGGTGCTGAAGCTGCACACGGCCGTTCCCAACAACGCCAACTACGCCTATGGCTGGAGCGCGGTGGACCGCCCTTGGGCCGGTTCCGGAAAAGCGCTGACCTACAACGGCTCGAACACGCAGTGGTTTTCCGTCATCTGGATGGCCCCGGCCCGGCAGTTCGGCGTCGTGGCGCTCTGCAACCTCGCCACCTCGTCGGGCGCCAATCCCGGTTCGACCGCGACCGATCAGATCGCCGGCAAGATGATCCAGGAGTTCCTCCCGTGAGGCCCGGTCACTCGACGACGACGCGGCAGTAGCTCGCCGGGTGCGGAGCCGGCGGAACGCTTAGCCGCTGCTCGCGGAACTCGGCAATCCCGGTCTCGGGATAGCTCAGCGAACCATTGGCCGGCGCCCAGTTTTGCAGGTCGGCGCTGACCTCCACGCGGTAGCTCCGGCTCGGTGCCACTGCAAAACGGACCAAGGCTTGGCCTTCGGCATCGAACGTGGTGTTGACCAACCGGAACGAGCTGGCCGCATCGTCAGGGTTCGTTCCCGTCTCCCATTCACGGGCATTGTCCGCGCCATCGCCGTCAGGATCGGTGGCGGTCGTTTCCGCCAGGTCACCAAAGTAGAAGTTTTCCCAGTCGTCCGGCAAACCGTCCGCATCGGAGTCGGTGTCGGAGACCAGCACGCCGTCGAGTTCCAGCCGGGGCGGATCGTAAAGCGCGTTCTCCTTGGTGGCGTAGAGCGGATAGGAACCGAATCCGCCGTTGCCGGTGCCGCCCACCGTGGCCTGCTGCGCGGGCGAAAGCGAACTGATGAACAGCCGCAGGCGTCCGATGCTGAGCGCGGACTGGAAATAGGCGTGGATCAGGGGGTCGGCGAGGTCCACGTCGAAGTTCAGCACGCTGTCGTCCGGCACCAACTGTCCCGGGAGCGCGTTCGTCGTGATGCCAATGGCCCACGGATGAGCCTCGAAGGGGGCGTTGGTCCAGTCGGTATTCCGTTGGCCGACGTGGTTGGCGATGTCCACCAGCACCCCGTTTGTATCGAAGTCGGCAGCGTAGGCGTTGCGGGTGCCGATGGAAATGTTGGGCGAGGTGAACGCGTTGATCGGGCCGTAGTCGGAACTTTCCTTGAACGTTTCCGCCGTAAACCCGCCGCGGAACGCCGCCCCGTGCAGCTCAATCGGTCGTCCCAGGTCCGTATCGGGAACATAGCCGGGCTGATTCGTCATGTAGGTGACGATGCGGTCATAGGTCGGGTCATAGAAAAACGTCTCGTTCTTGCTGATGGTCACCGCGACCCGGGCGCGGCGCAGGAGGTAATTGCGCGGCGGTTGGTTGGTCGGCACGAGCGCTTCGAGATTCCAGCCGAGCAGGAATTGGGCATCGCGGGTGTCGAACCGGGAGTCGAACGAGGCAAACGTCGCAGCATAGGTGCGCGTGCCCGGCTCGAAGTCGAACGGATACATCCACCGGTCCAGCGATGGCTGGTTCACCCGCAGACCGAATTCCGCCGCCAGCAGCCGGCACGCCGCCAGCAGCAGAAAAAGAAACACCGGCCGACGGAAAAGCCGGCCGGTGGGAGAGAACGCGCTTTTCACGGCGCCGATAGTGGCACCGGTTCAGCGGCGGCGCCAGAGGGCGAAGGCCGCCAGGCCGGCCCCGGAGATCACCGCCCAGGTTTCCGGCTCGGGAACCGCGGCCACATCGAGATGGGCGGCATCCAGGCTCACATCGGAAGTCGCCGCGTTGAAGGTGATGGTCACATCCGTGGCGTTCAGACCGGCCAGATTCCAGGTCCAACTCGACGAAACCGAGACGGAGCCAGGGCCGCCACCGGCCGCCGCCCGCTCCAGTTCGGTGCGCGTGGGCGCACCCAAAGTGCCCGCACCGTAGTTCAGGCCAATGGAGTTGTAGTCCAGTTCCAAGCCCAGCGTGCGGACCTGAAAGACCACCGTATCAATCACCGCGGTGCCATCGTAGGAAACGCTGTAGGATCCGACCGCCGGGGAGGGACCAACGTAGATGTTGCCGCTGCCAGTCACAAACCCGGCACCGGAAGTCTGGGTGAAAGTCGCCACCGCATCGCTGCCCCCGATATCCGGACTGTTCGCAGTGGTCGGGGAGGTGAAGACTTCCCAGCCGGCGAAATCTGCGTTCGCCTGCCCACGGAAGCCGGGGGCGACAAAGAACGACGTGTTTGCCACCGAGGGCAGGACCGCGGCTCCCGAGAGAGCCAGTGCAACGAGGAGTGTAGGTTTCATGTCAGTCATTGATTACGAGTCCAGAGGTTATGCAGAACCGCGCCGCCCGCTAGCTTCGGATTGCCATTTTCTGTCGGCGCGTTGCGCTCGCCAATTCAGGCCGACGCCCGGATTGCCTCCAATTCCTCCCACCGTGCATACCCCGCCGCCACCTTCGCCTTCGCGGTTTCCAGTTCGGCCATCAGGTCCTCCGTCCGATGGCCGTGCAGGCGGTGAAAATCCGCCGAGGCGAACAGCTCCTCCAGGCGGGCCACCTCGGCCTCGGCCGCCTGGATCGCGGCTTCCATGCCCTCGAGTTCCCGCTGTTCCCTGAACGAAAGTTTCCGCCCCTTGGACGGCGCCGGCGTTGTGGCCTTCGGTGCGGCCGATTTTGCGGGTGAAGAGCGCAGCCGGACCAGCTCCTCCTCACGCTGCCGGGCACGTTGCCGTTTCTCGACGTAGTAGTCGAAGTTGCCCTCGCTGAACGCGACCTGGCCGTCGCCCTCGAACGCAAGGATGCCGGTGCACACGCGGTTCAGGAAATAGCGGTCATGGCTCACCACGAGCACGCAGCCGGGGAAATCCACCAGCGCCTGCTCCAGCACCCGCATGGTCTGCAGGTCGAGATCGTTGGTGGGCTCGTCGAGGATCAGGAAGTTGCCGCCGCGCTTGAGCACCTTCGCCAGCAGGAGCCGGCTGCGTTCGCCGCCACTGAGGTGCCGGATCTGCGTGGACAACCGGTCGTCCGTGAACAGGAAGCGCTTGAGGTAGGCCCGCACCGACAGCTTTGCGTCGCCCCACGCCACCCACTCCGCGCCGTCGCTCATCTCCTCAATGACCGTGCGTTCCTCGCCCAACCGCAGCCGGCCCTGGTCCACGTAGTTGAACTTCGTGAGCTGTCCCACGCGCACCTCGCCCTCGGTCGGCGGCAACTGGCCGAGAATGACCCGCAGCAGGGTCGTCTTGCCGAGACCGTTGCGGCCGGTGATGCCGATGCGGTTGCCGCCGGCAAAGTTGAGATTCAGTTGGGAAAACAACCGTCGCCCGCCCAGCACCACTCCGACGTTTTCCAGGTCCACCACGCGGTTGCCCAACTGCGGTGGCGGCGGCACCACGAGTTCCATGTCGGATTCCGAGGCGGGCGGCCCGGCGGCTTCCACCTCGAAGAACTGGTCGAGCCGGGCCTTCGACTTGCTCGTCTGCGCCTTGGGACGCCGTCGGACCCATTCCAGTTCCTTGCGCAGGAACATCTGGCGCTTGTGTTCCTGCAGCTCCTCGGTCGCCAGCTTCTCCGCCCGCGCCGCGAGATAGTCGGTGTAGTTGCCCTCGTAGCGCTCAAACACGCCGTTGCGCAGCTCCACGATGCCGTTCGCCACCTCGTCGAGAAAGTGCCGGTCGTGCGTGACCACCAGGAGCGCACCCGGATAGCTGCCGAGGAATTCCGTGATCCAGCCCACGGACTCGATGTCGAGATGGTTGGTGGGCTCATCCAGCATCAGCACGTCCGGCTGGCTGACCAGCGCCCGCGCCAGCGCCACGCGCCGGTGTTCGCCACCGGAAAGGTCGCCGATCCGCCGCTCATCGGGCGGACATCCCAACTGGTTCAGCGCCGAGCGGATTCGAGAATCCAGCGTCCAGCCGCCCAGACGCTGGATGTGCTCCTCCAGTTCCTCGTGCCGCCGCGTGTGGCCCGGCAGCGTCTCGTATTCGTGGATCAGCCGGAGCACCGTGTCCGCCCCGCCGCGAACGCTCTCGTAAACCGTCAGCTTCGGATCCAGCTCAAACGTCTGCGGCAAATAGCCGACCACGGTCTCCCGCCTGCGGATCACCTCCCCGCCATCTGGCTGCAGCTCGCCGGCAAGGATGCGCATCAGCGTGGATTTCCCTGCCCCGTTGCGGCCGACCAAGCCTACCCGGTCGCCCGCCGCCAAACCCAACGAGGCACGGTCCAGCAGCACACGGTCGTTGTGGTGCAACTCCAGCTCGCGGGCGGTCAGCAAAATCTCGGAACTCACGGGACCGCCAGCCTAGCGGAACCCCGGACACCGGGTCGAGCGGACACCACTTTCCCCAACAAGAGCCGCGATTTTGATCGGGCCGACCGGCTGCCGCCGCTAACCTTTCGCCATGTCCCGCCGAGCCCTGCTCATCCGCAATCCCGCCTCGGCGGGCGGCCAGGCACAGGAACGCCGGCTGGAGCGATACCTTGCCGGCCTGGGCAAACTCGGGGTGTCCACCGAGGTCCTGGCCACCGGCCACCGCGGACACGCGGTCGAATTGGTCAGCACGCGCGCCGGAAGCTTCGATCTGGTCATCGCCGCCGGCGGTGATGGCACCGTCCATGAAGTCGCCAGCGGGCTCGCCGCGTCCGGCGAGCCGACCCCGCTGGCGATCGCCCCTTTTGGGACCGGCAACGACATCGCCCACCTCGTCGGTATCGCCGATGACGCCGGCTCGCTCCGTTCCATCCAGCAGTTTCATTCGAGCGCGCTCGACACCATCGAGGTCACTTGGACCGAGGCCGGACGAAGCCGGCAACGCCACGCGCTGCTGTTCGGCGGCACCGCCTTTGCGAGTGAACTCCTCCGGCAGACCACGCCCGGCGTGGTGCGGCTCTTCGGAGCCAAGCTGTGCTACTCCGTGGGCTTTTTCCGGGCGCTCGGCACCTTCCGGGCCCCGACACTGACGGTCCGCACCGAGGCCGGCGAATGGATCCAGCCGAACGGCGTGCTCGCGCTCGCCGGCAATTCCCCCCACGCCGGCGGCCGCATGATGCAGATCGGCCCGGGCGCCTCCCTGACGGACGGCCAACTGGAGTTCACGCTCATCGAGGCCGTCGGCCGGCTGGAGCTGGCCCGCCAATTTGGTCGCCTCCTGCGTGGCACGCATGTTCACCATCCGAAGGTTCGCTTCTTCCGCGGCACCTGGATGGAGATCACCGCCGATCCGCCGCAACCGCTCGCCCTCGACGGCGAAGTGCTCGGCACCACGCCGGCGCGCTTCGAGGTCAGGCCCGCGTCATTGCAGGTGCTGACCGCCGGTTAAGGGTCAACGTCCCAACCTTATCTGTGCATTAAGGTCCGCCGTAATACGAAATCAATGGTGGCGGCATACGCCGGTGCGCGAAGGAAAAACTCTCGTCCGGCTCGGCACCTGTGATCCGCTCGAAACACCGGCAGTTCATCCGCTGGTGCAGCGGCTGTGCGCCGCGGCGGGCCGGCGCCGGAGGTTGGGGGTGGATTACTTCTGCGATGCGGCGCCGTTTTCCGCGGACGGGAGTGAACAGGTCGGAGGGTTGGCGTTTGCCCGGAGCGTCGCGCGAGGCGCGAGGCGGTTCACTCGCGGGGCAAAGGTGCGACTACGGGGCTCCCCAACTTTCCCCCTTGGCCACCTGTTCAGGAACGAGCCGGCGGAGTCCATTGCCAAAGGCTCCCTCGTTGTTGTTCCCCCAAGCCCATAGGGTGCCTTCGGCGGTAATGCCCATCGAGTGGCTGCCACCGGCCGCGAAGGCATTCCAGGTCTTTTCCGTGGCAACCCGCACCGGCAGCGTGCGATTGGCGATGGAACCATCGCCGACGGCGCCATGGCTGTTGCCACCCCAGGCCCAGAGCTTCTGTTCCCAGTCCAGCGCCAGGGCGTGGCTGGCGCCGGCGTCTACGGCGGTCCAGACGGTGTCCGCGGCCAGTTGGGCCGGGGCGAGGAGGCTGGAAAATTGGCTACCTCCGGCAACAGGAACCAGCACCCGGCCCCAATGCCAGAGCGAGCCATCGGCCGAAAGAGCGTAAGATCGGCCGCTGCCCGCGGCGACCCGACTCCAACTGGCGAACGCGGCCGTGGACAGAAATCCACTGGCGGCAAACCCGTGTCCCAAGCCCAACTGACCGGAGGAGTTCTCCCCTTGCGTCCACAGCGAGCCATCGCTGGCAGCCGCCAGGAAGTGGGTGTCACCGGCCGCCACATCCTGCCACAGTCCATCCGAAGCTGCGCCCCCCAAGACGCTGGGAGTGGGAATCTTGGCCCCGGCGGTCAAAGCAGCGAGTGCGGAGGAGTTCCAGACCCGGAGATTGCCCCCGGCGGTCGTGGCCACCGCCAGGCCCGTTCCCGCGGAAATTGAGGCCCAAGAGGCAAGCAGGATGGGCAGCATCTGCGGCTGGGTGAACCGGACTTGGGGATGCTCTGGAGGCGTGCCCCAGACGAAGAGACCGTCGCCGGGCTGATCCACCGCAAGCACGAAGGAGCCGTGGGCCGAAATCTTGGACCACCGATGGCCCGGTGTCACTGGCATCAGCGTCGGCACCCAGTTCGTGTGTCCCAAGCCAAGCTGCCCGCCGTGATTCTGCCCTGCACCCCACAGTGTGCCGTCGGATTTGAGCGCCAGGGTGAAGCCGGTGCCCGCCGCCACGGCGGTCCAATCCGTCGCCTCATGGACCTGGGCCGGGACCATCGCCACATCCGCCACGCCGTTGCCCAACTGGCCAAACTGATTCCACCCCCAGGCCCAGAGGTTTCCGGCCTCATCCAGAGCCAGGGTGTGAAAGACGCCGCAGGTGACTTCACGGAAGCGAGTCCCCCCAGCCACCGCCGCGGAGACGGGCAGCGGGGCGTCGGCCAGAGTGCCGTCGCCCATACGGCCTTCGGCATTGAATCCCCAGGCCAGGGTTTCGCCCGAGGCCTTGACCACGATGGCATGCGAAGCGCCCAGATCCATCGCCACGACCGATTCCGCACCCGGAATGGCCAGCGGGGTGGACGGATTGGCGGGCCGCAGTCCGGCCGGAATGGCCAGGCCCCAGGCCCAGAACGAATCGTCCGCCGCAATCCCCGCCCCGCCGTTGTCGTCTGCGGCGACCTGCTTCCAGGATTTCCCGTCGCCCGTCGGCTTCCACAGGGTTGCCGCCTGAGTGGACCCGTCCCCAAACTGTCCGGCGGAATTGGCCCCGGTCACCCAGCGGGTTCCGTCGGCAGCGATCGCCATGGAGAAGTCGTGGCCGGCGGCGATCCACTTCCAGGAACGGCTTCCTCCAACCTGGACGGGTTGCGAGCGTGTGGTCTTGGTGCCGTCACCGAGCTGTCCCTGGGAATTCAGACCCCACGCCCACATGCGGCCGTCGGCATCCAGGGCGAGCGAATGCCCCAACCCTCCCGCCACCATCTGCCACCGGCGGGCGCTGCCAATCTCGACCGGAGCCGACGCTGCGGTGGTGGTGCCGGTGCCAAGCTGCCCGCTCGTGTTCCGCCCCCAGGCAAACAGCCGCCCGTCCGTGGTAATGGCCAGGCTGTGCCGCAACCCGGCCGCCACGGTGGCCCACGTGTGGCCCGGACCGACTTCCACCGGCAGCACGCGGTCTACCACGGTGCCATCGCCGACCTGTCCGTAGAGATTCCACCCCCACCCGTGCAGTGTGCCATCGCGCCGGATGGCCAGACTGTGCCCGAGACCGGCCGAAGCCTGCGGCAGGCGAAATCCGCGCACACCCGCCAGCGGATCGGTGCCGGCCAGGAACTCCTCCAGGTTGCTGCGGCCATCACCATCGGCATCCGCGTCACCATCGGGTTTCAGCGGATCCAAAGGGGGGCGGGACAGCTCGAACAGGTCCGGCAGGCCATCCTGGTCCGCATCTTCCGGTGAACTCCGTGCCGCCGCGCGGACCTGGATGAAGCGGCGCGCCGTCCCAGCGCCGCCCGGATCACTCATCGTGATGGGCGCAAACCCACCGAGGGTGATCGCCAGCGGGGTGCGGATCGTCTCCGGCTCCTGGCCGCCGAAGAGGACGTAGTAGTCCGCCGGCTGGCCATCAAAGATGACCCGCAGGTGGCCGGCTTCGTCCAGCGAAGGCGTGATCTGCAGGGTCGTCTGGGCGAGGGCGAAGAGGGATGCGAAGCCAATAGACAGCAGTCGGCCAAGCCGGGCGAGCGATTGCATGAGAAATGGTATTGCTTGGGAGTGAGATTCAGTCACCGACTGAAGGGAAGGATCTTTTCGGGAAGCGCCGCGAACAGGGCGCATCTCGGGTCCCCATTTCAGCGTCGCTGATATCCGGTGCTGAAAGTCAAACGCCCCGCAGTTGGTGCTGCGGGGCGTTGTGCGAATCGGCCGACGTGCGCCCGCCTAAGTTCAGCGGCCCTTCGGCAGCGCGCTGCGGCCGGCATACACGGCGTTCTTGCCGAGCAGCTGCTCGATGCGCAGGAGCTGGTTGTATTTGGCCGTGCGGTCGGTGCGGCTCAGCGAACCGGTCTTGATCTGGCCGCAGTTCGTCGCGACCGCGATGTCGGCAATGGTCGCGTCCTCGGTCTCGCCCGAGCGGTGCGAGAGGACGGCGGTGTAGCGGTTCGTCTGGGCGAGCTCGACGGCGTCTAGGGTCTCGGTGAGGGAGCCAATCTGGTTCACCTTCACGAGAATCGAGTTGGCGGTGCCGGTCTCGATGCCCTTCTTCAGGAACTTCACGTTGGTGACGAACAGATCGTCGCCCACGAGCTGGGTGGTGCCGCCGAGCTTGTCCGTGAGCTTCTTCCAGGTCTTCCAGTCGCCTTCGGCGCAGCCGTCCTCGATGGACACGATGGGATACTTGGCGCAGAGGTTCGCGTAGAACTCGACCATCTCGTCGCCGGTGAGCTTCTGGCCGCTGCTCTTCTTGAACACGTAGGTCTCGTTGCCGGTGTAGAACTCGGACGCGGCGACGTCGAGGGCGAGGAAGATGTCCTTGCCGAGCTTGTAGCCGGCGCCCTTCACGGCGGCGGCAATGGCGTCGAGCGCGGCCTCGGCGCTCTCGAGCTTGGGCGCGAACCCGCCCTCGTCACCCACGGCAGTGCTCAGGCCCTGATTCTTCAGCACGCCTTTCAGCGCGTGGAAGATCTCCGTGATCGCCTGCAGGCCCGCGCTGAACGTCGGGAAACCGTGCGGCATGATCATGAATTCCTGGAAATCAATCGGGGCGTCGGAGTGCGCGCCGCCGTTGATGACGTTGGCCATGGGCACGGGCAGCACCTTGGCGTTGGGCCCGCCGAGATACTTGAAGAGCGGCTGGCCGAGCGCGGTGGCGGCGGCCTTGGCGTTGGCGAGCGAGACGGCGAGGATGGCATTGGCGCCGAGCTTCGACTTGGTCTCGGTGCCATCGAGCTTGAGCATCGTGCCGTCCACGGTGAGCTGATCGAGGGAGTCGAGGCCGACGAGCGCGGGGGCGACCTTGTCGGTGACGTTCTTCACGGCCTTGCTCACGCCCTTGCCGAGGTAGCGCTTCTTGTCGCCGTCGCGGAGCTCGATGGCCTCGTGCTCACCGGTGGAGGCGCCGGAGGGCACGGCGGCGCGGCCGAGGGCGCCGCACTCGAGGGTCACGTCCACTTCGACGGTGGGGTTGCCGCGGGAGTCGAGGATTTCGCGGGACTGGATATCAACGATCTTGGTCATGTTCTTGATGCAGTTCTGTCCAAAAGACGGTGCATGGAAGGGAACGGGGCGGAAGGCGTCAAGGATGCCGGCAGGCCCACGCCGGACCGGGGCCCATCAGGACACCGTGTGCGTCCGCCCTGGGCCGGCCCGAAAGTGCTGCCGGTTTCCAACCGGCAGCGACGGTGTGGGCGGGCCACGAATTGAGCCCTGCTGGCGGAGCGGGCCGAAGGCTTCTGGGCAAAGGCCCACCCGCGGTGCCGTGGCCTCCGGCCAGAGCTAAAGCCCGCAACGGGCGTTCACCGGGAGTCGTCGGTGCCGATTCACGGGGTCTGCCGGTAAGATACCAGCAGCACTTTGCTGCTCGCCCGTGCGCACACGATGTTCAAATGCGCCCGACCGACCGGCTGACCGCTGCGGGGCTGGTTGCCGGCCTGCCCGCTGCGCTAACCGGCGCGAATCGCTTCGCCAAACCCCACCCACGTCGACCGCCCGTTGGGGAACCGAACGGCTCCGGCATCGCGGCATTCGATGCCGGCATTGGATTTAACCCCGTTGTCGGCATCGGCCCGCCGGCCCACCGTCCGACCGCACAAAAGATCCGATCATGACTGCCTTTGTCATACTGCTCGTTGCCGGCCTGATCTGCTGGCTCGTCGCCCGCGACCGCTCCCAGCGCAATCGAGTGGAGGAACTCCGATGGCGTCAGGATCGCACGGAAGCGGAGCTCGCCCGGCTGCGGCAACGGCTCGAAGCCGTCGCTGCCAGCCAACCCAACGAGGCTTTGGTGCCCGCCGAACCGGCGGTCTCGCCGGCCATGGCGGCCAAGACGGCGACCGTTTCGCCACCGCCTCTGCCAAGGGCACCGGTTGCGGAACTGGTTCCGCCGGGTCCCCCGAAATCCGTCCCGGCGCCGGTGTCTCCGGTGGTCACCACCACGCCCACAACTCCACCCCGGCCCGTCACTCCGTGGCCGGCGGTCCCTCCGCCCCCGGTTCCGGCGGTGCCGAAGCCCACGAAGCCGGCGTTCAACTGGGAACAGTTCCTCGGGGTGAAGCTCGTGGCGTGGCTCGCCGGACTCGCGCTGTTCCTCGCGGCGGCGTTCGGTCTCAAATACTCGTTTGAACAGGGGCTGATCCCGCCGGCCGTCCGAGCCGGAGCCGGCTTCGTGCTGGGCGCGGGACTGATCGGGGCGGGGTCCGTGTTGCGGCGGCGTGCCTACGCGGTGACCGCCCAGACGCTGACTGCCACCGGGGTCGTGATCCTCTATGCGGTCACCTTTGCCTGCCGCAGCCTGTATCACTTCGCCCCGTTTGGCCCGACGCTGACGTTCACCGTGATGGCCGCCATCACCGCGCTCGCGTTCGGTCTCGCGGTGCGGGCGGATGCCCAAGTCATCGCCGTGCTGGGCATGGTCGGCGGCTTTCTCACGCCGGTGCTGGTGTCCACCGGCGAGGACAACCCCGTGGGGCTGTTCGGTTACCTGGCCTTTCTCGACGTGGGCCTCCTCGCCCTCGCCCAACGCAAGCGCTGGCATTATCTCGCGCTGGCCGCCGCGGCCGGCACGGTCCTGATGCAATTCGGCTGGACGGCGAAGTTCTTTGAACCGGACAAGCTCGGCGTTCTTCAGGTGATCCTGCCCGGCTTCACCGCCCTGTTCGCCGGCGCATTCGCCTGGACCTCGCGCCGCGAAGAACCGGACCGCTTCCTCACCGCCGCCGCGGCCGGCATGGCGCTCGTGGCCCTCGGTCTCTGTTTTCAGCTGGTCGCCACGCGGGCGCTGGCCGATTTCCCGGGCCGGATTTTCGGCATCGCCTTTTTCGCCGACGTGGCGCTGCTCGCCCTCGTGACGCTCCGGCCGAACCTGCGGGTGCTGGAATCGCTGGGCGGCGGCGCGGTGTTCCTGCTGCTCAGCGTATGGACCGGCCTGCAGATGGGCGCGGAACTGTTGCCCTGGTCGCTCGGCCTGACGGTGGCGTTCGCGGGGCTGCACACCGCCTTCCCGCTCGCCCTGCGCCGCCGGCACAGCCCGGCGCTCGCCCCGGCTCCGGTCTGGTCCCAGTTCTTTCCGGCCCTCGCGCTGTTGCTGGTCCTGATCCCGCTGCTGAAATCGCTGCCGGTCGGCCCGCTCTTCTGGGGCGTGATCGTGACCGTGGACGCCCTGGCCATCGGCCTCGCCCTGTTGTCCGGGGCGCTGCTGGGGCTGATCGCGGTGGTGGTGCTGACCTTCGCCCTGGCGGGAATCTGGCTCGGGCACAGCCCGGCCGAACTGGCCGACGCCACGGAATCGCTCTTCGTCATCGGCGGCTTCGGGGTGTTCCTCGCGGCGGCCGGCGCGTTCGTGGCGCGGAAACTCTCACTGACGACGGCGGGCGACGCCGGCGATCCGCGCCTGCGGGCGGCGGCGCCGGTGCTGTCCGCGACGCTGCCGTTCCTGCTGCTGATCCTGCTGGTGCAGCGCCTTCACCCGGCGAATCCCTCGGCCGTCTTCGGCGTGGCGTTCGGTCTCGGCACGGTGCTGCTGGGCCTCGCCCGCTGGACCGGCTTCACGGGCCTGACGCTGGCCGGGCTGGGAGCCACCGCCCTGCTCGAATGGGCCTGGATCGCCGCCGGCTTCCAGCCCTCGGCGGGCGCGGCGCTGCCGTTGGCGTGGAACGCGGCCTTCACCGGGCTGTTCTTCGCCTTTCCATTCGCGTTCCGACGGCACTTTCAGGAACGAAAGCTGCCGTGGGCCGCGGCGGCACTCGCGGGAGTGTTGCATCTGGCGCTCGCGCTGACCGTGGTGAAGACCGCCTGGCCTGCGTTGCCGCCGGGCGTCGTGCCCGCGGTGTATGCCCTGCCGGCCCTGGGAGCGCTCGGGTGGCTGGCCCGCCGTCTGCCGACGGATTCCCCAAACCGGCTCCAGCACCTCGCGTGGTTTGCCGGCGCCGGATTGCTTGGGGTGACGCTGATCTTCCCGGTGCAGTTTGACCGGCAGTGGCTGACGCTGGGTTGGGCGCTCGAAGGCGCCGCGCTCTGCTGGCTGTTTCACCGCCTGCCGCATCCGGGCCTGCGGGCGACCGGCGTCGCGCTCCTGCTGATCGCGTTTGGCCGGCTGGCGCTGAACCCGGCCATCCTGACCAGCTACGAACCTTCCGGCCGTCCCCTCCTGAACTGGTATCTCTACACCTACGGCCTGGTGACGGCCACGCTGTTCGCCGGCGGCCGGCTGCTGGCCCCGCCGCGTGAGCGCGTGTTCGGGTCCAACGCCTCGGCCGTGCTCCACACGCTCGGCACGGTGCTGGCCTTCCTGCTGGTGAACGTGGAGATTGCGGACTACTTCAGCCCCGGCGGCCGCCTGGTGTTCGAGTTCTCCGGCAACTTCGCCCGCGACCTCGCCTACACGGTCGCGTGGGCGCTGTTCGCGCTCGGGCTCATTTTCACCGGGGTATGGAAGCGAGTTCGAGGCGTGCGCTACTCGGGGCTCGCGCTGCTGGGCGTGGTTGTCCTGAAGCTGTTCCTCCACGACCTCGCGAACCTCAGCCAACTCTACCGCATCATCGCGTTCGCCGCCTTCGCGGTCATCGCCCTGGCGGCCTCGATGCTCTATCAGCGCTTCCTCGCCGAAACGGAACCGTCGGCGAAATGAACGCCTCCCAGCGTCCAGAAGTTCAACGCCGACGGCGGGCGCCCAGCCATCCGGCCAGCGCGGTCAACGCCACCGCGGCGCCGGTTCCGGCTTCGGGGACCGCGACCACCTAAAGGTTGACCGCATCGATGATCGCCGGATTCCCCACCCGGGAACTGAACGTGATGGTGGTCGAAATGGGTTCCCCGGCGCCTGGCACGGTGAATGAAAGATTGCGCAGTAACCAACTGGAGGCCTCGCCATTGCTGACGTTGCCAGAGTTGAATTCCTGCGACTGCGTGAAGGCACCCGCCGTGACCGTGACCCGGACCCAGCCTTCGCCCCCATCCCACTCCGGAAAATCGGTCTGCGCGAAGGAAAGCTGGTAAGTCACGCCGGCGGTCAGCGAAACGGTCTGCGCCGCCTCACCGTGATACAGCGGATAGGAGTCAACGATGTAGAGATACTGGTCGCCGTCGTAGGCCGTGTTCCACGTCTTGCCACCGGCATCCAGATATCCGGAGCCCATCAGGTCCACGTAGTAATCGCCCGTAAAACTCCAGGCGCCGAACGAGGCGGGCATCTGGGCATTCGTATAACGCAAATGCGCGCCGGCCGCGGGATATACGTCCGGAATTGGCACGACGGCGCCCGGGTTGGGTTAAAAGCTGCCGTCGAGCAGCAGATTGGCATGGACCGCGACCGGAATCAGGCAGGCAAGGCTGAGAGCAGCTTTCATGGGCAACGGAACGGATCTCCTTGCCCGAAGGAGGCGTCACCGCACTCCGCCCGTCAAGCCGGCGAAAGCAGCCATTCCTTCCACCGATCCGGCGTCAGGTCCCGGGGCGCCACCGAAGTTTCTCCTGCGAGGGTCTTGAAAACCAAGCCCGCGCCACCCACCCGCCCCAGGGCCACCGCGGAAACGTCCAGGATGCGGGCTTGGCGAATGACCCGGCCGACGTCGGTCGCGCTCACCGAAATCAGAAAACGGCTGCCATCGACACCGGCCGCTTCCTCCGACCGCGCCTCGGGAGACCAGGCGGTGAAATCCAACGTCACGCCCCGGACCGCGCCACTCGCCTCCGCAGACCCGTCCTCGCCGCAGCCTCGCCGCAAGGCTTCCGCCAGTCCGTCCGGACCGACCGCGCCGGCGCTCTTGACCACCCCTTCATGGATGAGCCCCAGCAACGTGACGGGCAGTGAATCCAAGTCCGGCACCCAGCCTTCTTCCAGCAGCGGGCCCGGGACCGCGCCCAACAGGATCACCACGTCGCCGTCGTCCCGGAAGCGTTGTCCGTTCCGGCGCCTCGCCAACGCCGGGTCATCCGGCGTCGTCCCGGCCGCCAGCCAGGCGGGAAAATCCTCCGGCGTCAGGACACCAGACGTCACCGGGGCAACCGGAATCTCGGCAGCGGGCGACTGGGGCGTGGCTTCGCTCATGCGGGGCCACGATGCTCACGTCGCCCCTGCCGCCAATGCCAGCACGATTGTTTGAGCCGGACGGGTTGAGGGGCACCTGGACACCGTGTGCGTCCGCCCTGGGCCGCCCCGAAAGTGCTGTCGGTTTCCAACCGGCAGCGGCGGTGTTGGCGGGCCACGAATTGAGCCCGGCTGGCGGAGCGGGCCGAAGGCTTCTGGGCGACAGCCCACATGCGGCGCAGTGGCCTTCGGCCAGAGCTGAAGCCCGCAACGGGCGTTCACCGGAAGTCCGCGGTGCCGCTTCACGGGGTCTGCCGGTAAGATACCGGCAGCACTTTGCTGCCCGCCTGCGCGCACAGGATGTCCAGATGGGCCCGACGGTTGGGACGCAACGGAATGCCGTTTCCCGAAGCCGGCAGCCGAAAACCTCGGCCGGGGAGCGCCTCGCGACTGGTCCCCGGCAACTCCGGCGTGACTCCGTCGCGGTTCCGGGGAACCTCGGGGCGCCGTCCATGAAACCACGCGTCGTTCCCCGGCAGACCGGACTTGCCCTGGGCCCTGAGGCCCGGCCGAAGTTCGCCGGCGGCGGCTTCGTATCCGCGATCCGGTTGCAGCGGGACGAGGTGCCGGGGTTCGAGGTTTATCCGTTCGCCATCCCGGCCATCCGCACGCTCGACCGGCTGGAACTGCATCCGGCGGTGACCTTCTTCATCGGCGAGAATGGTTCCGGGAAATCCACGCTGCTGGAGGCGCTCGCGGTGAAGCTGAAGTTCAACGAACAGGGCGGCAGCCGGAATTTCGCTTCAGATCAAAGTTTCGGCCCCATCTTGGGCGACTTCCTCACCTTGGAACGACACGGACACTTCACCGACGGTTGGTTCCTGCGCGCGGAGAGTTTTTACAATGTGGCTACCCTGATTGAGGAAATTGGAGTCTTGGGCTCCTACGGCGGCAAGTCGCTCCACGCCCAGTCGCACGGGGAATCGTTCCTCGCGCTGCTCACCAACCGGCTCCAGGGCGACGGCGTTTACCTGTTCGACGAACCGGAGGCCGCCCTGTCCCCGCAACGGCAGCTCAGCGTCCTCACGCTGCTGCATCGGCTGGTTTATCACCGCAGCCAGCTCGTCATCGCGACGCACTCGCCCATCCTGCTGTCGTATCCGCACGCCCGCATCTACGAGTTCGGCGAGCACGGCATCCGTGAGACGACCTACGAGGAGACGGAGCATTTCCGGATTACCCGTGATTTCCTGAACCGCCACGAACGGATGCTGGAGATCCTGCTCGGCGACGAGGAGGCGGACCTTCGTGGCAAGGAGCGGCGTTAGCGGTTGGTCCCGGAAGCGGTGCGGCCGCAGCTGGAGTTCAGAGGAATTCCCAGCGGGAGAACATCGCGGCCTGTCCGCATGGCTTGCCCGCCGGCGTCAGGAGATTCCACACGGTCGCCTGTGCAATCCGAAACCGCCGGCCGCAAGTGGAGATGCGGATGCCGGAGTAGTCGTCGATGAAACCGTGCCGGGTAACCTCCGCGAGCAACCGGGCCCGTTCCTCGCGGTTCGGCGCCTCGGCCGTGAGGCGCGACGGCATGCGGGTGAGTTCAGCCCAGGTGGTTTCCCAGAGACTCAGCGCGGCGGCATTGCCGTAGTTGAGCACCGGATCGGCCTCGGTTCCGTGTGACACCAGCACGAAGGGAGCTGCGAACACCGCGCGGGCAAACGCCACGGGGTCGGCCGACGCGGGAAGGAGCTCGCGGCCGGTGAAATGGCGAAGGCTGTCGGCGAGACACGCGGTGTGACGGATCACCGCCTCGTTGTTCCAGTCGGATTCCATGGGCGCTCAGACGACGACCGCCCCGCCCTTCAGCCGGATCAGCTGACGGCAGCGGCGGGCGAGTTCGAGATCGTGGGTCACGAGCACGAGGGCGGTGCCCGCCTCGGCGTTGAGCTGGAAGATCATGTCGGCGACGAGGTGCGCCGTGTCGCCGTCGAGATTGCCGGTGGGTTCGTCCGCGAACAGCAGCTGCGGGCGGTTCACAAACGCCCGGGCGAGGGCGACGCGCTGCTGTTCGCCGCCGCTGAGCTGGGCGGGATAATGGCCGAGCCGCTCGCCCAGGCCGACTTTCCGGAGCAGTTCCACCGCGCGGTCCCGCGGCACGCCGCCACCCCGGAGTTCCAACGGCACGAGCACGTTTTCCAGGGCGGTCAGCGTGGGCAGCAGCTGGAAGTTCTGGAAAATGAAGCCGACGTGGTCATTGCGCACGCGGGCCCGGCCATCCTCGTCCAGCGCCCCGAGTTCGCGCCCGGCCAGCGTGACGGTGCCCTGAGTGGCGGCATCCAGACCGGCGCACAGGCCCAGCAGCGTGGTCTTGCCCGAGCCGCTGGGGCCGACGATCGCGAGGGTGTCACCCGGCGCGAGGTCGAACGACACGTCGCGCAGCACCGTCAGCGCGGACTCACCGTTGCGGTGCGTCTTGGCGAGGTTGCGGACGGACAGGATGGGAGCGGCGGACACGGGCAGGAGAGTGCGGGAGTTCGCCGCGACGTCAAACCGGGCCGGCCGAAGGCGCCGCCGCGAACGCCCACCACAAAATCACTCCGCACCCCAGCGCGCGAGCTTGGCCCGCAGCCGCTCGTCCCGGGCAGCGTCTTCAACCCAGCCGGGAAAATCCCGCCGCAACTGCGCCATGGTTGGCACGATGCCCCACGCGGTGACCGCAAACGCCTCGCTGGCCCGGCCCGCGGGCAAGCCCAGTTCCCGCGCCTGACGGTCGAACCGCGCCCGCAGCTTCTGCTTCCAGGCCGCGAAATCGGCGGTCGGCTCGATATGATGGCGGGCGACCCAGGGCAGCCATTCATTGATCTGGCTTTGGTGACACCACGATTCGGCGGCGATCAGGTCGAACGCCTCTTCGACATCCACCACGAGGTCGGCCGTGTTCGCGCCGGCCATGTAGCCGTCGTAGGCATGCAGGATCACCGGCGTCTTCACCCAGCGCGACTGCGACTCGTCGGCCACCGGATATTCGGTCAGGAACGCGTGCGGCACGTTGATCATGTAGGCCACGCGGCGAACCGCCTCCGCCACGGTGATGTGGTCGGGATGCACTCCGGCCTGTGGATCGGTGGGCAACGGCGGGCAGATGAGGTAGTCGGGCTCGAACTCGCGGATGCTCTTCCACAGCGCGGCGAGCAGATCGGTTGTAAGCACGCGGCAGGCTTCCTCAAACGGCTGTCCGTTCGGTTTGCGCAGCAGTTCGAATGCGTAACCGCCCAGTTCCGCACTCGCGGCCTGTTCCGCCAACCGCACGCGGGCCGTTTCCTCCCGGCTGCGGAAGTGATGCCCGGAACGCCCGTCGGTGCAGACCACGATCTTGCCCGCGAAATCGGCCCCCAGCTGCCGCCGCCACCGCTCGAAGGTGCCGGCGGCCACAAACTCGAAGTCGTCGAAGTGCGCGTGAACGTGGAGGACTTTCATGGAAAACGTCCGCGGAAGCGTGCCGCCGCCGATCCGGCATGGCGAGCCGAAGCCGCGGCCCGGTCCGGCCAGCCGTCAGCGTGGCGGAAACTGCCGGACTTCCTCCGCCGGTTCCAGCCGAGCGATGGTGGCCATTAGTTCGTCGGTGACCTGCTGGTAGATCGCCTTGAGGCGGGGTTTGGAACAGACCTTCGCTTCCGCCCGGAGCGCCGCGAAGTCGAGCGGGCGCCCAAACTTCACCGTGACCCTTCCGGGCAGCGGCAGCGGCCGCGAACGCGGCCACGCCTCGAACATCCCGAACAGCCGCACCGGCACCACCGGCGCCTCCGACTTGATCACCGTGAGCCCGACACCCGAGCGGGCCGGCTGCAATTGGCCGTCCCGGGAACGGGTGCCTTCGGGAAAGAGGATGATGCCGCCGCCCGCGTGCAGGCGGTCGAGGATCGCCTTGAGGCCGGACGCACCGCCGCCATCGCGGTCCACCGGCACCGCGTTGAGCTGCCGGATGAACCAGCCCAGTCCCGGCGAATCGAACAGGGTGTCCCGCGCGAGGTAGCTGATCGCCCGCGGCAGGGCCGAGCCGATCATCGGCGGATCGGCGAAGGAAACATGGTTCGACGCGAGGATCACCGGCCCGGTGGCCGGCACCTGGTCGGCCCCGATCACCCGCCAGTTGAACCACGTCCGCGAGATGATCCGCATCGACGTCCACGCCAGCCGGTAAATCGGCCGGATGTGGGGCGACGCCGGATCCCAGTCCAGTTTGGCCGCGCTCATGCCAGTTCCACCCGCAGCCCGTCGTAGGCGAACCAGACGCCTTCGGGCAGTTCGGCCTGGTCGCGGTCGTGGTCGTAGTTGTCCGTCAGGTGCGTGAAGTAGGTCCGGTCCGCCCCGATGCGCCGGGCGGCGGTCAGCGCTTCGTCCAGGCACATGTGCGTGAAGTGCGGCTGCGGCCGCAGCGCGTCCAGCACCACCACGTCAATGCCCCGCACGGCCGCGATTACGTCGTCCGGCACCTCCTTGCAGTCCGTGAAATAGGCGAATGACGGACCACCCCGCTGGGTGAACCGGAACCCCGTGGTCACAAAGCTGCCGTGCGGCAGGGCAAACGGCGTGATCTCCAGATCCCCGATCGTGAACGGCCCCGTGATGAGCTGCGGTTCCGGCTGGAAATAGCCCTTGGGCACCGGCCGGCCGTCGAAGGCGTAGGTGAAGACGCGCTGCAACGCCGCCATGGTGGCCGCTTCCGCATAGATCGGCAGCGGCCCGCCCCGCAGGTCACACACACGCCGGCAGTCGTCCAGACCGAGGATGTGGTCGGCGTGCGCGTGGGTGATGAGCACCGCATCGAGGAAGCCCAAGCCCTCGCGGAGCATCTGGGTGCGGAAGTCGGGCGTCGTGTCCACCAGCAGGCGAGTCTCCGCCGTCTCCACGTAAATGGACGGACGCAGGCGGTGGTTTTTGGGGTTGGCCAGGAATCCCGGAGGATACTCCTTGCCGATCACCGGCACGCCCTGCGAGGTGCCGGAACCGAGAAAGCGAAACGAAAACGCCATCGCGGCGCGGACGATGCCTGCCGGGGAAAGGGGTTGGCAACGGGCATTCGTCGGCGGCCACTGCCCTTCGCGACCATCGGAATTGCGGCTAATCTTCAGGCGTTCAGCCGTGCAATCAGCTCGCCATGAAGTTCCGGGCAGCTGGCCACGCAGGAATTCACTCCGGGCTGGTCCGCCGGCCGCCCCTGCCAGTCGGTGATCCTGCCGCCGGCACCTTCGATGACCGGGATCAGCGGCAGCAGGTCCCACGGGTTCATGATGGGATCCACCATGATGTCCGCCCAACCGGACGCCACCAGCAGGTAGCCGTAGCCGTCACCGAACGTGCGGAACAGGCGGGCCTGTTCGGCCAGTTGGGCAAAACCGGTCCCCTTTTGAAACCGGCCGGGGAAGGTGGAATCGGTGGTCAGCAGCGTCGCCTGTTCCACCGCGGCAACGGAACGCACCCGCACCGTCTGGCCATTCAGTTCGGCCGTATGCCGGTCGCCGATGAGGGTCTGTCCGAGAATCGGCTGATGGATGCAGCCCAGCACGGGTTTGCCGTGGTGCAGCAGGCCGATCAGCGTGGTGAAGAGCGGCACGGCGGTGATGAACGAGCGGGTGCCGTCAATCGGGTCGAGCACCCACACATATTCCGCGTCGGCATTCACGGAACCGAGTTCCTCGCCGACGACCCCATGGGTCGGATACTGCTCCAGAATCCGCCGGCGCATGACTTCCTCGGCCCGCCGGTCGGCCACGGTCACGGGCGATTCGTCGGCCTTCAGCTCGTGCCCCACCGCGTGGTTGGCGAAATACGGGCGGATCACTTCCCCGCTGAGGCGGGTCAGTTCCCGGATAAACTCCACATGTTGTTCGAGCCGCATAGGACGCCAGAGCTAATCACGTCCCCGGGGTGACGGCAGAGAAAAACCGGACTTTTCGCTGCCCCGATTTGGCGAGCGTCACCGTTTCGTCACCAAAGTCAGCGACCGCCCGCACCGCGGGTGTAGGCCTGCACGTTGGTCAGGCGGAGCTGGCGGGTGTAATCCAGCACCTTCACCACCTGCTGCCAGGTCGAGTCGCCGTCGGCCCGGATGACCACCTTGGTGTCGACCGCGTTGGTGGACATCTCGCGCAGCCGCAGGAAGAGCTGGTCGGTGGTGACCGGCCGCGAACCGACGAAATAGCCGTTGGTCGGCGTGATCCAGACCTCGAGCGGCAGGCGCGCCGTGGTGGCACCCACTTTCGGCGCCCCGCTGGTCTCCGGCAGCGTGACCTTTACCGCGGGCGCATTCTTGAACGTCGTGGTCACCATCATGAACACGAGCATCACGATGAGCACATCGATCAGCGAGATGATGATGACCGCCGGGGCCGCGCGCCGACGTCGCGGATAGAACTTCATGTGCCGGGCGGGTTCGACGGTTGGCGGATCGGCGTCCCGGCCGGCCCGCTCAGGTAATGGCGGCGGATCAGCGCATCGCAGAGGCCCTCCAACTCGACCGCGAGCGTCTCGACCTTCTTGTTGAAATAGCTCCACGCGACCAGCGCCGGCACTGCCACCAGCAGGCCGGCGAGCGTCTTGTTGAGTGCGGCCGCGATGCCCTTGGCCAGCAGCGCGTTGTCGCCGGACACGGCTTTGCCGAAATCGGAGAACAGCGGGATGATGCCGTAAAGCGTGCCCACCAACCCCAGCAGCGGCGCGATGCCGACGATGATCTCCAGGATGACCAGACCGCGTTCCAGTTGGGCGACCTCCTGCCGGGCGCGCACTTCGAGGGCGCTGACATTTTCGTCCTTCGGCCACGGCAGATGATCCAGCACGCCGGTGATGAGCCGGCCCAGCGGCGAAGGCGAGGCCGCGCAGGCGCCGCGCAGCTGCCGGTCATCGGCGGTGTCCATCGCCGCCACCAGGCCGGGCGGCATGACCTTTGCCCGCCGGAGCGCCCAGCCGCGCTCGAGGATGAACGTGACCGCCACCACCGACAGCACCAGGAGCAGCCACATGAAGGGCCCTCCATCCACAATCCAGGCTAGCATCTCAGTAATAGTTGAACGTGAAAGTGACTTCGAAAACGTCCCGGCCGATCAGGCGGCGGACTTCGGACGGCCATTTGCCGTAGGGCGCCGGCTGCAGAATCGCCAGTTCGCAGAGGAACGAGAGCGTTTCCCCGACCGTGCTGGCGTCCGTCCGGACATCGCTCACGGTGCCGTCCTGGTGCAGGTTGAACTTGATGACCGCCTTGCCCGTGCGTTCGAGGGCGAACTTCCGCTCGTCGAGCAGCTGATACCAGCGCTCCTGCACCGCCTGCACGAGCCGGTAATTGTAATCGCCCAGCGGCGACGCCTTCACGTCGAGCGACGAATCAATCCCGGTCCGCGCCACGTTGCCGTTCAGCTTCATCCGTTCGCCCACCAGCATGCCTTTGTCCCGGCGCACCTCGGCCACCTTGCGGTAGCGCGGACGCTGCTCGGCCTGGGCGGGCTGGGCCGACTGGGCGGTCTGGCCTTCCTGCGGCTTCACGAGGTCGGAGCGGGGATCCACCTTGGCGATGAAGGTTTCGCCGGGGCGCACGCCCTTCTCCTCCCGGGCGTCGCGGGCCTGCTGCGCCGGTTTCGGGGCCTGCACGGGCACGGCGACGGTTTCCCGGTCGTTGGCCTCCTTCGGCTGGGCCGGCACCGGCTTCTCGGCGGGCTTCAGGGTGTCGAAGGTCTTCAGCGAATCCTCCTTGAAGCCTTCGATGCGCGGGTCGGCCCGGATCTCCTTCGCCGGATTCGGGTTCGCCGCCAACGTGTTCGCCGTGGAGATGAACTTGGCCTCCTTGGGCAGTTCGGCCGAGGCGAGTGCCGGGTCCACCTCGATGAATTGCAGCGGGATCTCGGTCCACTGCTCCGCGGGCGGCTCCGGTGCGGGCGCGGGCGGTGCCTTGGCCAGAATCGCCTGCGCCGGCTGGACCAGCGGCTGCAGCCAGGCCGGCAGCCAGCCGTGGGTGAACGCCCGGTCGATCAGCACCGCCATCAGCCACACGTAGCCGTGCAGCAGCACGGAAATCACCAGCGCAATCACGACGGATCGTCGTGACCGGTTTCCACCGCCGAGCTGGGGATGCACCGCCACCATGGGCCGGCGGAAGGTGACGCAGCGCCCCGGGCGGGACAAGGGCGGCAGCCCCAAACGGTGAGAATTCCTTCACCACAAATGGGGTTGGGCGCCGGCGCCGGCCAGACGATTCTCGAAAAACAGCAAACCCCGCGGTGCCGCCCCCCTCGGCATTGCCCTTCAACCTCGCCAAGGTAGCCTCTCAAGCCATGTCCTCCGACACCGACGCCCCGGACGCCGCCATGCTCCGAAAAGCCCTGGCCGCAGGAGATCCTTCGGAGGTCAAATCCCTCATCAATGGCGGTGCCAATCTGCATTACCGATTTGAAAACGGTTACGACGCCTTGATTGATGCGGTCCACGGGCGGGACGTGTTCTTCGATGA
>CAIWAH010000067.1 GCA_903910585.1 uncultured Verrucomicrobiota bacterium
CCGAGATGGCAGTCGGGCAATTCCAGATCGTTGACCGCGCGCCGGGTCAGCCGCGGCTCGACGAACTGCTTCAGATCGTAGCCCCAGTGTCCAAAACAGCCGCCCAGCGGGAACGGCACATCCACCTCGTCCGGCAGCTCAAAGCGCGCAAGCAACGGCGCCAGATGCTGCCACGGATTCCCGAACTGGGCCTCCGTCCGCCCATCCTCGAACCGCGTTTCGCAAGCCGACCCGAACGACCGGAACACCAGCAGCGGCCGCGCCGCGACGAAGGAATGGCGCGCGCTCGGCACTTCGAAGGTGCCGGTGCGCAGCAGCATCAGCCCCGGCACCCCACGCAACCGGACCACCAGGGATTCCGGCGAATGCCGCGTGCTGACTTCCTCGACGATGACCCGCATCCGTGCGGCCAAACTGGCGACGCCCCCCGCTGCGTCAACTCCCGACACTTCGTGCAACCCCTCCGATCAAGGCCTGTTCTTCTCGCGGTGCTGGCCTCGACGTGGCGCCCTGCCCTAGCCTCCTGGCATGAAGTTCTCCCGCTGCGCTGCCCTGGTCAGTTCGGTCTTACTGGCCTTCTCCGCCTTCACGGCCGACGGCGTGCGATTCGAGCGCCTGTTCGGACCGGAGATTCCCACGGGCGATTACAAGCATCCGGCCAGTGTCACCGAGCTCGCCAACGGGGATCTCTTCGTCGTCTTTTTCAGCGGCAAGGGCGAATACAAGGACAACTCGGCCGCGGTCTTCGGCTCCCGGCTGAAGGCCGGCGGCAAGCGCTGGTCCAAACCTGTGAAGATCGCCTCGAACCCGTTCTACGCACTGGGCAACGCCGTTCCGTGGCAGGCACCGGACGGCGTCGTGTGGCTGTTCTACGTGACCCGTTACGGCGAGATCTGGGACAGCTCGCGGATCACGGCGAAGATCTCCCGCGACGGCGCGCGCACCTGGTCGGAGCCGTTCGCCCTCACGTTCGAGGCCGGCACGATGGTGCGGAATCGCCCGATCGTGCTCGACGACGGCGACTACCTGCTGCCGGTCTATCACGAGGTCGGCAATGACCCCGAGGCGGTGAGCCAAGACTGCACCTCGTTCTTCCTCCGCTATCACCCGGCCACCGGCCAGTGGACCGAATCCAACCGCGTCCGCTCGCGCCTCGGGAACATCCAGCCCGCTCCGGCCGTGATCGCCGGGGACCACCTCGTCGCGTTCTGCCGGCGCGGCGGCAACTACGACGGGCAGCCCGACGGTTGGCTGGTGCGCACGGAATCCCGCGACGGCGGCAAGACCTGGACCGAGGGCACGGATTCCGAATTCCCGAATCCGAACGCCGCCGTGGATTTCCTCCGTCTTCAAAGCGGCCATCACCTGCTCGTTTACAACCGCTCCTTCTCCGAGCGCACCCCGCTCGCCGTGGCGCTTTCGCTCGACGGGGCGAAGACCTTCCCGCATCGCCGCGATTTGGTGGCGGAAGCGAAGGGCGACTACGGTTACCCGACCGCCATCCAGACGCGCGACGGCCGGATTCACATCATTTACACCTCGGACGAACGCACCGTCGTCCGCCGCGCGGTGTTCACCGAAGCCGACCTGCTGGGAACGAAATAGCATTCCCCACGCGGGCGCTGTTTGCTCCCGAAGTGGGCCGGGCCGCTGGCCCGGCAAGTAGTTCGGGCTGCCAGCCCGGCCTACTATCCTTCTCTCATCCGTTCCTTGCTTCCGGGGAGTGTCGAGATGCGCCCGAACCGAGCCGGCGGCCGGAAGTTTGATTGAACCCGGACCCGGCGCCTCCGAACCTCGCCGCATGGCAACTCCGGTGGACCTTCAGGACGGCGACCGCGCGCGGGCGACCGTCTATCCCGAGCTTGGCGGCTGGCTGACGCGCTATTCCCGGCAACTTCCCGGGCTCGGTTGGGTCGAAGGGCTGCATCATGACGACCCGGTGGTGGCGCGGTATCCGGAGCGCATGTGGGCGGGCAATCCGGTGCTGTTCCCGCACGTCAGCTTCAACGTCCATGACGGCAAGGACGGCCATTACGAGCTCAACGGCCAGGTGCTCGCCTCGCCCCAGCATGGCTTCGCCCGCCGCGTGCCCTGGAGCGTGCTCCGGCAATCCGCCACCGAGGTCGTGATGGAGGTCACTGATTCGGAACGGACC
>CAIWAH010000068.1 GCA_903910585.1 uncultured Verrucomicrobiota bacterium
GGCCTGGCCGGCGGTGGCGGTGAAGGCGTATTCGTCGAAGGCCCCCGGGGACTCGATCCGGCCGGCGCCGGGCGCCGGGAGGTTCTCCGCCACGGTGTCGCCGAGCGTGAGGGGGAAGCGCTCCGGCGCCGGGACGGCCCACAGTTTGAGGACATAGGAGCTGCCCGTTTTGCCGCGGTGCAATAGCGTCAACGTGTAGTCGCCGCCCTGGGTCAGCGTTACGGTGCCCGCGTCAAAGAAGAAGCCGTTTTGAAAGACGGTGTCGCCGTGCGGGTCCGTAAGCCGCCACAACGTCTCGGTGCTGCCCCCAGTCTGGAGGTCGAAGTAGACGCTTTGACCGGGAACCACGCGCAGGGCGATCTGGTCCTGCCGGCCAAGCGCCTCCAGTTTGCCGGTGCCCAGCCACGACCCACCGACGGTGAGGTCGGCCAGGGCCACGAAAAAGTCGCGGGTGACTTTGGTGGCCAGGAAATTTCCGCTGGCGTCGGCCATGTCCGGACCGACTTCCACCCGGCAAGGACCTGGCGGCAACCCGGCTGGAAAGCTGAGCCGGGCGGTGAGGCTCGCCATGAGGAAGCTCAGCTCGCCGCCCGATATCGCCTGGTCGTCCGGGGTGCCGAGCACGCCATCGCCGCCGGCCGTCACCACCCGGAAGCTTTCTCCGGTCAGCGTGGCGAGGTTCAGGGATTCGTCGAACTGCACCCGCACGGTCGCCCAAGGGGTCACGACGTGTCCCGAGTCGGGAGTGACCACGACCACCGTTGGCGCGGTAACGTCCGGCGTCAGCGAGACTGCGAGGGGTTGGCTCAGGGTGAGGTTGCCGCCGCCGTCGATGGCGCGGGCGGTAACCTCAAAGCTGGTTTTCCCGGAGGCGTAAACCGGCGCCTGGAAATCCCATTCAAAAGGCCAGGCATAGTCCGTTCCGATCCGCACTCCATCCAGCAGGAACTCAACGCGCTGGACCTGCACATCGTCGGTCACGTTGGCCAGTGCGGTCAGGCGGGTGGCGGACTGGACGCTGAAGCCGGTGGGCGTCGCGGTGAGATTTCCTCCCGGAGAACGGACCAGACCGAGCTGGATGCCCGGGGAGATCCGAGCCGTATCGCTGGCAACGTAGTTGATGACCTGCAGGCCGGCGGTCCCGTCGGCCACATAGGCGAGGCCGTTGTGCATTGCCACCGCATGGGCGATTCCTGGCGTGGCGATGGTCGTGACAAACGTGTCGATCCGGGTGAGGTCCCGGACATCGTAGACGGACACGTCATGGACGCCGTCGTCCGTGCTGTTGGGTCCAACACAGGCCAGACCGAGGCCGGTGCCGTCGGGCACCAGCTGCTTCCAGCCGAACTGGGCGGTATCTCCCGGTTGAACCAACTGGGGAACCAGCGGATCGGAGAGGGCGAAGGTGTTGCAACCTTTGCCGTGAACCGCCAGCAACTGGCCTTGGCCAACGGCGAGACGGAAGAGACGCCGACCGAGGTGGGCTGCCGAAAAAACCGTCGGCCCCGGGGTCCCAAGGCTGCCGTTGGCGAGCAACGGCACGGCTAGAACTGCCATCTGGCTGCCTTTTCGTCCGACAGCATAGAGCACTCCCTGACTTACCCGCAGGTCCTCCACGTTAAAGCCTACCGCCGTCTCCGCGGAGATTTCGCCGGTCAGCAGGTCGATGGTGGCAATGGCGCCGCGATCGGTGCCGGCAAACACATTTCCTCCGCCAATCGCCACGCTGAGGGCCGATCCGGACAGGTGAACTTGGTGCAGCACCCTGGCCACGGACGGGTCATACCAATCGAGAATGGCCACGCCGGACGTTCCATCGGCCACGGCACCGAGTCCGAGGGCTTCGGGCAGCAATCCGCTGGCAGGAGGCAGCGCGACCCGACTGGCCGATCCGGGCGTTTCAACCTGCGCGAGGCGAAACGGAGAGCCCGCGGAAAGGTCACAGATCGCGACTCCGGCCGGGCCGTCGGCCACAAGGATTCGGGTGACCTTGGGTGACCCACCATAGCCGGAGAAGTCGTAGGTCTCGACGGCGACGTCCAAGGCATCGCCCGGCGTGTCGAGGCTGCCGGCGAGCCGGGGCCCCAAGATAAATCCGTCGAGCGGGTCGCGGCCGGCAATGATCTCCGCCGCATCGCCCACCCCGTCTCCGTCGGTGTCCGGGGAATTGGGTCCCGTGCCCACGATGAATTCCGCGGCGTCGGGCAGGCCGTCTCCGTCGGTGTCGGTCAGGTCGGGCACGTCGTCCCAGACCGCCTGGGGAATCGCATAACGCTGACCCGGGTCGCCGGTGACCACCGTGCTGACCGCCGTCAGCCCGCTGACCGGATCGAACCAGCGCACCACGACATGGGCGTCATTCGGCAGGCGTAGGCTGGCGAGCCGTCCCTGCGTGCTGGCCCGGAGCCGTTGAAGCCGCGTAACGCCGGATTGGTCGGTGATCTCCAGCAGGACATAATACCGGTTCGCGTCGGAGTCTTCCAACTCTCCCATCCGGGCGCAGTTTTCGAAGAAATTGCCCATCGCGACGGTTGCCCGGTTCAGCAGGTCTTCCTTGCGGGCATAGAAGCTCGGGTAGCCCAAGTCCTGTTCGCGCCGGGTCAGTTCAAGCAACCGTCGCAGCGCGGACTGCCATTCAACCGCGTCGGCGAAATCAAGGGAGGCACCCGCCGGAGCCTGAGCACGTCTCACGATGCCCGCGGCGTAATTGCTGGCGGTGAGGTTGAGCCGTGCGGCCGCTTCCGAACGGAAGGACTGCGGGACTGAGGGCGCGTCCAACGCCCGCAACGCCGAGATCTCGGCAGCGGTGATCACGGAGCCGCCGTCGGTGTCCGCATGCTGGGCCGTCACGGCGGCCCGCAACACCGTCAGAATTTCCCCGCCGTCGGCGTGGGCGGCACCCAGCGCATTCCAGCGGTCACGGCCCAGCCAGGCCCGGAAGAATTCGTTCAGGGACTCCCGCAGTTCGACCAACGCCTCGAACTCTTCCTGCTGTCCGATCAGTTCAAGCAGGTAGGGCTCAGCCCTGGGTGGCCAGGCCACGTGGCGACCAACCGTCTGGCGCACGGCGGCGCCGCCGCTGTGGCCGTAAAGTTCCTGCCATATCTGCCACCATTCGGCGGCCGTATTGGTGGCGTCGTCCGGCACCGAGGGGAGCGAGTCTTCCGCGTTTTCCTTGATCGTATTGAGGAAGTTGTCGGCGGATTCCTGCACGTCCGATACGCCGTCGCCGTCGGAGTCCGCGGCGTGGCTGGTGCCAATGACATTGCCGATTTCCTCGAGCATTTCGCCCTCGGCGATGACCGTGTCGACAATGTCGCCGATGGTGCTCGCGCCGGGAGCCCCGGCCCAATCCGCAAGCTTGTCGGCGACGTCGCCCCAGCTCTTGGGCTCATCAATGAATGGAAAGTCGGGCAGCTTGGGAAAATTGGGGATTCCAGAATTGTTGTTGGGATTGCCCGGAGCGCCCGGGTTCCCCGGCGCCGGAGGAGTGGGCGGGCTGGGATTGGAATTCAGTCCCGGGCGAACCGGGATGTTGGAGGGCCAACCGGTCGTCGGGCCGCCGGATGGCCTTGGTTTGGGGGGCGCCGGCGGCGGCGCACTGCCTTCGCCGCCGCCTTCGGAACCGTGCCAGCCGGGCTGCAGCACTCCGACACCAGGGTCGGTTTCCACGAATTTGCCGTCGGCCGAAACGGTCATCGGGCCGACGACGGCCCAGATGCCCCGGTCATGATCAAAGCTCCAGAGCGCGGACTTCGCTCCCGGCGACAGCAGTTTGCCGGTCGCGGGATCGGGCAAATTTGGAAACCGGACGGGAATCGGCACCTCGAAGTTGCGCGGGCCGTCCGTTTGGATCGTGATGACGAGTGGAAAATTGAGTCCGGGTGGCAATGCCTCGGGCAGCCGGTCCGGAGGCACGGGGGCGATGCCGACGCGACCTCCGCGGGCGCCGGAATCGTCAAACAGCGCGTTCGCCGGCA
This sequence comes from uncultured Verrucomicrobiota bacterium, assembly GCA_903910585.1. Taxonomy (GTDB): domain Bacteria; phylum Verrucomicrobiota; class Verrucomicrobiia; order Limisphaerales; family UBA9464; genus CAIWAH01. The sequence continues at coordinate 3,981 of CAIWAH010000068.1, forward strand.
GCGTCAACCTAACTCCGGCCAGTTCCGGGTGGGCGGCGAGCGTGGATGCGCCGAACGTGATGTCGGTCGGCCGACTGGAGCTGACCGATTGAAGGGAATCCGCGGGAATCCGCGGCAGGAAAATCTCGCCGGAACCGCCGGCCCGGTTGCTCGAAACTCCGGCGACCGCCTCCCATACTTTGCCCACGAAGGGGTAGTAATCCCGCTGAAACCAGGGCTGTTCGCCCAACGCCAAGCCGTTCGTTGCCATCCGTCCGTCCACATGCACGAAGAAGCGGCCGGCCGGCGCCGGCAGCAGGTGGAAGCGCCCTTCTGAATCGGAGACGGCGCGAAGCGTCTCTTCGGCGCCATCCACGGTGACAATGACACCAGCCAGTGGGCGGTTGGTGAAGCCGCCACCGATCAGGGGCAGCGGTTCGGAGGCGAACACGGTCCCGATAATGCCCGTCCCGGCCACCGGGGTCACGCTACCGGTCGTAAAGGCGATGGAGCTGAGCCCGCCTGGACGCCCGTCGCCATCAAGGTCGAGCTCCCTTCCGCTGGCGTCCTTCAGGTCCGACCCGTCAAAGAACACCGTTACCCGGGTCGAACCGAGAACCGGTTCGAGATAAAATAGGGACGCCGTGCGCCGGTCGCCGGACAATTCAACCCGCGTGAGCAGCCGCCGGCCGCCGGCCTCAGCCCAGAGGTGCGAACCGCCGAGCAGTGAGTCCGCCGCCAGCGGCACCGTGAACCGGAACACGGTTTCACGGTTCACGCTGACGTCCGTCTCCCCGTTTGCGGGCGAGGTAAGGACAAAAAACTCCGCCTTCAACGGGTCGCTGCCGGCTATGAATTCGAGCAGGTTCGAGCGCAGGTCGGCGTCGCTGTCGGCCGCGGCGTCACGTGGTGAAAGGGGGTCGAGGGACGGCGCACGGCGCAGCTCGTAGACGTCATCCAACCCGTCGCGGTCCAGGTCGCTCGGTGCCGATTGGGAATAGCGGACCACCCGGTAGAAAGCCTGGTCACCAGATGCTTGCGGATCTGGCAGTTCCCCTGCCGGCCCGGTGCCGAGGGCTACCCGACACGGAACACCCAGATCAGAGACCAGTCGGCTGCGGTAGAGCACAAAGTAACCGTCGGCGTCCGCGGTATGGCGCACGAGAGGGACACCACCGTGCAGTTCAAAGCCGGTGATCCGGACCGTCTGAGCCCGCGAGTCCATCGCTGTGGCTACCGTGCAGCCCACTGCGACGAGCAGGCTTGTGGAGGTTTTGGTTGGGAGCAGCTTCATGGGATATCGGGCCGGCACAGGCAGTAGACTCCGAGATTGCGTCTGGCGCTCTTACGCCCCACGCAGAACCGAGTTCAATTCCAAAGTTTGCCGGACCGCCAAGATCGGAATGATGAGCCCGCGTGTCCGGAAACAATCGGACATTGGCCAGCGCTGATCGGCCGGGCCCATTCGGAAACGCTGGGCCAAGCGGTTACCCCAGGCGGGGTGGTTCCCGCCGCCCCCGCGGATAACTCGAAGAGAGCCGGCAGTGGGACCGGTCGGGTCGGTGACACTTCCAGTTGGGTAATGCGGATCATACCAGTCGGAACACCACTCCGAGACGTTCCCGAGTGAATCGTGCAGTCCCCAAGCATTGGGCGTCTTTTGCCCAACCGGGTGTGTCTGATCCGAAGAATTTCCGTCCCACCAGGCAATCTCGTCCAATGTGCCGTGGTGGGGGGCCTTGATGCCGGCCCGGGCCGATTATTCCCACTCGGCTTCCGTCGGCAGGCGGTAAGCTTGTTGGGCTGTGATTAATCCGGCCGAACGGTGCTGCTCCGTCAACTTTTGGCAATACAGCACCGCATCGCTCCAGGTCACCTGCTCCACCGGAAGATCAGTTCCGCTGAAAAAGGAGGGATTATTTCCCATCACGGATTGGTATTCGGACTGTGTCACTTCACGGGTCGAGACCCAAAACCCTTGAGTCAGCGTCACCGTGTGTTGGATTTCGTCTGGGAATCGACCCGTTTCCGTGGTGGGACTTCCCATCACAAAGGTTCCGGGTGCGATCCAAACAAATCGCGGTGGAGATTTGATGGGCACGGCGCGGTAGTAGCGTTGCGCCGATCCGGCGGTAAGATCCACTATCACGGTGCCCTCGGTCTCCACGGTGACGTTGGTCCAGTCCGTCCATGGTCCGTCTGCATGCGGAGACCACTGCACGGTGGCGGACATCCCGCTGGTGCCCTTCAGTCTGAGCTTGGCCACGAGTTCAACCCCTAACTCAAGCGTCTCCGGTGGCGCGGTGATGGTAACCAGCGGGGCCGTTATATACCCGCTACCTGCGGTCAAAACTACGATGGATGCGATCTGGTCTTCGTGCATGATCGCCTTGGCTGTTGCTCCACTGCCACCACCGCCAGTAATCGTGACGGATGGTTCGGTCGTATACCCCGAGCCGCGGGTTGTAACCGCGATCGCAGATACATAACCTCCGGTGACCGTTGCTGTTGCCATTGCCGTCTCCCCGGCACGGCAGATTCCGAAAATTGCGCCCCCAAATACGGCGAAAAACATTAACCAATGTCCCGAAAACACACCAGCAAAGGGCATCCGGTCTTGCGAGGTGTCAAGCAGTGCTCGGGACTCGCGGGCGCAGATGGATTCGGCTTTTGCCAAGAACTTCCCTCGCACAAAGGGTTCCTGATAGCGCCTAGCCCAGATCAACTAATCCGGGGCACCCCCAGGCAAAACCGCCAAGGCCGCCACGGAGATTCCTAAGGTTTTCCGGAGTCGTTCCAGCATCGTCCGCTCCTCCGCCTTGGTTGGCTGGTGAATCCCGTTCACCAGGCCCAGGAGTTCGCCGGAGAGCGAACACACCGCGCTGCCGCTGGCGTCAAAGCCCACGCGCCGGTGGAAATGGACCCGCTTCATTGGTGCCAGCGTATCAGAACGCCCCCCAGCCGCGCACGCTCGCATTCTGAACGGGCAAAACCCGCAAAAAGTTGCGACCACATACCTGAATCCCTTCGGAAGAACGACGGGGGCCGGCAGGGAGCATCCCCCCGGGGTGGTGTCCAAATCTGCCAAGTCACCTGCCCAACTTGGCTGCAAACGGCTTAGTGGGTCTCCCGAAAACTGTTCCAATTCGGATCTGCGACCAGACGGAAACCAAGCTCGCCGACATCGGCAAACAAACGGGACAATCCCTGCGTTTGCCTTGCTGGACTGTCTTACTTTGGGAGTGTGGGACGCAGTGAAACCCGCAACCCGTTCGGAACAAGCTGCCCGAAGATTTGGTGCGCACGGCAGGACTTGAACCTGCACGATGTTACTCACTAGAACCTGAATCTAGCGCGTCTGCCAATTCCGCCACGTGCGCAAGCAGCGCGGAGGAAGTAGGCAGGTGCCGGCCTTTCGACAAGGTTTTTCTTGTCCGGATTTGGACCCGGCGGCGCCCCCGCAGCCCGGCTTCAGGGAAACCAACGGAGTTCGGCGAGGTTCGTCCGGCCTTTGCCGGCGGCGTAATCCCAGTAAACCGCGCTTGACCAGCGGGCCGCGTGGCCGTCGAGGAAAAGGAAGTTGGCGCCCGCCGTGTGCAGGTTCGTGTGGGTGAAGGTCCAGCCGCCGACGGCCGGCAGGTTCTTGCTGTCGAACAGCCAGATCATCGCGCCGGGCTCGGCGACGTTTCCGAGCTTGGGCGGGGAATCGGCCTCGAAGTCACCCGTGTTGTCGGCGTAGGCGTTGAGGCAGTAGTGGAAGAGGTTGTTCCCGTTGCTGCGCCGGGAATTGGCCGGGCAAATCCAGACGTTCCGGCCGGGCGACACCTGGGCGTTGGTCCGCCAAGGCTGTTCGTGATAGCGGGGCAGGCCGAGCACCTGCGGCAGCTGGACATACCAGCCGGTGTTGGTCTGCGTGGCGGTGGGATTCGGAAAGCCCTCAGGCGGCAGCCGGTCGCCGTGGTCGGTCGCGTAAAGGTGCGTGGCGAGGCCCCACTGCTTGAGGTTGTTTAGGCAGGCAATCTGATGGGCCTTGGCCTTCGCCTTGCCCAGCGCCGGCAACAGCATCCCCGCCAGGATCGCGATGATGGCGACGACCACGAGCAGCTCGATCAGCGTGAAGCCACGGAACGGGCGGGCGGAGTCGGGTTGGGCGCACGGGTTCACAGGCAGGCCAACCCCCTGCTACCAAGCGCACCCCGGGTCCGCAAGCGACCAGATGGAAACGGCCCGGCGTCAGGCCCGGACCGGTTCGGCGTCCGGCTCGGCGACCGGCTGGAACCGGCCGGTGCCGACCAGGCGTTCGAAGATCGGCGACGCCATCAGCGTGGTGATGACCGCCATGATCACGAGGGTGGCGAACAGCCCTTCGGAGATCACCCCGCGCTGGAGGCCGATGTTGATGATGATCAGCTCCATCAGCCCGCGGGCGTTCATCAGCGTGCCGATGCCGAGCGCTTCCCGGTGGGAAATGCCGGTGGCACGGGCCGCCAGCCAGCAGGCCACGCCCTTGCCCAGCACCGCCGCGACGAGCACCGCGCCGCACATGAGCCAGAGGAAGCCGGAGTTCAGCAGGCCGATCTTCGTGTTCAGGCCCGAGTAGGTGAAGAACAGCGGCAGAAGCAAGGCCACCGTGAGCGGCTGGATGCGGCTCGTGAGGTCGCGGCAGACGATTCCGCGGGGCATCGCCGTGCCCATCACGAACGCACCAAAGACCGCGTGCAGCCCCACCATGTCCGTGAACCACGCCCCCAGCGCCATCAGCGCCAGCCCCATCACCAGCCCGGCCTCGGTCAGATGTCCCTCGCGCGCGAGCAGCCCGCTGAACCGGGCCAGCAGCGGCCGGACGACCAGCAGCGCAAACGCCACGTAACCGGCCCCGCCGACGATGTTGGTCACGGCGTGGCTCCAGTTCTGGTCGAAGCTGGCGAGCACCACCGCCAGCAGGCACCACGCGGTGGCGTCATCAATCGCCCCCGCCCCCAGCGCCACGGTGCCCATCGTGGTGCCGGCGAGCTTCTTGAAATGGATGATGCGGGCCAGCATCGGGAAGGCCGTGATGCACATGGAGGCGCCCAGGAACAGCATCGCCTCCATCAGCGAGGTCTTCTTCGGGAACAGTTCGGTGTAATGGAAGAAAACCCACGCCAGCCCGGCGCCGAGCACGAACGGCGCGACCATGCCCGCGGCGGAGACGGCGATGGAGCTCTTCAGGCGCTTCTGGACGATGTCCATCCGGAACTCCATCCCGACGATGAACATGTAAAGGGCCAGACCCAGCTGCGAGGCCGGGAACAGATATGTCTGGGTGTCGCGGGTGGTCTGCGTGCGGTCCCACGGAAACAGCCATTGCTGCGCCTCCGGCCAGAGCAGCCCGAACAACGACGGCCCGAGCAGCACGCCGGCGATCATCTCCGCCACCACCTGCGGCTGGCCGAACCGCGCCGCGACCGCGCCGACGACGCGGCAGAACAGCAGGATCACCGCGATCTGCAGGAAAAACTGGATGGCCAGATGGAGATTGTTCATCGGTCCGCCGCGAGGCGCCGCGGAATTAACCATGCCCGGCCTGTTCGCGGAAATAGCATTTCCCTATCGCATTGATAGCCGGCGGGAATAATTCCCGCATGGACCTCCGCCACCTGCGTTACTTCCAGGCCATCGCCGAGGAACTCAGCTTCTCGCGGGCGGCCCGCCGGCTGAATGTCGTGCAGCCCGCGCTCAGCCGCGCGCTCAAGGAACTGGAGGCGGAACTCGGCGTCGAACTGCTCGCCCGCACCCGTCGGGTGGTGCGCCTCACCGCGGCGGGCCGCCTGCTCCTGGAGGATACGGCGCTGCTGCTGGAGCGGCTCGACGCCACGGTGCGCCGGGTGCGCCGCGCCGCCGAAGGCCAGATCGGCGAACTGCGTCTCGGCTACATCGGGCCGCCCACGGTGCCGTTCCTCGGCCGCGTGCTCGCGGAATACGGGCGCCGTTGCCCGGAGGTGACCATCCATCTGGAAGAGCGCACCCCGGAGCGCGTCTGGGAAATGGTCGCGAACGGCCGGCTGGATCTGGGCCTGACCCGGCCGGTGCGTTCCCATGACGCCCTCGGCCTGCACACCCTGAAGTTGCGGGACGAGCGGCTGTGCGCCGTGCTGCCGGGCGAGCACGCGCTGGCCCACCGGGCCTCGCTGCGCTGGGAAGAGCTCGCGGAACAGCCGCTGATCGTCCTCGCCCGCCGCGAAGGCGCCGGCCTGCATGACGAAATCCTCGCCGCCTGCCGGACCGCCGGCTTCGCGCCCCGGCTGGCCCACACACCCAGCGTCATCAGCACCGTGCTGCGCTACGTCGAGGCCGGAGCGGGCATCGGCGTGGTGCCGGAATGCGTGGCCGAACTGGGACCGGCCCCGCGCATGGCGGCGGTTCCGCTCCGCCCGGCCCAGAGCATTCCGCTGGTCCTGGTCTGGCCCGATGAACGCGAGGAACCGCCGGCGGCGGCCTTTCGCGGCCTGGTCGCGGAATGGCTCAGGTCGGGGCGTCTGTGGCGCGACGAGTAAGTCCGCCGCTCATTGCCCGGCCCCGCCCTGCAGCATTTGGCGGGTGTTGCGGACGTAGGTGCGGGCCTTTTCGTCCTTGGGGTCCAGTTCGGCGGCCTTCTCAAAAGACACAAGCGCCTCGGCATTGCGCTTCAGCTGGATGAGGGCCACGCCCAGATTCAGGTGCGCCGTGGCAAGGTCCGGCTGCCGCCGGATCACTTCCCGGAACTGCTCCACCGCGACTTCAAACTGGCCTTCGCGGCCCAGTTCGACGGCGAGGAAGTATCGGGCCTGGACACTGTCGGGATTGATCCGCACCGCTTCCAGCCAGTGCGGCGCGGCCCGGTTGGGATCGTCGGCGCGCTGCCATGCCTCCGCAGCCATGACCCGCGCCGCGAACAGGCGGGGCCGCAGCAGGGCGAGCCGCTCCGCCGCTTCCGCGGCCTCCTTGCGTTCGCCCACGGCGGTGAGGAGGCGGCTGAGGCTTTGCCAGGCGATGGGCGTGTTCGTGTCGCGGGTCACCGCGTCGCGCAACGTGGCCAGGGCATCGTTGGTCCGGCCGGCGCCGACCTGCACCATCGCCCGGTTCACGCGGGCCACGGTGAAGGTGGGCCGGAATTCCAGCGCCCGGGCGAAGGCGACCTCCGCCTCCGCATACCGCTGCTGCTGGCCGAGGGCCTGGCCCAGGCGGTCCCAGGCTTCCGGAAAATCTTCCCGCAACGCGATGGCGGCCTGCAGGTGCTTCTCGGCTTCGGCCGCGGTGGCCGCCTTGGTGCTGAGGGCGTCACCGAGCTGGTAGTGCGCCACCAGATGATGCGGAACCTGGGCAACCACCTGCTGCCACTGCTCGACCGCCGACTCGGGATCGTTGAACCCGGTCAGCAGCCGCGCGTATTGGTCGCGCAGCATCCAGTCATTGGTCCGCCGTTCCAGTGCGGTCCGGTAAAGTCCCGCGTGGCGCTCGAATTGGGTGACTTCCAGCGCGGGCTTCATCCGCGTGGTCTCAACCAGCAGCACGCTGAGCTGTTCGGCGGAGTTGATGCGGTCGGTGAACGGCGGCCGTTGCAACCGCGCATTGATGAGGTCGGCGACCCGGGCGCGGTTCCAGTCGGAATAGGCGAGCGCGGCGACGATGGCTTCCTTGCCCACGGCCAGGCCAGGTCCGCCCAGCTTCGGCGCGAGGGCGTCCGCCACCAGGGTCGCCAGACGGACATTGCCGTCGAAGGTGAAGTGGACGTGCTCCCAAAACGTTTCCGCGCCGGGCAGGCCCAACGGCGCGTTGGTCGCGATCACCGTCGCGACATCCAGCGGGATCACGCCCCGGCCGGCACGGGCTTGGGCCAGCTCGCGGACCACCTCGGTCAGCTTGGAATCGGCCCGGAAACGCAGCACATCCAGATCGCGGGCCCGGGCGAAGTCCTCCGCCGCCCCGTTGGTGTCCCCGCGGACCATCTTGGCGCGGGCCTGAAAGAACCGGAGCGTCGCGTGCTGCGGCAGTTCCGTTGCGAGCGCATCCAGTTGCTGCAGCACTTCGGGCGCCGAATTGGTCACGAGCGTGGCCAGCAGGGTCTTCACCGCGTCATCCTTGGGCGTGGTGACGTTGGCGAACGGGGCCGAGTCGCGCAGGTTCACCGCCGGGGTGGCGAGCACGGTTGTGGCGCCCGCCCGCTCCGCGACGGCGAGAACCTCCTCCAAGTTGCGACGGAAATTGTCATACACGGCTGGCAGACGCGGGTCGTCCGGTGCCAGCTTCTGCGAGAGGAACGTTTCGAGGCCGGCGAATTCCTGCCCACCGTCGCCGTGGCCCGACACGTCGCTGGCGAGCGTCGCCAGCCATTGGCCGGTCCGCGTGGTCTGGAGCGCCAGCCCGGCCCGGATGAGCCAGCGGCTGCGGCCGGCCGCACCGCCGATGCTCGCGGGACCGAACGGCCCCATGAACTCGTTGTTGCCCGCGTAGATCACCCAGTAGTCGGCGCCCAGACGCGCGGCGCTGCGGGCGATGTCGGGGAACGCGTGCGAATTGATCGCCGTCATCGCGACGTTGATCACCTCGAAGCGTTTCCCGGGATACCGGGCGTTGAGCAGCACCTCGAGCTGCCGGGCCAGGCCGAAGGCGGGTTCCGGATCACCGAGCGCCGCGGACTCGCCCAACACCACCACGCGGGTCACGCCGGCAGGTTTCTCGACGTCCACCAGCAGCGTCTGCGGAGACCGCGCGATGCGGGCCGGGAAGAAGCGGTGGGCGAACTTCGGGTTGTCCGTGAACACCCGGTGGCCGTTGACCGTGCGTTCGAGCAGGAAGTCGGTTTCGTAGCCGTAACCGGCGAGGCGCAGGCCGAACTCGAGCAGGCCCAGCGGCACGACCAGCACGAGCACCAGGAGCACGGCGGCGAAAAGCAACTTGCGACCACCGGCCTTCGGCGCCGGCGTCTCTGGGGATGAAGTGACGGGATTCAACGCGCGGAAGCTAGCAGCGGCCCAATCGGCATCGCAAGCGGACGGGCTCGGCCGTTCACAGCGCCGCCCGCAACGCCTGTTGGAGTTCCGCCGCGGTCAGCGCCACGGGATTTCCCTTCATGCTGCTCGCCTGCGCCGCCGCCGCCGCCACGTCCGCGAAGTCGGCATCGGCCAGCCCGAAATCCGCCAGCCGCGGGATCGGAAATGGCCGCAGAAACTTCCGCAACCACGGCCCCAACGCGGCCGCCGAAGCGCATGGATCGCCGGTGAGCAGGCGCGCCGCCGCCTCGTAACGGGCCAACGCGGGCGAGTCCGGCGCACGCTCCGCGAGCACGGCGAGATTCAGCTCAGTCACCGGTGCCAGCAGCGCCGCACACAATGCCCCGTGCGGCGCGCGGTAGCGGCCACCCAGCGGACCGGCAAAACCATGCACCGCGCCGAGGCCGGCGTTCGCCAGTGCCAGGCCGCCGAAGAGCGAACCCAGCGCCACGTCCGTGCGCGCCGCCAGGTCGCGACCTTCGCGGAATGCCCGGGGCAGCGCCCGCGCGACGCGGGGTAGTCCGTCCCGGCACAGCGCGTCGGTCAGCGGATTGGCGCGGACGGACACGAACGGTTCCAGCAGCTGCGTGAACGCATCCAGGCCGGTGGTGGCCGTGAGTTCCGGCGGGAGGTCCAGCGTCAGTTCCGGATCCACGAGCGCCACTCGGGGCAGCATCCGCGGACTGCGCAGGCTGACCTTCACTCCGTGCGCCGGTGAACCGAGCACCGCGTTGCGCGTGACCTCAGCCCCCGTGCCCGCGGTCGTGGGGATGGCAAGGACCGGCAACGGATCGGCCCGCAGTGGCTGACCGCGCCCGATGACTTCGAGGAAGTCCAACGGATCGCCCGGGTTCGTCGCGAGGGCGGCGATGGCCTTGCCGGCATCGAGCACACTGCCGCCGCCGCACGCGATGACGAGTTCCGCGCCCCGGCTCCGGGCCGCTTCCGCCCCGCGCAGCGCGAGTTCCA
>CAIWAH010000069.1 GCA_903910585.1 uncultured Verrucomicrobiota bacterium
TCCGGCTCGGTGCGCGTGTTCGGCCTCGATCCCCGGCGCGACGAGGCCGAGGTGAAGGCGCGGCTCGCCTACGTGCCGGACTTCGTCGCGTTTTATCCGTGGATGAATGTCCGCGAAGCCCTCGACTATCAGGCGAGCTTCCGACCGAAATGGAACCGGGAACTGGAATCCACGCTGCTCCGTCAATTTCAGCTCGGCGTAAGCGCACCCACCTCCGGACTCAGCAAAGGCCAGCGCACCCAGTTGGCCCTGATCGGGGCCATCGCCGCCGAGCCGGAGATGCTCGTGCTGGATGAACCCACCTCGGGACTCGATCCGCTGGTCCGGCGCGAGTTCATTCAGACGGTAATCGGGGCCTACCAGGATGCGGCACCGGGCCGGCGCACCGTCTTCGTCTCGACCCACCTCATCAGCGAGTTTGAAGGTCTGATTGACCGCTTCACGGTCCTCGACCAGGGCAAGGCGGTGCTGACCGCCAACGCGGACGAGGCCCGGGCGAAATACCGGCGCTTGCGGGCGGAATTCGCCGGGGACGCGCCTTCCGCCGGGGATTTTGCCGATGTCCGGTCGGTTCGCCGGCAGGGCCGCACGCTGGAGCTGATCGTCAACGGCAACGGCGACCAGGTGCTGGAACAGCTGCGTCAACGCCAGCCCCTCCACGTCGCGTCGGAATCGCTGACGCTGGAGGAAATCTTCCTCCAAGCCGTCAACTGAGCTCAGGCCATGAACCTCGCCCTGCCCCGCTACCGGAACCACTTCCACCCGGCCTGGCTGCTGCTGCCGGTCCCGCCGCTGGTCGCCGTCGCGATCAACTGGTTCGGCGACAACTACACCGAGTTCCTGGCGTTCGGAATCCGGACGGTCCTGATCGGCATCCTGCTGGCCGCGATCGTGGCCCTGCGGTTCTCGAATGTCACCGGAACCGGCCTCCGGCTGCTCAAGGAACTGCGCCAGCAGCTGCCCGGCACCCTCCTGGCCGTGCTCGCGCCCGGGGTGTTCGCGTGGCATGAGGACAATGACACGCTGCCGTGGGCCGTGGGCAGTTTCGGCCTGGGCTGCCTGCTGCTGGGTGCCAATGCCTTCGGCGCCGAGTTCGAGCAACGCACCATGGGCGGCCTCCTGGCTCAACCGCTTCGGCGCAATCGCATCTTCGTGGAGAAGCTCGGCGTGCTGATCGCCGTCGTCCTGCTGGCCACGCTCAATCTCGGGCTCACGCTGGTGCCGGCCGAGGGCTTTCACTTCAACTTCGGTGACGACGTCGAAGTCGCCCTCGTCGCCCTGCTGGCCGTTTGTTCCGGTCCGCTTTTCAGCCTGCTCAGCCGGAGCACGCTGGCGGGGCTGGTCTTCACCGCGGTGACACCGGCCGTCCTGTTCATGGCGATCACGCTGTCGCTCGGCGGAATCCATCACCTGCTCTCGCCGGCCGACCCCATGCCCGAAGCGTGGATCACCAACGCGGCCTCCATCGGCGGACCGGTTTACCTCGTGGTCACGGCGTTGCTCGGCTGGCGCACGTTCATCCGGCTGCAATCCCGCGAAGGCGGAGGTCGCAGCGCCCACGCGCTGCACCCGCTGAGCCTGCCCGTGGACCGCCTGTTCCGCCGTGTCCTGCCCTCGGGACACGCGTGGTCCGCACTGATTCGCAAGGAACTGCGGCTGCACGTTGTCCCGTGGTTGGTCGCGGGCATCCTGGTCGGCCTGACCCTGCTGGGGTGGCTGCTGCGATGGCAGGCCGAACCCGGCTCCGCCCTCGCCAACGGCCTCAACGACGTCACCACCCTTTCCGTCTGGTCCGGGCTGCTGGGCACTCTCTCGCTGATCGTCGCGGGAGCCGCCAGCGTGGCCGAAGAGCGGGAACTCGGAACGCTGGAATGGCAGCTGACCCAGCCGACGACCCTCGCGCGGCAGTGGTGGCTCAAGGCCACGGTCGCAACCGGGGTCGCGCTGCTGCTCGGCGTGCTCCTGCCGGCGGCGCTGATCTGGCTCAGCTTCGAGGCGGCGGAACTGACCAAAGCGTTCGGGGACATGCCGCTCGTGGTCTTCACCGCCTACGGGACCTTCTTTTCGCTGCTGTTCGTCGTGGCCCTCTACGCGTCCTCGATTTCCCGCAGCACCATGAAGGCGACGGCCGCGACGGTGTTCATCGCCGGCGGCATGGGGACCTGCCTCTTCCTGCTCGGACTCGCCGGCGGCACGCTGATGGAAAGCCAACTCGGCCGTCACACCGAGAAATGGCCGGCGCCGGTCGATCCGCCGGCGTGGGCCCCTTCGCCCGAGCTGTGCTACTCCCTGGCGAGCGCCGCCATTGCCCTCACGGCGGCGGGCGTCGCGGTGGCGCTGCTTATCTTTGCCGGACAAAACTCCCGGCGGCTGCACGTCCCGACCGCTTCCGTCGTCCGGCAACTGACCGGCCTGATGTTCGGCCTGGCCCTGGTCCTGAGCTGCGAACTGGTGCTTGCCAGCCAGTTCGTTCTGCTGCGCATGAAGGCCGACCGGGCGTCGTGGCAGGCCGAGTTGAAGGAACAGGCCATCCAGGAAATCCGGCGGGCCCAGGCCGACGGCCGGTTCACCGCGGAAGTGGCCATCCGTTTGGTGGCCGCGCCCACGGACCCGGCCGATGCGATCATCCAGAATCTGATTGGAAGGGAAGGCTTCGATGCCCTGGGCACCGTCGGCAGCCGGATTCGCGCCTACAATTCCCCCGCGCCATCCACCAGCGGAACCTTCCGGATGTCGCCCGAACTGGCCCGGCGCTACGGCCTGATGCCCACCCCGGCGGACACCAACAATCCGTCCACCGTAACGCCCACCAATCCACCGGCCGTTGCCCCCGCCTTTCAGATGAGCCCGGAGATGCAAAAGCGCTACGGGATCTCGCCCACGCCGCCGTCCCCTTAGGCGATTTGCGCGCTCGTCCGGCCCGATGGTCGGCCGCTAGGCTGGTCGCCGGTGACTTCTCCGGCTCCATCCGCTTCCCCGTCCGGTTCCGGCCCCGGTGACCGGCGACGGCAAACCCGACGGCTCATGCTCCTCGGCGCGCTGCTTTTGGGAACCGCGACCGCGGTCAATGTCCAGATGGTTCGGGCGGCGGCGCCGCGAACGCATCGCTCCGCCGGAACCTTGCCCGCGCGGGAATTCGGGCTGGTGCTGGGCACCGAACGCCTGCGGGCGGATGGCTCGACGAACTGGCACTTCCGGCTCCGGGCCGAAACCGCGGCCGACCTGTTCCGGTCCGGCAAGGTCCAGCGGCTGCTGGTGAGCGGGCACCCCGACAACGGCGGCTGCAACGAGCCCCGCGAACTGGCCGGGGCGCTCGCCGAACTTGGGGTTCCGCGCGACCGCCTCGACATCGACGAGCTCGGAACCCGCACCTGGGAATCGGTCCGAAGCGCCGTCGGCCCTTGGCAGCTGGAGGAATGCACGGTGGTCACCGACCCGTTTCACGCGCCACGGACGCTGTTCCTCTGCCAGCGGGCCGGTCTGGATGCCGATGCCTTCGTCACGCCGGAGGCGCCCTTCAACATCTGGACCTGCCGCAGCATTTTCCGCGAATGGTTCGCCCGTGTCCGCGCGCTGGCCGACCGCGAGTGAGGTCGTCCGCTCCGGCGGCCCCGGTTCAGCTCCACCCGTGGCCACCGCAGCATCGCCCGCCCACCCGGCCGTCTTGCCGGCTTACGCGGGCGGCGGTCCGGTCCGCTCGTAAACCAGGCTGTCCGGCTGTTCGGCGAGCTTCTGGCCGAGTGCTTTCAGATTGTCCGCCGCGATGAAGACCATCAGGTAGCCCGAAAACTGCAGGCGGCCCAGGATGCGGTCCACGAGCTCCTGATTGGTGGTCTGCGTCACCGACTTGAGCAGCGGCCATTTCACGAACACGGCCAGCACATGGCATGGGTTCTCCGGAAAGATCTGGACCTCCTTGCGGGCGAGATGGGCGCGCACCACCGCCGTTTCGGCGGCCACGGCATCGCGCAGGGTCTGCAATTGTTCCTCGGACAGGGTCGCCGGCAAAAACGTGTCCACCGTGGTGACGTTGTCGCGCTCCCGTTGGGCGGCGGCCTGCAGCTCGCCGAACTTCTCCAGGCGGTCCTCGATCTCGCGTTGGCGCTCCCGCTGGCCGGTGCGGGCATAGTGGCCGAAGAGAAGCTGGCAGGCCGGCCCGGTCACGGTCGGGTCCGACCGCATCGCCCGTTCCAGGAACTCCACGCCGCGCGCGTCGTCGGACTCCAGCCAGTGGCGGCCGCGGACCAGATTGGCGAGCGCGTGGTCCGGACGCAGCGCCAGGATCTGCTCCAGGAGCGGCACCGCGGCCGCATCGTTCTCCAGCTTCAGCTTCACCTCGGCCCGTTGCCACAGTTCATCCACCGACAGCGGACGGTCGGGCGTCTCCGCCAGTCCGCCCAACCGCGACTTCAGCTCCTGCGCCTCGGTGTGCCGCGCCCGCCAGGCTTCGCGGACGTGCTCGGCCCATTGCCGGTTGAGCCGGCCGATGAATTCGTCCTGGCGGTCGCCCAGCAACGTGATTGCCCGGGAACCGAAAGGCGGCGCCAGGGACACCGGCGGCTGGCCATCCGGCAGCGCCGTCTCCAGTTGCCCGAGCGCCCGAAGCCGGTCCGTGAGGGAGGGATGCGTATCCGAGTTGCCCGTCGCGATGAGGAAGCCGGCCCGCAGCCAGCGCGCCGAATCTTCGGAATCGGGGCCGGCACGCAGTCCTTCGCTGAGCCGGTGATAGACGTCGCCGGGCGGTTCGGCGGAGTCGTTGGCCAGGAGCAGGACCCTGGCCCAAAGCCGCTCGTCCAGCAGCGGTCCGTCCACCACCAGACGCTGCAGGGCGCCGGCCAAGGCCGCGGGACTGGTCGCGCGGGCCGCGGTGGCGTCGGCCTCGTATTCCTGGGCCCGCGACAGGACAAACGCACCCGCATTGAAGCGGGGCCAGAACCAGCCGAGGAACCCCGTGAGCAGGAGAGCCAGTTTGCCCGGCGGATTCCGGGCGAAATTGTCCATGGTGGATTCCCACGTCCGGCGGACGCGGTAGAGCCAGGTTCCGGATCGGCCGTGGCTGCGCGAGAGGTGGCCAAACTCATGCGCGAGGACCGCCGCCAGCTCCTCCCGGCTCAGCGAGACCATCAGCGGCACCCCGATGAGCAGGTAGCTGCGATACCAGCCGAAAACCCCGAGCCGCGGCACCTGCACCACGGCGGCGTTGTAGTCGCCGGTCAGCTGCACCTCGTCGAACGGCGGCGAATCGGTGCGCCGGCCCATGTCCGCGATCAGGGCAAACAGTTCCGGTGCCTCGGCGGTGGTGAGGGGAACGGCCTCGGGTTTGCCGGTGCGGACCCACAGCGCCCGCAGGATGGACCAAGCCATGCCGGCACAGGTCAGTCCGGCCACCAGTCCGAGCTTGATGGTGGCGCCGTTGGGAAACCGGAAGATCAGCCAGAGGCACCCCGCGGCCACCCCCAGCGTCATTAGGAGCACGCCCAGCATGTAGGCGTAACCGAGCACGGCCAACGCCGCCACACGGCGGACGAAACCGGCCGGATCACGGCGGGAACGCTCATCCATCCGCTGGACAAGCCGGTCAAACTGCTCACGGGTCACGGACGGAGGATGAAAACATCCCGCGGCAGCCGGCGAGCGAAAGATGGTTCCGGCGGCTAGTGCCGCGCGGTGGTGGCGGGCTCGAACCGCCACAGCACAAAATCGCCCACGCAGTTGGTTTCCACGAGCCGGCCCAGGGATGCCGCCTGCAGCAGCGGGGTGTTTGGCGTCTGCCGCAGGCTCACCAGCCAGACCCGCTCGCCCAAGTGGTGACTGAGGCTGCCCAGCCACCGGTTGGTGGTGACGAAGTGCGGTTCCCCCAGCACCGGACAGTAGCCCGGATCATCGGACCGCTGCTGCGGGACCTGTGGAAGCACAAACAGGGTCCGTTCGCCGAAGTAAAACTCCATCCCCGGCCAGTAGCGGTCCAGATACACCGTGTCGGCCCCGACCGAATGAAGCCGGGCGGCGAGCTTTCGCACCGAAGAATTGCGTCCCGCCTTGTCTTCCACCAGCGGCTGCACGCACGCCACGGCCAGATAGGCCAGACCGAAGGCGCCCGCGGTCACCAAACGCGGACGCAGGTCGCGGAACTTCGGGAGCGTATTCGCCAGCCGCAACCAGGTGGCCGCACAGAAGAGGGCCGCCCACGGCGCGTAGGGCAGCGTGTAGGTCGGCAGCTTCGACGAGATCAGCGAGAACACCGTCAGGCCCGTCAGCACGATCCAGAGCTCAACGGGCCATGTCCGCCAGGTCTCCCGGACGGAGGCCAGCCACCGGCCGCGCGCCCGCCATGCGAGCGCGCCCAACACCGTCGGCCACCACGGCAGCCAGGCGCCCAGCGTCACCAGCACATGGAAAAACATCGGGGCCTTGCGACCATCGGGATGACCCGCAATGCGCCCGACCAGTTCGCGACCGAGAAAGAAATCCAGGAGCGCCGGATGTTCCCGCACCATTTCGAGATACCACGGCAGGCCAAGGGCGACGATCGCCAGCAGCATCCGCACGGGCCGCAGCGCCCGCAGCCCTTCGCGGTCACGCCGGACCAGCAGGGCCACCGTGATGCCCAGCAGCGGGATCA
>CAIWAH010000070.1 GCA_903910585.1 uncultured Verrucomicrobiota bacterium
GTGGACAGCGACCAGTTGGACGGTGTGCTGGAGCGGCTACTGAACGCGCCGGAACCACGACCGGTGTCCGGTTCGACGACAACGCCAGAACCCGCCGAGAGTCATCCGCATCCGAACTCATCCCGAGTCCATCGGCCCGCCTTACCCCGACCCCGACGCCAATGAAGTCCCTGCCCTGTTCACTTCCCCTGAACCCGAACCCTTCACCTCATGCGCCCTGACATGCACAAGGTCGTCATCGAACGGCCCCGTTGGAATCCCGGCCCCAGCAAGAACCGTCGCCGGGCGAACCTCGACCCCGATCTCCTGCCGCAACACGAGGGCATGCGCCGGCCCTACGATCGCCGGAAGTCCTTCACCGACCTGCTGGGACCGCTGCGCCGCTGGCTCCGTGCCCAACTCGGCCGGCGGTGGAACGACATCTATTCCGAGGCCTGCGCCGTCATCAAACCCGACAGCGTGGTCCGCGCCCACATCAAGACTCACCTCGTGAAGTTCGTGCAGCGCGACACCTTTCTGGGCGACGGGGAGATCTGGTGCTACACCGACAGTTCGTTCTTCGCGCCAGGAATCGAAAAGCCTGTGGCCGACGCCGCGTCGCGTTGGACGCCGTTCTACGTGCATCCCCGCACCGGCCGTCTCTGCGAATCCCCGCTCAATACCCGGAAACGACGCGACGCCTGGCGGAAACTCCGGGAATCGTTTGGTCCCGAACAGCGCTGGCTCGGCGATACACGCGCGCTGCTGCGCCTCAACGGCCTCTGGTTCGACTGCACGATGGAGGCGTTCCCGCCCTACTTCCACCGGGGCGACGAACCTGTCCGCCAAGATGTCGCCTTGAAGCGCCCGCTCAATCGCAGCCACGCCTACGACCGCTACGGCCGCTACGCCTTCTGCGTGGCCAAACGTCAGCTCGGTTCCAAGGAACTGCGTCGGCACGGGCTCGCTAACCAAACCGGATCGGACGCCAGCAGCACCCCGCCGGACTGCCGGCCTGAGGACTTGAAGCACGAGTCTTCGGGCCAGCAGTCCGACTTACCGCGCCTCGGACAAACAGAGAACAGACCCGCCGCGCAACCATGCTGCGGCCCCCGGCCGGGCGACTCTCCGGCCGAGATTCGTCAGCCGGTGGCCGGCGCTTTGCCTTCGCTCAACGCCCGGATGAGATGCTGGAGTTCCTCTTCCGCGGAAACGCCGTCCGGCAGCGTCTGGTTCACCTCCGCCCGCACCAGTTCGCGGAAGCGCCGCCGCAGACGGTGAATGGCCACCTTCACCGCGCCTTCGCTGACGCCCAGACGCGCCGCCGCGTCCGCCTGCGATCCCGGTTCGACCTCAAACGCCAGCCAGGCTTTCAGGACCGTGAACTGCTCTGCGTTGCCGGCGTTTCGGGCCTCCTGTTCAAGGTGCGCCAGTGCCCCTTCGACGACCGCCAGCGCCCACTCGTGGTCGAAGAGCACGTCCAGCTCCGTGGTGGGTGCGGTCACGGGAACTTCGAGCCCGGTTTCCGCGCGGTTCACCAGCGGGACGTGTTCGACCGTGCCACCCCGCTTCACCCGCGCAACCTGGCGTTGGCGGTTGGCGACGAAGTGCTTCAA
>CAIWAH010000071.1 GCA_903910585.1 uncultured Verrucomicrobiota bacterium
CCTTGAGCGGCCAGGTGGCGGCGAACTGAAGCGCGTGAACCCCGGCCGGCATCCAGAACAGGCTCGTGGGACCCAGGCGCTCGAACAGCCAGCCGCCGACGAATTGGGCCAGGCCCATCGTGGCTGCCCAAACGACGTTGTATTGCCCCACGCGATCCAGCAGGCGCTGCGGTTCCTCCCGCTCGCTGACCAGGGCTTCGAGGATGGGCCAGGTGAAGCAGATCGACACCGACCAAAGGGCGACGCCCAGCATGAGAAACGGCAGAGACTGCTCCCACCACCCCAGGCACATCGCGAGCAGGAGCCCACCGAATCCGACCCTTAACGACGTGAAATAGCCGTGCCGCTGACCAAACCGCCCGCCGAGCCTGGATGCCGGAATGTAAAGCAGCCCCACGCCGGCCACGACGGCGAGGTTGTGCAGATTGCCGAACTGATGACGGTCCCGCAGAAGAAACAGCAGGTAGTTGAAGTAGTAGGCCGTGGCGAACGAGTTGGCTCCTTCGAGGACGAAGTAAGGGAGCTTGGAAGGCGAGGATCGCATGTGGGGCGTCCGGGGCGGACGCGCGGCGCGGAGTGAAGTCGGGCGAGGTCTTCCGGGCAAGCGGGATGGGGCGGCGAAAGGGAAACCCACCTTGGGTGGGGTGAAACGAAGGCAGTCTGGGCGGTGAACTCGGGGCCAAATCACTGAGCGCAAATGAGTTCGGCCTGATCATTATGGCGCTCCGGTCAGTCCGGCTCATGGAAGCCCGGTTAAGCGCGCAAAAAAGTAACCAAAACTCGTAACTCCGCCCTTGCTGGATTTCGGTTCCGAGGCCAAATGCTTCGCGTCCGGGAAATCCCCCGCTCGGCTTAAGAAAGCACCATGAATCTAAAGAATTGTCTTCTGAAAGTGCCGCTGGTTGTGGCAGCTGCGTCGCTGTGTTCGACGTTCACTCAAGCCCAGGTTGTCATCGCGAAATGGACGTTCGAGGTCGCCCCGCCCGCTGACCTCTCGAACTCTGCAACGATCGGTTCAATCCTTGCGGACGAAGGAACTGGAACCGCCTCGGGTGTCCACGCGTCCGCATTGACCGACTGGACAACCCCCGCAGGCAACGGTTCAGCAAACTCGTTGTCATCTAACACTTGGGGTGTGGAGGACTATTTTCAGTTCTCGGTGTCAACTACGGGGTATTCCGGGATTGGCGTGAGCTTTTCCCAAACTAGCAGTAGCACGGGGCCTGGTGAGTTCAAACTTGCCTACCAAGTGAACGGTGGTGGGTTTTCGGACTTTCAGAGTTACACCGTGCTGCCAAACCAAGTGGCCTCACCCGGGCTGGGGAACTGGAGCTCCACTACCGAAATCACTGGCTACAGCTTCTCGTTCGACCTTTCCGGAATCAGCGCCCTTAACAGTGCTTCGGCGGTGGATTTCCGGGTAATCATGCGAACGACTGCAGATTCTACCCCTCCAGGGACTGTGGCTACGGGAGGAACCAGCCGGATCGACAACTTTGTGGTTGAGGGGACCCTTGCTCCCGTCCCCGAGCCCGAAACCTACGCCGCCGCCGTCGGTGCCGGACTCGTCGGTTTCGCGTTCTGGCGCCGGGCGCGCCGGGCGTGACCGCGCATCCTTCCGCCTTGCCCGACTAGTTCGCTGGTCGGGCTTTTTCGTGCCCTGACGGCGCTACCGGGCGACGGTCCGGCGCAGCAGTTCGGCGAGTCGCTCCGTGTTGCGTTGGAGTTCGAAGCGTTCCCGAAAGGATCCTTGGCCCATCTCGGCCCGCTGTTTGGCGGAGGCCGGGGAATCGAGCGTTTCCGCGATGGCGGCGCGCAGCGAATTCGCGTCGGGCGATTCCAGCACCGTTCCCAGCTTGCCCTGCTCAAGGATGGACCGGGCGGCGCCTGCCGCTGACGTGATGATCGGCACCCCGAACGCCAGCGCCTCGAGCAGCACGATTCCGAACGTCTCCAAGCGCGACGGAAACACGAACAGGTCCGCCTCGCGCCAGCGGCGCAGCCATTCCGGTGAACCCGCTTGGACGCCGCGATGCACAATAACTCCCGGTTCCGCGTCAACCTCCGTCTGGGTCACCAGATGGAGTTCCGCCCGGTCGCGGAAATGCGCCCGGAATACTTCCAGAAGCAAAGGGCCGCCCTTGCGAACGAAGTCACCGCCCAGGAAAAGGATTTGAGGCTTCGCCTTGGAGCCGCCCGCAGGCTGCGGGTTGGAGAGCGGCAACTCCACCGAGGGCGGCAGCACGGAAATGCGATCCGCGGCGATGCTGTAGTCGTTGCGAAGGGAG
>CAIWAH010000072.1 GCA_903910585.1 uncultured Verrucomicrobiota bacterium
CCCTCCCGACGGCGGTCCCGTTTCGCTGTCGGTCCAAAGGCGTTTCTGGCTCTTGAATTACGATTCTCCTCATTCTCTCCAGATGGAGAATGAGTTGCCTTCATTAATCCCGTTGCCTCCCCGGAGCCACCGCTGGCAGCTTCCGCGCGCATCGCTCCCACTCCATGAAAAGAATCGAAGCCATCATCAAGCCGTTCCGCCTCGAAGACGTGAAAGACGCCCTCCATGAAGCCGGCGTGGTCGGGATGACGGTGAGCGAGGTGAAGGGATTCGGACGCCAGAAAGGCCACACGGAAATCTACCGGGGTGCCGAATACACCGTGGATTTCCTGCCCAAGCTGAAGGTCGAGCTGGTCGTCGCGGATCACCAGGTCCCGACCGCCGTGGCCGCCATCATCAAGGGCGCCAAAACCGGCAAGATCGGCGACGGCAAAATCTTCGTCACCGCCGTCGAGGAGGCCATCCGCATCCGCACCGAGGAACGCGGCGAAGCGGCGGTCTGACCGCCGGGTGATTTCGCGTCCAACCCAACCCAACCCTTCCGTCCATGCGCCGACTCCTTGCCTCCCTACTCCTGCTCGTGGGACTGACCACGGCTTCAACGTTGTTCGCGGCCGATCCTTCGGTCGAGCAGCGCCTTGCCGACCTCGAAGCCTATTTCAAGAACGGCGCCCCAGCGACCTCGCTGGTGGGCTCTCCGGGTCCCGGGCACAACGGCTGGCTCATGGTCAGCGCCGGACTGGTGCTGTTCATGACGTTGCCGGGGCTGGCCCTGTTCTATGGCGGCCTGGTCCGCCGGAAGAACGTGCTCTCGGTGCTCGCGCAGTGCTTGGGACTGGCGGGCATTGTCACGGTGCTCTGGTGGCTTTGCGGATACTCGCTGAGCTTCAGCAAGGGGTCGCCGTTCTTTGGCGGAATGGGCTGGTCGCTGCTGCGCGGCGTCACCGCGGCCCCGAATGCCGACTACAGCCCCTGGGTTTCCCACAACATCTTCGCGATGTATCAGCTGATGTTCGCGATCATCACGCCGGGGCTTATCGTGGGCGCCATTGCCGAACGCATGCGTTACAAGGCGCTGATCGTCTTCTGCGTGGCGTGGATGTTCGTCGTCTATTTCCCGTCGGCGCACATGCTCTGGGGTGCGGACGGCTGGATGAACGGTCTGTGGAACGATTCCGCGAAGATCAAGGCCATTGATTTCGCCGGCGGCATCGTGGTGCACATGACCTCGGGCTGGAGCGCATTGGTGCTCTGCCTGCTGCTCGGGCCGCGCAAGGGTTACGGTCGCGAACCCATCGTGCCCCACAGCATGGTCCTCTGCATGGTCGGCACCGGCATGCTCTGGTTCGGCTGGTATGGCTTCAATGCGGGCTCGGCCGTCGCCGCCGACACCGTTTCCGCCAACGCCTTCGTCGCCACCACGCTGAGCGCCGGCGTGGGGCTGTGTGTCTGGGCCGTCATCGAGCTGATGCTCCGCGGCAAACCGTCCATTCTCGGCATGTGCTCCGGCGCCGTGGCGGGTCTGGCGACCATCACTCCGGCCTCGGGTTTCGTTTCCCCGGCTGGCGCCGTCCTCATCGGCCTGCTCGCCGGCGTCGCCACGTATCTGGCGTGCGCCAAGCTGAAGATCGCCTTCGGTTACGACGACTCCCTCGACACCTTCGGCGTCCACGCGGTGGGTGGCACCCTGGGAACGCTGCTCGCAGGCTTCCTCGCGACGCCGGAGGTCAACCCGAACCTGGCGGCGGACCGCATCAAGGGCCTGGTCGGCAGCACGCTCTGGATCGAACAGCTCAAGGCCGGCGGACTGGTCCTCGCCCTGTCGGTCGGGGCAACGGTGGTGCTCTACTTCATCATTGATCGGACGCTGGGTTGCCGGGTCACCGAGGAGGTCGAGCATCAGGGTCTCGATTTGGCCGAGCACGGCGAGGAAGGCTACACCCACTGACCTCCGCGTCTCCGTGTCGGAATCGCGGCGACGCCTCCGGTCAGCCCCGATTCCGGCACTCGCACAGGTCGGCGCCGACCGCTACCTTTGCCACCATGTCCTTCCGATGTGCCGTCAGCTGTCTGGCGCTCGCCAGCCTGCTTCTGAGTGGAACCGGCTGCCAAACCACGCCGAGCCCGGCCTCCGATTCCGAGACCCAGAGCGTGAAGCCGGGCATCAACGACGAGTTCCTCAAACCCGACCTCAACCCGCGCAACTGGGTGGAACGGTTCGAGAAGGAAGGCCGCGAAGTCTTTGACCATCGCCGCGAGATCGTCGCCGCCGTCGGCCTCCGCCCGGGTCAGCGCCTCGCCGATGTCGGTGCCGGCACGGGCCTGTTCACGTTCCTGTTTGCCGATGCGGTGGGGACCAAGGGCCGGGTGTATGCGGTGGACATCTCGCCGCCCCTCCTTGCCCACCTCAAGGGCCGGGCCGCGGAAGGCGGCTATCCGCAGGTCGCCACCGTGCTGGGCGCGGACAAATCCGCCCGGCTGGAGCGCGGCTCGGTGGACCGCGTTTTCATCTGCGACACCTACCATCATTTCGAGTTTCCCCAGCACATGCTCGCTTCCATCCGTGAGGCGCTGACCCGCGACGGCGAACTGCTGCTGGTGGAGTTCAAACGCATCCCCGGAGTCAGTTCCGACTGGATGCTCACCCATGTCCGGGCCGGCCAGGAGGTCTTCGAACAGGAAATCGTCGCTGCGGGCTTCGAGAAGGTCGGCGAGCCGCTGAAGCTGAAGGACAATTACGTGTCCCGCTTCCGCAAGGCGCGCCGCTGACCACTGGAATTTCCGGCCTGGAATTCCGGAAACTTGGCCTGGAGGGACGGGGTTCATACGTTCGTGATCATGGATGCCACGGAAATCCTCGGGCTGGTGCTGACGCTGCTGGTGATGCTCTTCGGCCTCGCGGGGGCGGTGCTGCCGGCGTTGCCCGGCACTCCCGTCGTCTTCTTCGCCGCGCTGGGTCACAAGCTCTACTTCGGCGATCACGGCGCCTCGTGGATCGTCATCGCCCTGCTGGGCGTGCTCGCCGCGTTTTCCCTGCTGGTGGATTTCCTCGCGACGACCTACGGCGCCAAGAAGCTCGGGGCAACCTGGCGGGGCATGGTAGGCGCCGGCATCGGCGCCGTGCTGGGCATCCTGTGGCCTCCGCTCGGTCTGCTGCTGTTCCCGCTTCTGGGCGCCACATTGGCCGAAATGGTCGGAGGCCGGGAATGGCGCGAGGCCGGCAAGGCGGGCCTGGGTGCCGCCATCGGCGTGGTCGCCGGCACCGTCGGCAAGGTCGCCTGTTGCCTCGGCATGATCGGACTGTTCGTCCTCAACGTGCTTTGGACCCGGGTTGGCGCCGGCGTTTCGCCCTAGGCTGCGAGCACCCGGTTCAGCACGCCCAGCAGGGAACCCATCGAGAACGGTTTCTGGATAAAGTTCGCGCCCTCCGGGGACACTCCGTGCATGCTGAGAATGTCCTCGTTGTGACCGCTGGTGAACACGACGCGGAGATCCGGCTGCTCGGCCCGCATCTGCTGCGCCAGCTCGATCCCAGACAGGCCGCCCGGCATCACCACATCGGTCAGCATCACGTCGATTTCCCCCGAGTGTCGGCGCGACAGATCCAGCGCCATCGGACCGTCGGACGCTTCGAGCACCGCAAAGCCCTGTCGCGTCAGCAACCGCCGCGCGAGCTGCCGCAGTTCCGTTTCGTCCTCCACGAGCAGAATCGTTCCCCGGCTGTTGCCGGCAGCCGGCGCTGCCGATTCGCCGGCGGAATTGGCCAAGGCCCGCTCGCTGACGGGCAAATACACGCGGAAGGTCGAACCCCTGCCCACTTCGGACTCCACCTCGATCCAGCCCTTGTGCTGCCGGATGATGCCGAACACGGAGGCCAGACCCATGCCGGTGCCCTTGCCGGGCGGCTTGGTGGTGAAGAACGGCTCGAAGACTCGCTTCAGCGTCGCCGCATCCATGCCGCACCCTTGGTCCATCACTGCGAGGCAGACAAAGCTGCCTTCCCGGGCCTGGGAATTCCGGGCCGCCCACTTGGCATCAACCTTTACCGCCGTCGCCGTCATCCGGAGCCGGCCGCCCCTCGACATCGCATCGCGGCTGTTGACCGCGAGATTCACCAGCACCTGCTCGATCTCCCCGGAATTCGCCTCGACCGGGGGAAGATCATTGGGACAGGTGACCTGCAGCTCGATGTTCTCCCCCAGGAGTCGGGCGATCATCTGCGACACCGACTCAACGAGCTTCTTGAGGTCCACCGCCTGCGTCGCCCCGGGTTCGCGCCGGCTGAACGAGAGCAGCTGCCGGGTCAGGCCCGCCGCCCGCTGGGCCGCCGCGTTGATCTGCTGCAGCGAAGCTCCCTGATCGCCCGTCAGGCCTCCCGTGGCCAGTTGGAGTTCCGCGTGGCCCATTATGATGGTCACCAGGTTGTTGAAGTCATGAGCGATGCCGGCGGCGAGTTGACCGACCGCCTCCAGCTTCTGGGCCTGTCGCAACTGACTCTCCAGGGCCAGGCGTTCCGTGATGTCCTGCGAAACCATCAGCACGCAGGTCTCATCGCCGAGATCGAGCAGGTCCGCCGAAACTTCCGCGGTCATCGCATGGCCCTCGCTCAGCCAGAACTTCAGCTGCTGCGCCCTCACGGGCTGGCCGGTCAGCAACGGGTCGAGAATGCGTTGGCGAAACTCCGCCTGATTGCAGAGACCGAGCTCCGCAGGGGTGCGCCCCAGAACCTGGTCGCGTTTCCGGGCGAAGAGCCGGAGGAAGCCCTCATTGACGTCCCGGAACTGCAGCGTGCCGGCCGAAATCACCGACATCGGCAGCGGGTTCGCGTCGAACACCTTCACGAAGCGTTCGGCCAGTTCCTGCACTGGGCCTCGGCGTTGAGCCGCTCGGTCATTTCCCGGGCGAGGTCCGCGTTGGCCGAGCGCAATTCCGCGCTGCGCTGGATTACTTTGGTGTCCAGCGACTCGATCTGGCTGTTCACCATCCGCATGAGCAGCCACTTCCGTGCGAGCGTCTGCGCCATCTGCTGCACCTCGACGTTGTCGAAGGGCTTCTTGATGATGACGAAGTTGTCGTTCTTGCCGACGCGGTCGAGGATCTCCTGCCACGAGTAATCGGAGTAGGCGGTGCAGAACACGAACTGCAGGTCAGGCGCTTCCCGTTGCAGCCGCTCGATCGTTTCCAGACCGTCCCAGCCCGGTGGCATGCGGCCATCCACAAAGGCAACGGCGTAGGGTTGGGCCAGTTCCTCAGCGCGCCGGACCAGCGCCAGCGCCTCCTCGCCCTGAAACGCGGTATCAATCTCGAACTTGAGCGCGCCCCGGGAACTTTCCCGGGCCTCTTCCTCGCCAAAGAGGTCGGACTCCAACGCGTCGGTTTCCGCCGTCTGCGGACGATAGCCACCCAGAACTTTGCGGAAGTCCTCGTGAATGCTGGGGGAATCATCCACGACCAGGATGCGGCAGGTGTTTTGGAAGCTCATGACGGGGACGCGGCCGGGGTTGGAGCGGGAAGCTGGTCCTCACCGGTGGGCAATTCGAGACGGAAGGTGGCCCCCTGGCCCGGTCCGGCTGATTTGACCGTCAGGCTTCCGCCCATTTGCCGGGCCGCCAACGCGCCGCTGTGGAGGCCGAAGCCGTGGCCGTTCTTCTTGGTGGTGAAGCCGTGCTGGAACACCCGGACCAGGTTCTCTGCCGGAATGCCGATGCCGTTGTCCTCCACCTCGACGCTCACCCGGCGCTGGCACGGTGGCCCGACGCGCACGCGTATCCGCCGATCCCTCCGGTCTGCCGAGCAGACCGCATGACGGGCATTGGTGACGAGATTGACGAGGATTTCCAGGACCTTGTGCCGGTCCACCTTCACCTTGGGCGCGGAACCGTCGTAGTCCCGCTCCACCGTCACCTGGCTGCGCACCAGGGCGTCTTCGTTGAGCCGGAGGGCGTCCTCGAGCAGCACAGCCGGACTGACGGCCTCGGTGAGCCCGTCCACCTTGGCATAGCTCTGCTGCATCGTGACGATCTCCTTGATGTGGTCGAGATTCCGCGTCAGTCCGGCCAGTTCGCCGATGAGTTCGTTGCGTTCGTTGTCGAGCTGCCAATACAGCTTGCCGAGGTAGTCCGGCACGAGTTTGCCCTTGGGATCCTCCGTGAAGAACCGGCCCAGATCACCCGCATGCTGTTCCAGCAGGCGCACGGTTTTCTGGAGGCCGGTGATGCGGGATTGCCGCAGGCGATCCACGACCACGGTCGCCGACACGTTCACGCTGTTGAGCACGTTGCCGACGTTGTGCAGCACGCCAGTCGCCACCTCGGCCATGCCGGCGAGCCGCGAGACCTCGACCAGACGGGCCTGACTGGTGGCGACTTCGGCAGCAGCAGCCTTGGCTGCGGTCAGGTCCGTGAGGGAAATCACGGTGGCGATGGTTTCGCCGGTTTCGCGGGCCAGGGGTGAGGCGAGGACCAGCACGTTCAGCTTCGAGCCGTCCGCGCGTGTCAGCTCCGCCTCGTAGCGTTGGGCGGTCAACCCCAGCACCGGGGCGGGATCGGGCGGGATCAGCGCGCGGACTTGGGCGCCGGTCACCGCCGCCGCCGGCCAGCCCGTGAGCTCATGGAAACGGCGGTTCGCATAGAGCAGCCGACCCTCGGCATCGTGGAGAAGGAGCCCCTCGGAGAGATTGTCCAGGACCGCCCTAAACCGCTGTTCACTGCCCTGCAACGCCATCGCCGTCCGATGCTTTTCGGTGACATCCACCGCCTGGACCAATATCGCCTCGCGGTCCGCGAATTCGCTGACCTGGCTGTTGAGTTCCACCATCAGCGTGGTGCCATCCTTCCGCCGATGCCGGCATTCCATGACCTTCCCGACTGACAGCTCCCGGGCTTGGTCGTCGCGGGCACAGGGACAGTCTGCTTCCACCAGTGCCCGCAGCGTCAGCGCGCTGAACTCCGCGGCGCTGTAACCGTAGGCCTGGCTGGCGGCGTCATTCACCGCCTGAATCGCATACTCCTTTCCGGTAACGATAAACATCGGCACCGGGCTGTGTTGAAACAGCCGCTGATACCGCTGCTTGGCCTCGTGCAGGGCGGCCTCCTGTTGCTGCACTTCCGCCAACATCGCGTTGAAGGATTCGGCCATCCGGCCGAGTTCGTCGCCGCTGTCCGCCTTTGCCCGCTTGCCGAAATCGTGGCTCCGGGCGATTTCGCCCGCAGTCGTCGCCAAATCGTGCAGGGGCTGGATGATGACCCGCTTCGCCGGTCGCAAGAGCAGGAGGGTTACGCCCACGCTGAAGACCAGGGACATCGCCAAAGCTTCGCCGAAATTGCGGAGCAATCCCTGCAGCGGACCCCGGTGAATGGCCTGAAGGCGCAGCGCCCCAACGCGGGTTCCACCATGATAGATCGAGGATTCCACCACGGCCTGACCGATTGCGGTCGAGCGGTCCATCGGCTCATCCCCGGCGCTCTTGCCGGACCGGCGAAACGAAGCCCGGATTTCACCACTCTGGTCCTCGATCTCGCCCGCAACCACCGAACTGTCCGTCTGAAGCGACGCCAGCAGCCGGTTCGCTGCCGCCCAATCGCCCGCCACCGTTTCCGCCGCCACATGATCGGCCAGCAGGTTCGCGGTAATGCGCAGGTGGCGTTCAGCCATCCGGTTGACCAGACTCCACTCAAACCAGAGTGCCACCGTTGCGAAGCTCGTCACCGAAACCAGGGCGACACCGAGCAATACCGCCGTTATCTTCCGCTTGAGGGACCAATCTTTGAGCGCCTGCATGACCAAAAGCGTTTTTCGTCTCCAGCGTATCGGTTTCCCGTAGCTTGAGGTTTAGGTATCCCGCCGATAAACCGCCAACAACCGCGGGTTCCCTGCCAATAACCCTGGCTCTGCCGGTCCCGGGACAAGTTGTCCGCGGTTCTTCGGAACTTCTTCACGGGGCCAAAAATGCGGAATCGGGCGGTTTGGCGGTATCCCGCCGGTAGTTGTTCGACTTGCTAACACCCCCTACTAATAGCTTTCCTCTGTTCCAAAGAACACAATACTAGGGGCGCCAATGAAACTGACGATTGCCAAAGAGCAGTTGGTCGCCGGGTTGCAGGCAGTTCAAAACGTGGTCGGCAGCCGGACCACCCTGCCCATTCTGTCCAACGTGCTGCTGTCCGCCAACGAGGGGCGGCTGGAGCTGACCGCCACCGATTTGGACGTCACCATCGCCTGTTCCGTCAATGCGACGGTCGAGCGTCCCGGCAAAACCACGCTGCCCGTCAAAAAGTTCTTCGGCATCATCCGCGAACTGCCCACCGGGGAGATCGAGCTGGACGTGGATGAAAAGTCCGTGTGCGCCATCCGCGCCGGCGCCTCCTTCTTCAAGATCAACGGCCTGGCCGCGGAGGAGTTTCCGCCGATGCCGAGCTTCAAGCAGGCCCGCGCCGTCTCCCTGCCGCAGGAGAAGCTCAAGGCGATGCTCCGCAAGACCAGCTTTGCGGTGTCCACGGACGAGAGCCGCTACGTGCTCAACGGCATTTTCTTCAGCCTCAAGGACCACAAGGTGACGCTCGTCGCCACCGATGGTCGCCGTCTGGCCCTGACCGACGAGGAAACCGAAATATCCGCCGAAGCCCAGGCCGACTTCATCGTGCCGACCAAGGCGATCAACGAGGTCAACCGCCTGCTGGGTTCCACCGGCACCGTCGAGCTGAAGTATTCGGAAAACCAGGTCGCCTTTACCACCGCGGCCGAAGGCCAGATGGGCGCGCTGATCATCAGCAAGCTCGTGGATGGCAACTACCCGAACTACCGGCAGGTCATCCCCGGCGAATGCCAAGAACGCATCAGCCTGCCCCGGGAGGAGTTCCTCGGCGCGCTCCGCCGGGCGGAACTGATGACGAGCGACAAGAGCAACTCCGTGAAGCTCAGCTTCAGCCGGAATCAGCTCGCGATCACCGCCAACACGCCCGAAGTCGGTGAAGCCCGCGAAAACCTCGCGATCAACTACAAGGGCAAGGATTTCGCCATCGCCTTCAACCCGGCCTACCTGATGGATCCCCTCAAGGCGCTGGAAACGGACGAGGTGGCGTTCGAGCTCATTGACGAGCTGAGCCCCGGCGTGGTGAAGGCCAGCGTGCCGTTCCTCTACGTGATCATGCCGATGCGCATGAGCTGAGCCGACGGCAGCGACACGAAAGTAGGACGGGCTGCCAGCCTGTCCGCTGCGCAGAACGGCGCGAAACGGTCAGCCCCAGTAAACCGGGGACCCTCGTCAGTCAGGGCGTTGGGTTGTGAACAACCGGGCGAACAAGTAACGGGTCCCGATTCCGACTCACCCCTCGACACCCGGCCCGCAGTCCGGTTTCCTTCGCCGGATTTTTGCGCCGCATGAACGTTGAACTGCTCGCCAAGGCCAAGTCGCTCGGCTTTTCCGACCGGCAGATCGCCCATTTGACCGGCACCACCGAGGACGCCATCCGTGCCGAACGGAAGCAGGCCGGACTGGTGCCCAGCTACCGCCTCGTGGACACGTGCGCGGCGGAGTTCGAGGCCTACACGCCGTATTTCTATTCGACCTACGACCGCGGGGACGACGAGGTGACCAAGACCCCGAAGCGCAAGGTCATGATCCTCGGCGGCGGTCCCAACCGCATCGGCCAGGGCATCGAGTTCGACTACTGCTGCGTCCACGCCGCCTTTGCGCTCAAGGAGGACGGCTTCGAGACCATCATGGTGAACTCGAACCCCGAGACCGTTTCGACCGACTACGACACGTCGGACAAGCTGTTCTTCGAGCCGCTCACGCTGGAGGACGTGCTGCACATCTACGAACGCGAGGGCTGCTGGGGCGCCATCGCGCAGTTCGGCGGACAGACGCCGCTGAACCTGGCCCTCGGCCTGAAGAAGAACGGCGTGAACATCATCGGCACGTCGCCTGAAAGCATCGAGGTGGCCGAGGACCGCAAGCTGTTCGCCGCGATGCTGGACAAGCTGCAGATTCCGCAGCCGCCGAACGGCACCGCGACAACGGTCGAGGAAGCCGTCGCGGTGGCCACGCGCCTGGGCTATCCGGTGCTGGTGCGGCCGAGCTTCGTGCTCGGGGGCCGCGCGATGCAGATCGTTTTCTCCGAGGCGGACCTGCGTGACTACTTCCATCGCAATGCTGCCTTGGAGATCTCCGCCGGCCGGCCGGTGCTCGTGGACAAGTTCCTCGAGGACGCAACCGAGGTGGACGTGGACTGCATCGCCGACGTCGGCCATTTCGACGATCCGGCGAAGGGCACCATCGTCCTCGGCGGCATGCTCGAACACATCGAATTCGCCGGTGTGCATTCCGGCGATGCCGCAATGGTCCTGCCGCCGCACACGCTGTCGGAGGCGACCATCCAGACCATTCGGGAATACACGCACGCGATGGCCAAGGAGCTGCGCGTCGTCGGCCTGATGAACGTGCAATACGCCGTCAAAGGCGACGTGGTGTATGTGCTCGAGGTGAATCCGCGGGCCTCCCGCACGGTGCCGTTCGTGAGCAAGGCGATCGGCAAGCCGCTGGCCAAGCTGGCGGCGAAAGTCATGGCGGGAAAGACGCTGAAGGAGCTTGGCTTCACGGAGGAGATCTGGACGAAATATTGGGCGGTCAAGGAAGCCGTCTTCCCGTTCAACAAGTTCCAGGGACAGGACATCCTGCTCTCGCCCGAGATGCGCTCGACTGGCGAGGTCATGGGTTTGGATGCCGATTTGGGCGTCGCCTACGCCAAGGCGCAGATGGCAGCCAATTCACCGCTGCCGCTCAAGGGCAAGGTCTTCATCAGCGTCGCCAACGCTCACAAGGGCGAGGTAGCGACGGTGGCGAAGTCGTTCGCGGACCTGGGCTTTGAACTGGTCGCCACCAACGGCACCGCGACGGTGCTGGAGAAGTCGGGCCTCAAGGTGCAGCGCACGCTCAAGGTCCTCGAAGGCCGACCGAACGTGGTGGACCTGCTCAAGAACAAGGAACTCCAGCTCGTGATCAACACGCCCAGCGGCGCTGCGCCGCGGGAAGACGAGGTCAAGATCCGCACGACGGCGGTGATCACTGGCACGCCGATCATCACCACGCTCAGCGGCGCCAAGGCCGCGGCCAGCGCGATCGCCGCGTTGCGGAGGAGCGGCTATGCGGTCCGCACGGTGCAGGAGTATCACTGAGCCACCGTGCCGCCATAGGCGAAGACTTCGGCGAAAAGAATAGGCCCGCGCGAACGCGGGCCTTTTGCTTTCGGAATGGCGAAACCCGCGGGCTAGCGACGGCGCCGCCAGAGCGCAAAACCAATCAGCCCGGCACCGGCAAAGGCGGCCCATTCCTCGGGTTCGGGAACTGGGGTTGCGACGGCTGCAAAGGTGGTTCCAACCAGAATATCATCAACAGTCAGGATGCCGGGAAACCCAGCCGGTGTTCCCGAAGTGCCTTGGCGGATGGCGAACTGCCCGATCAAAGAGCCAGCGGCGTAACCGGGGGCGTCGGTCGAAACCACACTGGCGCTCGCCTCGTTTGCCGGGTTCACCCACATCGTGGCTCGATCGGTGGACATGTCATACTTGACGACCACGCGGTAGTCGGTGTCGAGGGACAGGTCTGCAGGGGACTCAGTGGTCGTCGAGGCGCTCCAGCCCTCAGAGGAAATGGCGAGTCGGAAACTGCCGGCGCCTGCGCCTTCGGTGCTCGCTCCAAGTCGGCCATAGAACTCATTGGCAGCGGTGGAAGACTTGAAATGGGCAAAGTAAGATCCGGTAGCGTTTGGCAGGGATGAAAAATTGACGGTCAGCCCATAGTAGAGGGAATCG
>CAIWAH010000073.1 GCA_903910585.1 uncultured Verrucomicrobiota bacterium
CAGATCGGAGGCATCGACTTTTCCGTCATTGTTGAAGTCACACAGACGCGCGGTTCCGACGAGTTTTCCTTTGTTCGCATTGATGAGAGAGGTCGCCAGGGACAAATCCTGCGGCTGAATGATTCCGTTCCGGTCCGTGTCTCCCCCTAGTATCCGAATTGGCAGGCTGAACGATTCGGCTTGAGGCCATGACTGCGCCGTGATGTTCGTGAGTTCGACCCGCAGGGTTTGGCAGTCCGCCACATCGCGCAGGCGGATGGTCAGGTTGCGGCCGCTGAACTCGCTCGACTCCACGGTGCCTGTTCCGTTCAGGGACAACCCGCCACTCCCCACGTCCTGGTTGAAGCGAACGATCAAGGTGAGTTTGCCATCGGTTGCCCGAGGTTCGGTGGCAGCCCCGCCGACCACCAGGTCGAGGTCGCCACCCGAGGTGGTCCGGCGGCTGACGATCGATTCAACCGCCAATTGAGGGCCAGGCTGGACGCCGGAAACGAAATTGCCCAAGCCGAGATCGTAATAG
The DNA here is from genome assembly GCA_903910585.1 of uncultured Verrucomicrobiota bacterium. Classification (GTDB taxonomy): domain Bacteria; phylum Verrucomicrobiota; class Verrucomicrobiia; order Limisphaerales; family UBA9464; genus CAIWAH01. The sequence continues at coordinate 521 of CAIWAH010000073.1, forward strand.
GTGCCTCCCGGTGTGGATTCGCGGAACACCGGCCGGACAGCGAATGTGAACTGGCTGCCCGCTTCTGCGCCTGTATTGGTGAACTGGGTCTCCGTGATGGGTTGTCCGCTGGGACTGTTGGTCGAGATGGACTGTCCGGTAACCCTTGTGGTGATCCCGGTGGATTCGTCAGTGCGGTAGACATGGTAACCGATTTCCCCGGTGCCGGTGGCGGTCCACGTCAGGCGCAATCCTTCAGCCGTTGGCACGGCGGCCAAATCCCTGACCGCGGGCCGATGTTGAAAGCGGAGGGTGGGATCACCGAGGATTTGCCGGTGGATGCTGCGGTCAGAACTGTAACGCAGTGTCGAGCCAATCGAGCCGCCCATGGCCGTGTTGCTGAAGTCCCAGTTCGGGCGATTGACCCAGAATGAGGCCAACCCGGTCGAGGTGACCGGCCCGCCGATGGCAGAGCGGAGGAAGGCGTCAGTGTAGTTCCAGTCGCCGAAGTAGCTGCCGAAGAGCGCGCTGAACACCACCCGGCTGGACTTTGTGGCGAAATCTCCGGAAGTGCCAATGCCGGCTGCTCCGGTATAGCCGCCACCGCCGCAGCCGTAACCGAACAGCACGGGAGCGCCCGTCTGGTCGGCGAACCATTTGCGGGAACCTGTGTTGGTGCGTCCGACGACCGCGGTTCCCGCTGTCCATCCAACGGAGGCGAATGCTTCACCGCCGAAATATCCGAAGTTGTCGTCCACCAGGACTTCGCGCCGAATGTTGTCATACGGGGCGAGGGAATTCCGGTAGGCGTGATTTCGGTTCAAGTATTGCCGGACCAGTTCGACCTCCGACTTGCCGGGGACGTTGATGCCGGCGAAGTCGATTCGGCCAACTTCGAGTTCCAGCGCGGTTGGCGCCTGATTCTTGTCGAACTTGCCGTCGCCCGGAACGTTGTTCAGCCGGCCGGCGGCGGTCCAGTTCATCGTTGAATCGGTCCAGCTGCCATCGATGTCGGCGTAATACATGTCAGTCGGCCAGGCCCCATTGTGGTCGGTGTGGCCGTCCGGCATGATCTTTCCACTGTAGGGCACCGGCACGCGACCGATG
>CAIWAH010000074.1 GCA_903910585.1 uncultured Verrucomicrobiota bacterium
ACCTCAGCCCGGCCGTGCTGGACGGGTTCATCACCATGGGCGGCGGCAAGCTGGTCTATGTGCCGGAAGCCTCGGGCGGTGACGGCATTGTGGTCCGGGCTGCCGTCAATGGCGATGGATCGGCGTTGGAGCTGTCGTGGGACGGTGCGCCCTCTGCCAGCTACCGGGTTGAAAGCCGGAACCTGAACGGTGGCGGCTGGAGCAGCGTGGGTGTGGTGAAGAACACCACGGCCAAGTCGGCCAAGCTCAAGCTGAACGACTCGCTGGGCTCCGCCTCCGGCAAACTGTATCGGGTGGTCCAAGGAAACTGACCGGCCCATCAGCCAATCTGGGAATCCGGCCAATCGGCCGGATTTTCCATTTCCGGTGGCGGACGAAACGGACACGGAAGCAAAACGACGGACAAACAGAACTATGTTGCGGCAAACGAACGATCTGAGGGTGGTGCAGACCCAGCGGCTTCCGCCGCCGGCGTTGATCAAGCGCGAGCTGCCCATGAACGAATCCGCCAACGCCGTGGTGGTGGACGGCCGGCTGGCCGTGCAGCGGATCCTGCGGGGCGAGGACTCGCGCCTGCTCGTGGTGGTCGGCCCCTGCTCCATTCACGATCCGAAATCGGCCCTGGAATATGCCCGCCGCCTCCGGGTGCTCCGTGACCAGGTCTCCGACCAGCTGCACCTGGTGATGCGCGTCTATTTTGAGAAGCCGCGCACCACCATCGGCTGGAAAGGCCTGATCAATGATCCCCACCTCGACGGCAGCTACGACGTGGACACCGGCCTCCGGATCGCCCGGAACCTGCTGCTGGAAATCAACGGGCTGGGACTGCCCGCGGCCACGGAGTTCCTTGATCCCATCATTCCCCAGTTCATCGCCGACCTCGTGACCTGGGCGGCCATCGGGGCGCGGACGACCGAGAGCCAGACCCACCGGGAAATGGCGAGCGGCCTGTCCATGCCCGTGGGCTTCAAGAACGGCACCGACGGTTCCCTGCAGACCGCGGTGGACGCCATGCTGTCGTCCCGCCATCCCCACCACTTTCTCGGCATTGACCAGGAGGGCGCCGTCTCCGTCGTCCGGACCACCGGCAATCTCGATGGCCATGTCGTGCTCCGGGGCGGCCGCGGGCTGACCAACTATGACCCCGCCAGCATCGCGGGGGCCGCGGCGCACTTGCGCAAGGCCGGCCTGCCGGAAGGGCTGATGGTGGACTGCTCCCACGCGAATTCGGGCAAGCAGCACGCCAAGCAGGAGGAGGTCTGGCAGAGCCTGATCGCTCAGAAGCAGGCGGGTTGCCCGCCGCTCATGGGCGTGATGCTGGAAAGCCACCTGTTCGAGGGCAACCAGCCCATGCCGAAGTCACCGGGCGACCTGAAATACGGGGTCTCGCTGACCGACGCCTGCCTCGGTTGGGAAACCACCGAACGGATGCTGCTGGAAGGCGCCCAGCGCCTGCGCGAAGCCGGTGCTTAGGGCCGCTGACCGAATCGGCTCCTCGGATGCCGCCGCGTGCGATCCGGACGGATTCGTGCGGTTCATCCGAACAAAAAAGGAAAAGCGCCGAAGGACATCCTTCGGCGCCTGGTTTCAGCAGGGCAGCGGACCGCTCATGCCTTGGCCACAAGCTGGCGGAGGACGTAGGGGAGGATGCCGCCGTGCTGGTAGTATTCGATCTCGATCGGGGTATCGATGCGGCAGATGACGGGCACGAAGTCGCCGGAGCCGTCCTTGCGGGTGATCTTCAGCTTGAGCTCCTGCTGGGGCTTCACGCCGGGATCGAGGCCGATCACGTCGTAGGTCTCGCTGCCGTCGAGCTTCAGGGTCTGCGCGGTGGTGCCTTCCTTGAACTGGAGCGGGAGCACGCCCATGCCGACGAGGTTGCTGCGGTGGATGCGCTCGAAGCTCTGCGCGACGACGACTTTCACGCCGAGGAGGTTGGTGCCCTTCGCGGCCCAGTCGCGGCTGGAGCCGGTGCCGTATTCCTGGCCGGCGATGACGATGAGCGGCGTGCCCTGCGCCTGGTAGGCGATGGAGGCGTCGTAAATGGAGGTCTTCGCGCCGTCGGGTCCGAAGGTGTTGCCGCCT
>CAIWAH010000075.1 GCA_903910585.1 uncultured Verrucomicrobiota bacterium
CCAGAGTCCGGCCTGCTCGCGCACGAAGGGATCGTTCATCATCACCAGCGACTGTCCCGGCACGTTCGTCACGTTGCGTTTGCCCACCGTGCTGAACGGCGTCGGGTAATCGAAGGCCACCATCATCGTCGGCAGGAAGTTCCGTCGCACCGCCGTGTAAAGGCTGCGCCGTCCCGCACCGTCGAGCGGTCCGCTGGTTCCGGGCCGGCCGCGTCCCACGATGAACTCGGTGAGGTGCACCGGCACCGGCGGTCCAAACCGCGCCGGGTCCAGCCGGCCGGAAACGGTCAGCAGCGCGTCGCGAATGGCTTCGCCCTCCAACCGCCGCACCGGCATGCGATGGAGCAGACGATTGGTTGGGTCCACCTCTTCGGCGCGGGCGTCATCACCGCGGCTGCTGCGGGCAAAGGCTTCGGTGAGCACCAGCCGGCGCAGCAGGCGTTTCAGCGACCAGTCGTCCTCATGGATGAACGCCCAGGCGAGGTGATCCAGCAGTTCGGGATGCGTCGGGCGTTCCCCGAGAAAGCCGAAGTTGTCCACAGTTGGCACCAGGCCACGGCCGAAGACGTGATGCCACACGCGGTTGACGAACACGCGCGCCACAAGCGGATTCGCCGGATCGGTGAGCTGCGCGGCCAGTTCGAGGCGGCCGCTGGATTCCGCCGGATTAACCGCCGGGAATGCCATGGCCGCCGGCAGCCCGCGAGGCGCCACGGCGGCGGGTTTGCCCGGCTTGCCGCGCAGCAGGACGTGTTCGTCCACACCGGACGTTTCCGTCCACGACACCGCCGTCGGCGAATCCCAGCGCACGGACTCCGCAAGCGTTGCCAGTTCCCGGCGAAACTCCGTGGCGGCATTCGTCCACCTGCCCGGCGCGCCGAACAGGGCTTCGTTCTGAACCAGCCAGTCGGCAAGCGGCGCCAGCCCGGCGGGAACGGCGGCCTTGCCCGCGGCCAAAGCGGCACAGGCTTCGGCCAAGTCCTTTTGAAATGCGGCGGTGACCTCGGCGAAGGATTTCACCGGCCATGCGGGCAACCATGCGGTCACCGGCAGCCACGTCGGCACTTCCGCGGCTTCCACCACCAGCAGCACTTCGAGATCGGTTTGGTCCTTGGGCGCGATTTCCACGTGGGCGCGGTGACCAGCGTATTCCGACAGATACTGCGTGACCCAGCGCACGGCACCGCCCGTGTCGAAGCTCGTCGTCAGGCGTCCGTGCAACGGGCCGTTGACCATGATGTGCGAGTCCACGCCGGCATAGACCTGCGCCTTGCCCCGCAGCAGGTAGTGGAGCTTGCCGGCTTTCAGCGTGAACTTGGGTGTGATCAGGTTTTTCCCAGCGCGACCGGCGGCGCCCAGCGTGCCGGAGTCCATCTCGGTGCCCGGCGTCAGCGCGAGGCGGTCCCAGAAGTGATCTCGGCTCGCGGCACCATACGGCGTCACCAGCGCGATGACTCCGGCATTCTGGCCGAGCACCACTTCGCCGGCCGCCCGGGCGCGGGTTCCGAAGACCGGCCCATCAGTTCGCCAGACCGTGGCGTCAGGCGCGGTGAAATCGGCAAGCACTCGGGCGCCGTCCGGAAGCACCGGCCGGGAAGCATCGCTGGGACGCTCCGCCATGTTCACCGGATTTCCGACCACGCTGGCCCGCAGCGCGACGGCCACCGGATGCAGCACATGGGTCGTGTTGGTTTCCGCCTGCTGGAGTTGCTCCCGCCAGGCCGAAGTTCGTTCCGTCGCGAGATCGGCTCCGCCCGGAGAGGCTTCACCGGCGAGCTGTTGCCGCAAGGCGTTCAGCAGCGTGGCGGCGGACCGCACACCCGGTTCCACCGACTTCGCAAACGCGACAGCGATCGCCCCGGCATGCTGCGCGCGGAGCTCCGCCAACTGCCGCGCGGTGCGGGCCTCGGCCTCGGCCGTTTCGTAGCGCACCTGCCGGTAGGGCGAGCTGAGGATGAAGCCGCTCAGCGCGTAGTAATCACGCTGCGTGAGGGCGTCGAACTTGTGGTCGTGGCAGCGCGCGCAGGCGACGGTCAGGCCGAGGAAGGCCTTCGAAAGCACGTCCACCTTGTTGTCCACGCGCTCGCATTCGTCCTGTCGGATGTCCACCGGACTGTGGACTTCCTCGCCCAGAAACGCCCAGCCGGGACCCAGCGCCGATTCGTTGCCGCCGGTGACCGGATTCCGCCGCGGCGGCAACAGGTCGCCCGCGACGTGCTCCGCGACGAAGCGGTCGTAGGGCACGTCTGCATTGAAGGCGCGGATGAGGTAGTCGCGATACCGCCACGCATTGGCGATGATGAAGTCGTCCTCGTGCCCGCGCGATTCGGCGTAACGCACGACATCCATCCAGTGCCGCGCCCAGCGTTCGCCGAAATGCGGCGAGGCGAGCAACCGGTCCACGGCCCGGGTCCGGGCGAAACTGGCGCGGGGAGCTGCATGGGTTGGCAAGTTGTTGAAAACAGGAGGGCGGGAAGACGGGGAGTCGGGCGAGGCATCGCCACTCTTGTTTTCTTGTTCGCCTGTTTTCCCGTTTTCCTCCGCACGCTCCTCCGCGCATTCCCGGATGAACCGGTCCACTTCTTCCGGAGTGGGCGGCAGCCCGGTGATCACGAAATGGACGCGCCGCAACCAGGTGCGGTCGTCCGCGGGCGCGGTCGGTTGCAGGCCGGCCTCTTGCAGGCGCTTTCCCAGAAAGGCGTCCACTTCCGAACCCGCGCCGCTCCCCGGCGAATTGGGAATGGTTTGGCGTTGGGGTGTCTGCCAAATCCAGGGCAGCCGCTGCTTGCGCGCCTCCAGATCGAATCCGCTCTTCGCCACGGGCGCGCTTGCGGGCCAGGGAGCGCCGGCGGTTACCCAGTCCGCGATCTCGCGGATCGCCGCCGCCGGGAGCGCGGGCTTCTTCCGTGGCATCTTCGGCGCCGGGGCGGTGTGCCGCAGCGCGGCGAGCAGCAGGCTTTGGTCAGGCTTTCCCGGGACCAGCGCCGGACCCGATTCGCCGCCCTGGAGCAGCGCCTCCCGTGAATCCAGCCGCAGGCCCGCTTCCTGATGGTCGGCACCGTGACATTCCAGACAGTGTTCGGCGAACAGCGGCCGCACGCGGCGTTCAAAGCGCTCGACTTCGGCGGCCGAGGGCTCCGCCTGGGCGGCCCACGGCAGCAGGAGTCCCAGCAGGGCCACGGCGAACCGGCGTTGGAACGGGACGGACATACGGGATGGTGACGGAAGCGTATTCACCGGTCACACCCGCTGGGAAGCCGCGGCTCGGGGAAATTGACAGCCGGCCGGTCGCCCCGTTCCTTCGCGGCATGTTGATCCGCCTTCGTTTCGCCTCCCTTGCCGCCGCGCTGGTGGCCGGTGCCGCCCTCGTCTGGGCGGCCGAGGCGCCCCGGCGGACGCTCGTGGTGCTGGGCGACTCCATCGCGGCCGGCTTCGGCGTGGAACCGAACGAAGCGTATCCGGCCCGGCTGCAGCGACGGATCGAGGACGCGAAACTGCCCTTCACCGTGGTCAACGCCGGCGTGAGCGGCGACACGACGGCGGGCGGCCTGCGCCGGCTGGACTGGGTCCTGCGGAAGCCGGTGGACGTGCTGCTGCTCGAACTCGGCGGCAATGACGGGCTGCGCGGCCTCGCGCCGGAATCCACCCGCTCCAACCTCGTCGCCATCATCGGCAAGACGCGGGCGAAGCATCCCGCCTGCCGCATCGTGCTCGCCGGCATGATCATGCCGGACAACATGGGTGAAGCCTACAACCGCCGCTTCCAGGCGATTTTTCCCGAGGTGGCGAAGGAGCAGAAGGTTGAGCTGATCCCGTTCCTGCTCGCGGGCGTGGGTGGCGTGCCCGAGCTCAACCAGCCGGACCAAATCCACCCGACGGCCCAGGGCCACGAGCTCGTGGCCAGCAACGTCTGGACGGTCTTGGAACCGGTATTGAAGGAGGTCAAATGAGCGGGAGTCCGGAGAACACTTCGGTCGTGGAAGCGGCGCCGAAGTGGGTGCTGTTCAGCAGTCTGGTTCTGCTCGGCGCTGCCCTCTGGCTTTTGCTGTGCTGCCGGAACGGCAAGCCGGTCAGGTGGCTGGGCGAACTTGCGTATTTCTCGGCGTTCCTGTTTTCGCTGATCGGCTCGCCTTCGTTGTTTCTGCTGTCGGGCATGGACCTGCGGCGCGGAAACCGGGCGAGGGTGAATCTCCTCGTGCTCGCCTGCTCCGTGAGCTCGACCTTGCTGGTGGGAAGCTTTCTCTGGCTCCGGCTCCGGGGCTCCGTTGCTGTGGCGCAATGAAAGAATCCTGTGACCAGCCGCTGCGTTCAGCCTCATGGGTCGAACGGATACGGTCAGCAGTCTGGCCCGAAGTATTCATGGCCGGAACAGTCGTGCTGGGAATAGAATCAGTGATTGGCGGAAGATTTCTTCGGTGGCTGGGTGATCTTGCCTGGATATTGCCCGGAGCATTCGCGGTCTTGTGCTGGATTTGCCTCGGTCATCTGAAGTTGCAGAAGCAGGTGCGTTGGGTCGCCCTGGGTGCCGGAATTGCGACTGGGGTGCTGACTGTCTCCGTTATCTGGGTCAGCCCATTGGCTCTGGCATTTTTGCCCGCACCCGGTTGGTTTCCTTGGCTGGTTCTATGGGGAGTGGTGCCCGGAGTTTTGAGTCACCTTCTGAAGCTGACCTCACCTTTCACGTCCGCGTTGTCGGCAATTGCTGTGCTCAGCATGGCCTATGTCATTTCCGGAGCGATTTGCTTTCTGCCGTGGACATCAACGTGGCCTCCGGACGTGGAGCATCCCGACCGCCTCGGAAGAATGCCCGCACTGGGACCTCGGGTTTCGTGGGTTGGCAGGGTGATCTGCCCGCCCACCGGGCCCTCTTCAATCATGAGCCGCGATTACGCCGGCACGGAGTGGATTTGGTTCACGTATCGCCCCCTGGTTCAGCTCTGGTTCTTGAGCCAAGCCCAAACGCATTACTACCCCTATGCGACAATGCCACCCAGATGGTGAAGTGCTGTCGCCGAACTGACGACATCTCCGGCTTCCCCGGAAAATCAGCTCACCTACCGCCCCTAGGCCGCGGCAGCCGGACGCGATCTCGTCGGCAACTTTCGGGCTGGCTTGGTGTTGAAACCCGAGACTCTTCGATTCGCAAGCCATGCGCCTTTGGAAATCAGGAATCGTGGGATTTGGTATCTCAGGATTGGCGCTGCTCAACAGTCCGGCATTGGCGGCGCTGATGGCGATGAACGGGCTCGCAAGCTCTCGCCTGCATGAACATGTGCAGACCGTTCTCTCCCGTGCCGAGCGTGGTGAAAATCCATCGCCGGACGAATATGCCACCTGTTTGGGCCCTATTCGCACCTACCTGGCCAGAGTGTCCGCAGGTAATGACTGCCTCTTCGCGTTGGCGGGCATCGGGTTTTCCGTCGTTGGTCTCCTGCTGAATGCGGACCGTTTCCGAGAGAACCCGGCGGGCGAAAAAGCGTCCTCGCGCACGAGCGGGGTTTCAGACTCCCCAGGCGCACCGTAAACAGCGCAGGAAGTTTCCGTGCGCGATTGCGGTCACGTCGGAGTCCGCATAGCCGCGCTCACGCAGGGCGGTAAACACGCGGTGCAGGTCGGCAATGGACTGCAGATCCTGCGGCGTCTGTTCGGTGCCGAAACCGCCGTCCAGATCGGAGCCGAGGCCGACGTGGCGCGCGTTGCCCGCGAGTTGGCAGATGTGGTCAATGTGCTCGACGATCTTCGCGACCTTGAGGCCGGTTCCGTCGGGCGTGGTCACGCCGCGTTGCCAGCCGGGAATCATCATCCACGCATCGAACACGGCGCCGAGCACACCGCCGCGCTCGATCAGCACCTTGATCTGGTCGTCGCTCCACTGGCGGTTGTGCGGCACGAGCGCCCGGCAGTTCTGGTGACTGGCCCACACCGGGCCGTCCCAGACCTTCATGGCATCCCAGAAGGCGTCGTCGCACAGATGCGTGGCATCCAGAATCATCCCGAGCCGGCGCATCTCGCGGAGCAGGTCATGGCCGCGCCCGTTCAGGCCGCCGGTGGCGTTGGTCCCGTTGGCATAAATGCC
>CAIWAH010000076.1 GCA_903910585.1 uncultured Verrucomicrobiota bacterium
GAGTTTGGCAAGAAGACCGATGGAAAGGTGCCGCTGGCGTTGTATTTCCGCCATGAGTTCGGGAACGACTCGATCCTGCTCGGCGGGCACGTGGACGCGGCGGTCGAATAGTGCCGGAGTGCCCGGCGCCAGCCTCAGACAAACAAAAACGCCGCCGGGAGAGCCCGGCGGCGTGAACTGACAGGCGATTTGCGCCGGCTCAGCGGGCGGCGGTGAGTGCCGGCCCGAGCTTGTGGATGGTGCCGATCACTTCGGAGCGGACCTCGGCGCCGTTCGCGGCGTTGAGCGAATACTTCACGCTGAACTGGTCGGCCACTTCGAGGCCGTCCACTTCGAGCAGGAGGGTCTTCCTGTCGGCGGACAACTTGGCGGCCTTCACCTCCAGCTTGTCGTGGCCGGTCTTGCCCGGCGTCTTCACGGAGAATTCCGGGGAACCGTAGGCGCCGGAGTATTTGTAGTTCCAGAGTTCGACGGAGTAGCTCTGCACGTCCTCGGCGGTCTTGGCGTCCAGTTCCGTGGCGAAGGTGAGCTGGATGCCGTTCTTCCCGGTGCGGGTCTTCACCGGCATGGTGACGGGCTTGCCGGTGTAGCGGACGCGGTAGAAGCCGCCGTCGCGCGAGGCGGCGTTCTGCCAGCCCTTGAGGCCGGCGAGGTAGAGCTGGCCGTCCTTGGCGTTGAAGCGTCCGCGCATGACGCCACTCGCGAACTTGAGGCCGAACGGAACGAGCGACGCCTGGGTGGTGCCCTCGACCTGTTCGGTCATCACGCCGTAGAGCAGGCATTTGCCGTAGCTCATGAACAGCGGGGCGCCCTTCCACGGGCCCCACTTGTCGCTGGTGACATAGACCTGGCCGCCGCTGGAGTTGTCCCAGCGCATCGGCAGCCACGCGATCGGCTCGTCGTAGGCCGTGGGAATCGGCATGTCCTTGTCCCAGCCCTTCAGCTTGTTCGCCTGGCGGAACTCGGGATCGCTCGGGTTGCCGACGATCTCCTTGCCGTCGGCGTAACGGAGCGTGAGCGGCTTCTGCGCCGCGGGCACCATGCCCATGAAGGCGCCGGGCTTGACGAGGTTGAGCTTCGACGAGGGCATCCAGTGGCCCTGGTTGTCGCCGACCAGCACGGTGTCGTCCGGGCCCACGGTCATGCCGTTGGGGGCGCGCAGGCCGGTGGCGAACACCTCCAGCTTCTTCCCGTCGGGCGACACCTTCAGGATCGTGCCCTGGTGCGGTGCGGTGACGTTCGGTTCCCACGGCGCGCCCTTGGCGTAGTAGAAGCTCCCCTTCGAGTCGGTGTGCAGGTCGAGGACGAACTCGTGGTAGTTGGGCGTGACCACGGTGTCGTTGTTGAAGTTCTCGTAGAAGTCCGCCTCGCTGTCGTTGTTCAGGTCCTTGAGGCGCGTGATCTGGTCGCGGCCGGCGACGTAGATCTGGCCCTTCACGACCTTGAGGCCGAGGGGCTGGAACAACCCGGTCGCAAACCGCTTCCAGGTCAGCTTCTCCAGCTTGTCGTCCACGCCGGAC
>CAIWAH010000077.1 GCA_903910585.1 uncultured Verrucomicrobiota bacterium
AGGGTCTGGATCGGCGCCACCGTGATGGAGTCGCCGGTGTGGACACCCATGGGATCGAAGTTCTCGATCGAGCAGATGATGACGCAGTTGTCGGCCCGTTAGCGCATCACCTCCATCTCGTATTCCTTCCAGCCGAGCAGGGATTCCTCGACGAGGATTTCCGACACCGGGGAGAGGTCGATGCCGCGCTTGGCGATCTCCTCGAACTCCTCGCGGTTGTAGGCGATGCCGCCGCCGGTGCCGCCGAGGGTGAAGGCGGGCCGGATGATGACCGGGAAACGGCCGATCTTCTCCGCGACGGCGCGGGCCTCCTCCATGTTGTGGGCGGTGCCGGAGACCGGCACGTCGAGCCCGATGGCGAGCATCAGGTCCTTGAAGATCTGGCGGTCCTCGCCCTTCTGGATGGCCTCGGCCTTGGCGCCGATCATCTCCACGCCGTGGCGATCGAGGGCGCCGTTGTGGTGGAGCTTCATGGCGGTGTTCAGCGCGGTCTGGCCGCCGAGCGTGGGGAGCAGGACCAGTTTGCCGGTGACACCGAGCCGGGCGAGCTCCTCCTTTTCGCGCACGATGATCTTCTCCACGGCCTCGGGCGTGATGGGCTCGATGTAGGTGCGGTCGGCGAACTCCGGATCGGTCATGATGGTGGCCGGATTGGAGTTCACCAGGACGACGCGGTAGCCCTCCTCCCGGAGAGCCTTGCAGGCCTGGGTGCCGGAGTAATCGAACTCGCACGCCTGGCCGATGATGATGGGGCCGGCGCCGATGATGAGGACGCTGTGGATGTCAGTGCGCTTTGGCATCGAATGAAGTCGCGTTAAACGACCGTGATGGAACACGGGGACGGGCCGGGGAGCGAAGCAATTTTTCCGGGGACGACACCGCCCCGGGGCCGCAAGCCGTTCCCGAACCGGCCGCGGTCCCGGATTGAAGTCGCCCGCTCGGCCCGTAGTCTTTCCGCGCCACCATGAGACGCGCCTTTCCGTTCCTGACGCTGTTCGCCGCCATGATCGCGCCGCTGGCGGCCGCGCCCGCCACGGTGAGCCCGGGCTCAAAGGTGGATTTCTCCGCCGAGATCCGGCCGATCATCACCAAGAAGTGCTACCACTGCCACGGCCCGGACGAGAATTCGCGGAAGGCGAAGCTGCGGCTTGATTCCTTCGAGGAGGCCACGCGGCCGCGCAAGGCCGGCGCCGCGGTGGTGCCCGGCAAACCCGACCAGAGCCTGCTGGTGAAGCGCGTGCTGGCCCACGCGGAGGACGAGGTCATGCCGCCGCCGGAGGCGAAGAACCCGCTTACGGCCGCGGAGGTCGCGTTGCTCCAGCGCTGGATCGCCCAGGGCGCGAACTACACGCCGCACTGGGCCTGGACCAAACCGGTCCGCCCCGCCTTGCCCGCCGCCGGCAAGGGTTGGGCCCGGAACGGTCTCGACCGGTTGGTCGCCGCGAAGCTGCGAGAGAACGGACTGCAACCGTCCCCCGAGGCGGACCGGCACACGCTGATCCGCCGGCTGTCGCTCGACCTGACCGGGCTTCCTCCCGAACCCGAAGAGGTCGCGGCGTTCGTGCAGGACAGGCGGCGCGACGCCTACGAACGGCTTGTGGACCGGCTGCTGGCGTCACCGCACTTTGGTGAACGCTGGGCGCGCATCTGGCTGGATATCGGACGCTATGCGGATTCCGCCGGCTACGGTTCGGACCCGCTGCGGCCGAACATCTGGCCGTGGCGCGACTGGCTGATCCACGCACTCAACCGCAACCAGCCCTTCGACGAATTCACCCGCGACCTCATCGCCGGCGACCTGCTCCCCGACGCCACGGAAGAGCAGAAGATTGCGACGGCGTTTCATCGCAACACGATGACCAACACCGAGGGCGGCACCGACGACGAGGAATGGCGCGTCGCCGCGATCAAGGACCGGGCCGCCGTCACCGCGCAGGTCTGGATGAGGCTGACGATGGGCTGCGCGCAGTGCCATTCGCACAAGTTCGATCCGCTGACCCAGCGCGATTACTACTCGTTCTACGCCTTCTTCAACCAGACGGAGGACAACGACCAGCCGGACGAACGGCCGACCCTGCCGGTCCATTCGCCGGCGGAAAAGCAGCGCCGGAGCGCGCTCACCGCGGAGATCGCCACGCTTGAACAGCAATACCGCGCCAACCCGCCGGAGTTTCTCCGCGAGGTGGCGGCGTGGGCCGAGGTCGCCGCCAAGCCGGTGACGTGGACCCCGTTTCTCCCGGCCACGGCCGCATCCGGCCTGACCAACGGCGCCACGCTGACGGTCGAGGCGGACGGAACCCTCCTCGCGGGCGGCGCCTCGCCGGCCCGGGACACGTATCAGCTGCAGGGTTCGACGGGAGCCGGGCGTTTCACCGCCCTGCGGCTGGAGGTGCTGCCGGACGAACGCCTGCCGCAGAAGGGGCCGGGCCGCGCGGGTCAGGGCCAGTTCGTGCTCAACGACCTGCGCGTCGAGGTCGTGCCGGCGAATCCGCAGTCCGCGAAAGCCCGCTTTGTCCGCGTCGAGGCACCGGGCGACAACCGCATCCTGAGCCTTGCCGAGGTGCAGGTGTTTGCGGGCGGCCGCAACGTCGCGCCGCAGGGAACCGCCCGGCAGTCGAGCACCGGCTATCTGGGCGATGCCAACCGCGCGGTGGACGGCAACACGGATGGCAATTACGACGGGGCGCGCTCCACCACCCACACCAACCAGGAGAAGGATCCGTGGTGGGAACTCGACCTCGGCCAGGATGCCCCGGTGGATTCCCTCGCCATCTGGAACCGCACCGACGGATCCGGCGAACGCCTCGCCCGCAGCCGGGTGAAACTGCTGGCCACGGACCGGTCGGTCGTCTGGGAAGGGCCGCTCGACGCCGCGCCGAATCCAGTAACCAAGCTGGGCCCAGCAGCGCCCCGGGCCGTGAAGCTCGCGAACGCGACGGCGGACTACGCCCAAAACGAATTCGGGCCCGAACTGGCCATCGATGCGAATCCCGGCCAGCGCTCCGGCTGGGCCGTGGGCGGCGCCCTCGGACAACCGCACACGCTGATCGCGGAATTCGCCGAGCCGCTCGTGGCGGACGGCCCGTTGATCCTGACCGTCACCCTGGCGCACAACTTCGGCGAAGCCCACACGCTGGGCCGGTTCCGGCTGGCCTTCACTGATCACGCACCGCCGGTGCGCGCGTTTCCCGCTGCCGTCAGCGCCGCCCTCGCCGCCGCTCCGGCGCAACGCTCCGCCGCCCAGCAGCAGACACTGGCCGACCATTTCCGCGCGCAGTCGCAGACGCTTGGTCCGATCGGACGCCAGCTGGCCGCCAAACAGGCCGAACGCGACGGCATCCGGGGCACACCGTTGCCGGTCGTCCGCGAACTCGCCGCGGACCGGCGGCGCACGACCCGGCTGCTCAACAAGGGCAACTTCCTCGACCCCGGCGAAACCGTCACCGCCGCGACGCCGGCCGCATTTCATCCGCTGCCGAACCGCGCCGCGCCGGACCGACTTGGCCTAGCCTCGTGGCTCACTTCGCCGGAGAACCCGCTGACCGCGCGGGTGGCGGTGAACCGTTACTGGGGCCTGCTGCTCGGCCAGCCGTTGGTGGAAACCGAGGAGGATTTCGGCACCCAGGGCACACTGCCAACCAATCCCGAACTGCTCGATTGGCTGGCCGTGGCCTTCCAATCGCCGGCTTCGAAATCCAACGCCAAGCTGGATCCATGGCAGCCGGCGTTGGGGTGGGACTACAAGGCGTTGGTCCGCCTGATCGTGACCTCCGCGACCTACCGGCAGTCGGCGGTCAACACTCCGGATCAGCTCGAACGCGATCCGCTCAACCGGCTGTATTCTCGCGCCCCGCGGCGGCGGCTGGACGCCGAGACCGTCCGCGACCAGGCCCTCGCGCTCAGCGGCCTCCTGGCCCACAAGGTCGGCGGTCCCAGCGTCTATCCCTACCAGCCGGACGGCCTGTGGCGCGCCGCGTTCAACGGGGAACGGAACTGGTCGGTCAACGAGGGCGAAGACCGCTACCGCCGCGGGCTCTACACCTTCTGGCGCCGCACGGTGCCCTATCCCAGCATGGCCACGTTCGACGCTCCCAGCCGGGAATCGTGCACGGTCCGCCGCCAGCCAACCAACACACCGCTGCAGGCGTTCGTGACGATGAACGACCCGGCGTTTGTGGAATGCGCCCAGGCCCTCGGCCGACGGATCGCCCTGGGCGATGGCAGCGTGGCGGACCGTATTCGCCAAGGCTGGCTGCGGGTCACCGCCCGGACTGCGGACGAAGCGCAGGTCAGCCGGCTCGCAGAGCTGTTCACCGCGGAATTGGCCCACTTCCGCGACCATCCCGACGAGGCCACACGCCTCGCCACCGAACCGCTCGGGCCGCTGCCCGTCGGGCTCGACGCCCCGACGGCCGCCGCGTGGACCACCGTCGGAAACGTCCTGCTCAACCTCGACGCGGTCCTCACGAAGTGACCGTTCCGGCCGGCCCGGTCAGCGGAGATCCACCCAGAAGCTGCGGAACTTCCGGTCCGCGGCAGCCTTCGACTGCTTTCGATTGCCGTCGTCGCTGAGGACGAGCAGGCGCGGCCCTTGGGCCCCTTCCACGAAGGTGATCGCCTCGGGATTGAACGACTTGAAACTGCGGTGCTCGACCGGAACCGGAGTCTTTCCCGGCCCTTCCCAGCGCAGAAGCCGCTGTTTGCCGCCGTCGGTCGGATGTCCCGCAATCAGGAAATACTCCTTTCCGGACCACACCAGGTCACGCACCCCCTGCCCTCCGAGATCCAGCAGGACCGGCTCTCCGATCTTCGGTGCCTTGCCGGCCGGCAACTCGGCCGGATTCAGGATCGGCACGAGCAGGGCCATGCCGTCCGGGACCGGATTCCGGAACGCCACGAGCAGCCCTCCGTCGGGCGTCGCGGCGAGGCCCTCGATGTTCAGTCCGCCGGCCTGTTCCGGACTGAGTCGGGCGGCGTCGCCCAGATGAAAACGCGCGAGCTGCGGTGCCCGGGCGAAGTCACCGAGCAATCCCGTGCACGCCGGTCCGGCCGGCTGGAGCGCAACCGTGTCGTTGGTGCCGACCACGCGGGTCGCCAGCAACCGCTGCCGGGCGGGACGGTTCTTGCCATCCTTGTTCCGACCGTGGGAGCCGATCCAAAAGATGAGGTCGCCGATGCGGGCGGCACCTTCGAAGTCCGCCTCGAAATCCTTGCCCGCCCGCAGGCCGAGCCATTCCGTGGCCCCGAACTGTTTCAGCGGACCGGAGCCATCGGCGAAGGCATAGAGGCGGAGGGCGTTGTCCTCGTCGCTCGCCGCGAAGAACCGGTCTTCCCCGAGGGCGATCACCGCGGAGGCGTTGGCCATGCCGCGGTGCGAGGTCACCCCGGCGGGACCGGCCTGGAGACATCCGCCGAGACCGAACAGCAGCAGCGGCAACAGCAAAAGGCGATGGGACATGGTGGTCAGGACGGCACAGAAGCTGCCGAGGTAACCGGCGTTCGTCAAAAACGCCTGCGTCGGGAAGGAAATGCCCGAAGGAACGGAAGGTGGCTTTGCGTTGCCCGGCGTTCCTGCTTTCCTTCCGGCCGATGTCTGTGACTGCCGATCTCCGTCCCCGCCTGCGCCGCATCCGCCTGTTCCTCACCGATGTGGACGGCGTGCTGACCGACGCCAGCGTGCTGATGGGCACCGGGGGAACGGAACTCAAGCGGTTCGACATCCGCGACGGACTGGGGCTGAAACTGCTCCAGCAGGAAGGGATCAAGGTGGGCTTCGTGTCCGCCCGGCCGTCGGCGGCCACCACCGCCCGCGCCGAGGACCTCGGGATCGATTTCCTGCACCAGTCGCCGGCGCCCAAGGTGCAGGCCGTGGAGGAGCTGCTGAAGCAGACCGGCCTCGGCTGGGAAGACGTGAGCTTCATGGGCGACGATGTGCTCGACCTTGGAGTGCTCAAGCGGGTGGGTTTCGCCGCCGCGCCGGCGGACGCCAACGAGGCCGTCCGCTCCATGGTGCAGCACGTCACCGCGGCCCGCGGCGGGCAAGGGGCCGTGCGGGAAGTCGTGGAAATGATCCTCAAGGCGCAGGGACGCTGGACGGCGCTGTTGGCGAAATTCGCTTCCTAACCCGAGCTCCCGCCGCCCACACTTGCGCACCGTGAATCGCTCCCGTCGCCTCGCCTTCGGCCTGTTCGGCCTGGCTGCGCTGGCCGTGTCCGCGCTGTGGGCCCAGGCCCCGCTGGGCGGCGGCGCCGGCGGGTTCAGCATGCCGCTCAAGCGCGACGGCAGGACCTACCTGAAATTCTCCGGCTCCGGCACCGAGGCGATCTCCCCCACGGTGCTGCGCATCCGCGATTTTCAGGTCGAGACCTTCCGCGCCGACGAAACTCCCGAGCTCATCGGCAAGGCGCCCGAATGCGTGCTGAACCTGACCACCAAGAGCGCCACTTCGTCCGGCCCCATTCGCATCGAACAGGTCGGCGGACGCTTCACCCACGCAGGCACCGGCTTTGCCTGGGATCATGAGAACGGCCGCCTCGAAATCTCCAACCGGGTTCGCTCCACAGTTCGCCTGAATCCGTTCGGCCGGACCAAGCCCTGACTTTTTTCCGCCCATGAAACGACTTTTCCCGGTCCTTCTGGCCACCACCGCCCTGATCGGCGTGGCGCAGAACCCGCCCGACGACGCCAACACGTCGGAGATCACCTCCACCGCGTCGGTGTATGACCAGAAGGCGAACCAACTGCACTACTGGGGCAACGTTCACCTGAATTCCCCCGGCACGCTGGAACTCCGCTGCGAGGATTTCCTCATCCTGCTCGGCCAGGGGGGCAACAAGCTCGACCAGATCGTGGCCACCACCAACGTCGTGCTCCACCTGATCCAGCCGGCCACTGCCGCCCGGCCGGCCATGACCAATGTCGCCCATGCCCACCAGGCCACGTTCGACGGGGTGAGCAATATCGTGACGCTGGCGAAGTCACCCGGCGGCCCACAGCCTCGGTTCGAGGGTCCGGACCTCGTCGCCGAAGCGGACGTCATCATCTACAACCGGCTGACGGACCGGTTTGAGCTCAAGGGCAATCACCGGACCCGCTTCAAACCCGGCAAGCTGCCGAAGGGCGGTTTCTTCGCCCCGAAGGCAGACCCGGCGCCCGCGACGAAATAGCGAACCCGTGGCCACCTCCGCACCAGAACGGCTGCTGACCGTCGAGAAGCTCGCCAAGGCCTACTCCGGCCGGCGTGTGGTCAACGGCGTATCCATCCACGTGGACGCCGGCGAGATCGTGGGCCTGCTCGGCCCCAACGGTGCCGGAAAGACCACCAGCTTCGGCATGGTGGTCGGTCAGGTCCGTCCCGACGAGGGCACCGTGTCCTTCCGCGGCAAGGACATCACCGCCCTCGCGATGCACCGGCGCGCGCGCGAGGGAATCGC
>CAIWAH010000078.1 GCA_903910585.1 uncultured Verrucomicrobiota bacterium
GCAGCCTTCGTGGACATTGGTTTCGACAAGAACGCCTTCCTCCACTACTGGGACATCATCCCCAACAACTTCGATTCCAGCGTCGAGGTGGTCGAGCGTGACAACGACAGGAAGCGGAAGAAGGACAAGCCGAAGATCACGCAGAAGGACGTGCCGAAGCTCTACCCGATCGGCAGCGAGATCATCATTCAGGTCACCAAGGGCCCCATTGGAACCAAGGGTCCCCGCGTCACCACCAACCTGTCCCTGCCTGGCCGTTATCTCGTCCTGCTGCCGAATTCCGACCAGTCCGGCATCAGCCGCAAGATCGAGAACCACGAGGAACGCCAGCGCCTGAAGAAGATCGTCCGCGAGCTCACCATCCCCGAGGGCATGGGCGTCATCATCCGCACTGCCGGCGAGGGCAAGCTGAAGCGTTATTTCATCCGGGATCTGGCGATGTTGCTGGAAGAGTGGAATGCCATTCAGGCCAAGATCAAGGACGGCCCCGCGCCCTCGTGCGTCTTCCAGGAACCCGACCTCATCGAGCGCACGGTGCGCGACTTCCTCACCGAGGAGGTCACCCGCATCGTGATCGACGACAACCGCCAATACGAACGGGTCCGCGACCTCATCGGCCGCATCAGCCCGCGGTCCGCGAAGAAGGTTTTCTTCTACAACGAGGCCCAGCCGATCTTCGACCGCTTCAACATCTCCAAGCAGCTCGAGAACGCCTTCGGCCGCCAGATCACCCTCCGCAGCGGCGGTTACCTCATCGTGGACGAAACCGAGGCGCTCGTGGCCATCGACGTCAACACCGGCCGGCACAAGGGCTCGAAGGACCACGACCAGAACCTGCTCAAGGTCAACCTCGAGGCCGCCGACGAGATCTGCCGCCAGCTCCGCCTCCGCAACATGGGCGGCATCATCGTGCTCGACTTCATCGACATGAAGTCCCGCGGCGACCAGCAGCGGGTCTTCCAGCGCATGAAGGAGAACCTCAAGCGCGACCGGGCCAAGACCCACGTGCTGCCGCTCTCCCAGCTTGGTCTCATGGAGATGACCCGCCAGCGCCACACGGAATCCGTGGCCGCTTCCATGCTCCAGGACTGCCCGCACTGCCGCGGCAAAGGCGTGGTCAAGAGCCCCGAGAGCATGAGCGTGGAGATCCAGCGCAAGCTCACCGCCATCATGAAGGCCCGGCCGCGCAGCGACGAGGACTTCCAGTTGCGGGTGCACTGCCATCCGACCGTGCTGGAGCGCCTCCGCACCGAGGACGAGAAGCTCCTCATCGAGCTGGAGAAGAAGTTCTTCGCGAAGCTCTCGTTCCGCCCGGAAACTGGCTACCACACGGAACAGTGGCGCATCATCAACGCCGCAAACAACGAGGAACTCGGCAAGAGCCAGATTTGAACGGCCCTTTCCTGCAAGCCCGCGCCGTCCCGGCGCGGGCTTTTTGCTTTCGGCCTCCGGGATGAACCGCATTCACCGCCGTCACGAACAGAACCGTGGGTCACGCCGAAAAACCGGCTTTTATTTCACCCGTCGGCACCTAGGTTTCCCCGTCGCCCAATCCGGGCACACTCAAACCATAATTCGTCTGACATGGCCGCTGACAATTCCGTCGTCGCGAAGGTCGAACTGCCTCCGCTGACCCCGCTTCTCCTCCCGTCCAAGCTCGCCCCCACGCCGGCGAATCCGCCCAAGTATTCCGTCCGCGTCAAAAACGCCGCCGGCCAGGATGTGGTCCTCGGCGATCCCCGCGCCACCCGGGCGCTGGTCGCGCTGATGGACGTCCATGCGGTGGTCGGCGGCGCCGCCTGCCACTGGGGTGGTCCGGCCGCCTTCGCCGAGATCAACGCCGCCGTGCATGGCTTGATGTTCAACAACGCCGGACGCCCTTGGCACGAGGCCTACAACTACGTGAACGACGCCGGCCACGCTGAAAACGGTGTTTACGCCCTGCGTGCGAATTACGGCTTCGATGGCCTCACGTTCGACGACCTGAAGGCTTTCCGTTCCATCAAATCCAAGCTCACCGGCCACGGCGAATCCCACCTCAATCCCGAAGGCGTGCTGCTTTCGAACGGTCCACTTGGCTCGTCCGTTGGTCAGGCGCAGGGCCTCGCCATCGGTGACAAGCTCGCCAAACGCGACCGCGTCACGGTGCTCGTCGTCTCGGACGGCGCCTCGATGGAAGGCGAAGCCAAGGAAGGCTTCGCGGCAATTCCCGGCCAGGCCGCCAAGGGCATCGTGAATCCGTTCGTGATGATCGTCTCGGACAACGACACCAAGCTCTCGGGCCGCATCACGAAGGATTCCTTCTCGATGCAGCCCACGTTCGAGGCGCTGGACGACCTCGGCTGGGATGTCCGCAAGGTCGAGCACGGTCACGACCTTCAGGGCGTCTATCTCGCGCTGGAAAAAGCCGTCGCCGACGCCAAGGCGAATCCCGCCAAGCCGGTCTGCCTCTGGGTGAAGACCATCAAGGGCTACGGCATCAAGAGCACCGAGGAGAACGCCGCCGGTGGCCACGGCTTCCCGCTCGCCAACGGCGAGAAGATTCCCGATTGGATCACCGAGCTCTACAAGGGCGTCACCGCCCCGGCCGAACTCGTCGCGTGGGCCGCTGCCCTGCGCGCCGACTGGGAAAAGAAGGAAGCCGACAAGAAGGCGAAGGCGGCGGCGGCTGCCGCCAATCCCGCCCCTGCGGCGCCGGCCGTAAAGAAGGACAAGGTCCAGGCCGGCCTCGCCGCCGGGGCCATCCGCGCGGCCAAGGAAGGTTACCCGGTCTTCTCCGTCAGCTCCGATGTGCAGGGCTCGACCGGCATCAGCACGTTCCAGAAGGCAACGGGCAACTTCATCGAGGTCGGCATCGCCGAGTCGAACATGGTCAGCGTCGCCGCCGGCCTCGCAAAGACCGGTTACGTGCCCATCGTGGACACCTTCGGCCAATTCGGCGTTACCAAGGGCAATTTGCCTCTCACCATGGCCGCGCTCTCGCAGGCGCCGGTCATCGCGATGTTCTCGCACGTCGGCTTCCAGGACGCCGCGGACGGCGCCTCGCACCAGGCCACGACCTACTTCGCCGCCGTGAGCGCGATCCCGCACACGATCGTTGTCGCGCCGAGCTGCGCGAACGAGGCCGAGGCGTTCATGTATGACGCGATCAGGCACATCGCCGAGGAGCGCAAGGCCGGCCGCGATGGTGAATCCGTCATCTTCTTCGTCGGCCGTGAGAACTACCCGGTCGAGTGGGTGCCCGGCGCCACCTACGCGTGGGGCAAGGCCCAGATCATTCAGGAAGGCAGCGACGTGGTGCTCGTGGGCAGCGGTGTGCTGTTCAGCAAGTGCCTCGAAGCCGCCAAACTGCTCCAGGCCAAGGGCAAGTCTGCGACGGTCATCAACAATCCGTTCGTGAACCGCGTGGACCTCGAGACCATCGGCGCCGCCGTGAAGAAATGCGGCGGCCGGCTCGTGACCATCGAGGACCACCAGGTCATCGGTGGCATGGGCGCGCAGGTCTCACACGCGCTGAGCAACGCCGGGATCGCCCACCGCGTCAGCACTTTGGGCATCCCGGGTGAGTTCGGCCAGAGCGCCTACCTGGCTGAGGAACTCTACGTGAAATACGGACTCACCGGCCCGAAAATGGCCGAAGCCGCGCTGGCGCTGATCGGCTGATCAACGTTCGCCGCTTCGCACCACCCGCACCCGCAACGGTGCGGGTTTTTGCTTTTCCGCAGGCCAATGAATTTGGAAAGCAGGAAGGCAGGAAGAGGAGGATCTTGCAGGAGTTTTCCCGTGTTCCTGCCTTCCACATTCTTCTGCCCGCCGGCCATCACTGTCGCCGAGATTGCGTGCAGCCTTGCCGGCCCTCGGCCTAAGCTCGCGCATGCTTTCCCGGTGGCTGCTTCTTCTCTCTGTGGGCTTCGCGAGTCTGCTCGCTCGCGGTGACGCGACCAACGGTTCGCCCGTCCACCTGCTGGTGCCCGGATTTACCGTCCAGGAGCTGCCTGTGAAGCTCAGCAACCAGAACAACCTCCGCTTCGCCCCTGACGGCACGCTCACGTCGCTCGGCTACGACGGCAAGGTCTGGCGCCTGCGCGACACCAACGGCGACGGCCTCGAAGACACCGCGGAACCCTTCTGGGATCGCCCCACGCTCAGCGTCCCGCTCGGCATGGCCTGGAGCACGCAGGGGCTTTACGTGTCGTCCAAGGGCAAGGTCTCCCTCCTGCGCGACACCGACGGCGACGGC
>CAIWAH010000079.1 GCA_903910585.1 uncultured Verrucomicrobiota bacterium
GTAATCGAGCGCCAGCGAGACGCCGCAGCCCAAAATCCCGCCCCCCAGGGACAGCAGACCGCCTTCGAGCATGAAGCAGAGCACGACCGAACGCCGCGGATAACCCAGCACGCGCAGCGTGCCCACCTCGCGGGTGCGCGCTGCCACGCTGGCATACATGGTGTTCATCGCCGCGAAGATGGCACCGATGGACATGGCGGTGCCGAGGATGCCGCCGAGGATTTTGAAGGGCATCGCGGTCATTGTCTGCTTGGCGTAGTAGTCCACTTCGCGTTCCGCCCGGAGCGAGAGGCGTTTGTCCTGATCCACCTTGGCAATCAGGGCCGCGCCGGCCGCCGCATCGCGGGGACGGATCAGGATGCTGGAATACTGGTCGCGGTCGAACAGGGAGCGGGCCTCGTCGGCATCCATCCACGCCTCGGAATCAAACGCGCTGCCGGCGGCATCGAAATGGCCGACCACGGCAAGGCGGTCCGGCCCCGCCTTGATGGTTCCGCCGAGCTCGAAGCCTTCGAAACGCTTCGCCATCCGCTCCGACACGACCACCTCGCGATGTCCCGGGCTGAACCAACGACCGGCGGTGAGCTTCACCTGAGGACGGAGCTCCATGCCCCGCGGCGTGATGCCCCGGATGAGCGTGTTGGCCTCGCCATTCCCCTCTCGGCGCGGGGCCGAGACGATCATCACGAGTTCCGCGGAGATGACCGGCTCGCCAGCCTCGTTCCGGGCGATCTCGTCAAAATACTGGAGCGTGCGGAAATGGTCGCGGGACACGAGGCTGCCCGACTCCGCCTGGGACCCCCGGCGCACGACGAGGATGTTGCGCGGGTCGCCCGTGTTGCCGCTGGTGGCTTCAATGCCCTTGGCCAGCGCCTGCAGCAGGACGAACACCGCCACCACCGCCCCGATGCCGGCGACCGTGAAGGCCGTCGTGCGCCAGCGGACGAAGACGTTGCGGAAGTTGTATTTCAGGGGAAGAGCCATGACTCAATCCAACGTCTTCAGTCCCTCGACCACACTGGTTCGGGCCACGGAAATCGAGGGACCGATGGCCGCGAGCATGCCCAGGAGCGCCGCGACAATCCCGCCGGTCGCCATGATCCGCGGTGTCACCTCAAAGTAGATCAGGAAGCCGCCCGTGAGCTTCTGGAGGTTGATGTGGCCCCAGAACAGCCACGCGCCACCGATGCCGAGGAACGCCCCCAGCGCGGCCAGCCCGAAGCTTTCCGCGAGGATGAATCCGAACAGTTCCCGGCGCTGGAAACCGATCGCCTTGAGCACCGCCAGTTCCCGGAACCGTTCGCGGATCGCCATGCTCATCGTGCTGATCGTCACCAGCACCAGCGTGAACACCACCACCGCGCTGATGGACATCGTGAGCACCTTCACGTTGCCGAGCATGCTCATGAAGCTCATCTGGAACGCCCGCTCGGTCTCGGTCCGGACCTCGGCTGACGAGTTCTCAAAGGCCTGGTCAATCCGGGCGATGACGTCGTTGGCCACGTCGGCGGAAGCCACCCGCACATACCAGGTGCCGACCGTCCCGAGGTCGCCCGTGAGTTCGTCCAGCAGCTTGTGGTGAAAGAACACGTTCCGGTCATCCACGGTCCCCGTGTAAACGGCGGCAATCTTCAGATCGAGATCCACCGGGTAGAACGTGCCGGTGAACTTCATGCGGTCGCCCACCTTGAGCTGGTATCGGTCCATCGTGTCCTTGCCGACAAAGCAGGCGGTGCGATCGCGGATGAAATCCTCATAGTCACCTTCGGCGACCTTGCCCTCGACGATGAGATCGCGGAAGCGAACCGGATCCACCGCGAACTGGGCGAAGCTGGTGATGGTCTCCTCGCGGAAATTCCCGCCGAAGTAGGTGAACGGCGACACCGCCACGACGCCAGGGACCTTCTCGATCAACGGCATCTGTTTCGCAGGCAATGGCTGGGCCAGCGAAACCTTGTTCCGGGCGATCAGGCGGAGCGACGCCGATTCGGATTCCGGCGGAATCGTCAGCTCACGCTGGAGAGTCATGACGGTCACGAGCAGGCCACAGGACACGGCGACGCTCAGGACCGTCAATGTGGCCCGGCGCTGGTTCCGCACGGCGTTCACGATGACAAAGCTGTGCTGGGAAAGCCCGAACCACCGCACCCACAGGCGGGTGCCCCATTCGATCCACGTCAGCGGATTTCCCAGCCAGAGCAGTCGCCAGAGTCCGACCCACAGCCAGCGAAACGGCAGGGCGAGCAACCGAAACGGACTGGGTGAATTCGTGCTCACGCTTTGCTCACGTTCTCCACGAGTTCGCCCTTTTCGAGGTGCAGTTCGCGGGTCCCGTAACCGGCCGCCTTCGGATCGTGCGTGACCATGATCACGGTCTTGCCGGCGCTCCGGCTGAGGCTCTGGAGGATGTGGAGGACGTCGGACGCGGACTTCGCATCCAGGTTCCCGGTCGGTTCATCCGCCACGATCAGGGCCGGGTCGGTGACGAGGGCGCGGGCAATGGCGACGCGCTGTTGCTGGCCGCCCGACATCTGGTCCGTCCGGTGATGACCCCGGTCGGCCAGGCCCACGAGGGACAGGGCCGTCTCGACCTGCCGACGGCGTTCTGAGCGGCTGAGGGCGGTGAGCAGCAACGGCAGCTCGACGTTTTCCGCCGCGGTCAGCACCGGGATGAGATTGAAGCTCTGGAAGACGAACCCGACGTTCTGGTTCCGCCAGTCCGCGAGCTGGGATTCGTTGAGATTCGCCACCTCGATGCCCTGCACCTTCACCGAGCCGCCCGTCGGCCGGTCAATGCCCGCGAGAATGTGCAGCAACGTGGATTTGCCGGAACCCGAAGGGCCCATCAGCACGACAAACTCGCCCGGAGTGATGTCGAGCGACACTCCGGCCAGCGCGGTCACGTCAATGTCGCCCTGCCGGTAAATCTTGGTGAGGTCGCGGATGACGACAATGGGCGCAGCGGCCATAAGCTGGCGGAGGGGTAAGCCACGTTGCGCCTCCCGGCAACCTCGGAAGCCGCCGGAGCCCAGCCTGACCGGCAGCGACATCCCGCCCGCAGGCAGGCCTCCGCCCCGCACCCGGATCACTTCACGAAGCCCTGCGCCTTGAGCCAGAAGACCAGGTCCTTGGCCCAGGGATGCGGGTTCTCGAACCCGGGCGGTTTTGCGGCCAGGCCGATGCCGTGACGTCCCTGTTTGTAGATGTGCAGGTCAAACGGCACGCCGTGACGTTCGAGGGCGCTGGCAAATTCCAGGGCATTCCGCACCGGCACCGCCTGATCCTCGTAGGTGTGCCAGATGAACGCCGGCGGCGTCCCGGGCGACACCTGTTTCTCGTTGGAAAGGAGCTGGATCTGTTCGGCGGACGGGAATTCACCCAGCAGATTGCGCCGCGAGCCGGCGTGGCCAAACGACTCCATCGTGATCACCGGGTAGCAGAGGATGCCCAGGTCCGGCCGGCTGCTGAGGCGGTCCACCGGATCGGCAGCCTGGGCGTTACCGAGGTCAAAATGGGTCATCAGCGTCGAGGTCAGGTGACCGCCGGCGCTGCTGCCCATGATGCCGACCCGTTTGACGTCCAGATTGTAGGTGGCGGCATTCGCCCGCACCCAGCGCACCGCGCGGGCGGCATCCTGCAGCATGACGGGATGGCGATAGCCGTGGGAGCCGAGCCGATATTTCAGCACGAAGCAGGCAATGCCCTCACGGTTGAGGAACAGCGCGTAGTCATTGCCCTCATGCTGGGCCAACCCGCCGTAACCGCCGCCCGGGCAGACCACGATCGCCGCGCCGGTCGCCTTGGCTGGATCCGGCAGATAGGGCGTCACCGTCGGAACATCGTTGGTCCCGGAGCCCAAGGCGCCGGGAGCGCCGCCCGGCCAGAGCGCGATGGGTTCCTTGATTTCGGCGAAGCCGGTCAGTGAGGCGGCAAACATGGCAAGCAGCACAGTGAGGCGTTTCATGGCAGACGCCCCAGCGTGCCAGCAGAGGCACGACCGCCGCAAGCCGCCGGCCCTAGGGGATCAGGGACGGACACAACTTGACGCTGCCCCCGCTGGTTTGCTCCCTCCGCCTGCGGCGAGGCCGCAGGGAAAGATTCCACGAGCCTTCCAGGTTCGCGATTTGCGCCCCTGAACCCCAAGGGGACGCCCCCGTCCCTACCCATGACCGGGTCTGGGAGCGCCGGCGTCCCGCCGGCACCCGGGGGCGAAAGCGGCCGGCGTGACGCCGGTGCTCCCGGGCTTTTCGCCCGGGTTCAGGGGCACAAAGCGCGAGTCTTCGCCGTTCGCGGATTCTCTCCCCTCCTCCGGGGAGGGGAGAGCGTGCCCGAAGGGCGGGTGAGGGGTGAGCGAACTTCCCTGGGTTCATGGGTGAGTTTGGGGAGCGGGCGCCCAGCGCCAGGCCGCGGAGTTTCCCGACCGCTTCCTCACGGATAGCTCACGCTTGAGTTTTCCTCCATGAGTCTGCTAACGACCAGTTCATGTCTCCCCGGCAACCTGGCCCCCGGTGCGTTCCTCCGCTGCCCCAGCGGATAGCTGTTGCGGCCAGGCAAGTGGGTGCCGCCGAACCGGCTGTGGCTACCGCGCTCGGGCTCGGCCAACGCCAGTTGCAGCGGCAATGGCGGGCGCACGGTTACGATTCGCTGGAAACCTTCCTGATGGACCTTCGCCTTCAGAATGCCGTCCGGTTGTTGACGATTCTCGGTTCGGTCAAGGAGGCGGCGTTGCTGGCGGGCTACCCTTCCGCCGCCCCGTTTTGCCGCGAGTTCGCCCGCTCCCAAGGCATCTCACCGGGCCGGTTCTTCCGCCGTTACCGGGACACCCAGCCCTTCTGGAGCGATCCGGAAATGCGCTCCGTCCGCCGGACCCTGCAGGCGGAAACCCGGGCCTTTTGCGCCGCAGTTCCCCGACGATCTACGGCACGGCGGTAATTGATGCTCTGGTCCCTTGCTGGAGTCCGAAGGGCGATGGGTGGTTGGACATGAGCCTCCCGCGCTGCCGAAGACCCGAAAATGTCGCGCTCAGTCAATTGTTCAGGCTCGCGATGAGTGTCATCGCATGATTCAAGCTGTGGTCCAGCCCTGATGTTGTCATGAAGATCCGCGTCCCCTTCGTCGCCCTATCCACACTGTTTTGGGTTTGGGTCGTGACCGCCCAAACCGAGCATCGCTGGTTGATACCCGCGAATGATCCGGCTTTTCCCACTTCTGGCACAGGTTACTCGGCCAGCAGTCCGGTTCATTTCACCACGACTCTCGTCAACGAGTGGATGAGCGACACCGGA
This sequence comes from uncultured Verrucomicrobiota bacterium, assembly GCA_903910585.1. Classification (GTDB taxonomy): domain Bacteria; phylum Verrucomicrobiota; class Verrucomicrobiia; order Limisphaerales; family UBA9464; genus CAIWAH01. Next base: position 5,286 of record CAIWAH010000079.1, read on the forward strand.
CCGGAAGACGTTACGATCCATTTTCTTCCAAGCAGCTATCCATACTTGGTTTTCGCGCCCGGGAACGAGCCACGCTTGGTGATTGGAGCCCAAGGAGCGAACAAACGCATACGGCTAAAGGGTGAAGTTTATCGCGGCTTCGGAAACCTGGTAACTGGCGAGGAGGGAACTAGCGGTTCGGAATGGTCCCGACCCGTTTTGAAAATGAAGAACACGGTCATTTACGAGGACCGGTGGGGCATTGCCGGCAAGGAAGACCGGTTACTGCGCAGCGCTCAGTATGCGGTAACGGTGCAAAGCGGCGGCGACGGAGTCTCCCGAACCAGTTACATTGAGTGTTTTCGGATGGAGAACCTGATCCTGGACGGGGACTTCCCGAATCTTGGCGTCGGGACGAGTGCCGCCAACGCCACTGGTTACAAGCTGTTCGCGCTCGATGTTTGGGCCAGAAAAGGCCTGCTTTCCAATCTGCTGATCAAGAATTTTGGTGTCGTGGGCGCGGTTCCTGGCAATGCCTTCAATCCGGCAGGGACGGAAACCTTCCCGGTCCGCTTTGCCACCTTCGACGATGGGCAGGTCCCGACTCGAAATGCGGACAATTCAGTCACCGACGGCGCCGCTGCGCCCGAGGCGGCATGGCTGGTTGACCGGGTGGATTTTACCGACTTCCACGCGACGCACGGGGGCTACGCCACTTTGATCATGGCCCAAGTTTACACCCTGGCCAACAACCTGCGCACCGACCTTTCGACACTGAGTCCGCTGGCGATCGTCAAAAACAGTTTCATCCAGGGGAACAGCCGCACCATCGCCTTCGGCTGTGCGGGAGCGAAGTCGGCCAATCTGGAAACTTGGAGCGGCCCGGTTCGCGGTGGGGAATTTGAGGACACCGATGCCGACAAGGTTTACCGGGCAGGCCGAGTTCTTTTCGAGCACAACGTGGTGGTCAACAGCGACTACGTATCCAACACGGATACCGGCCAGATCGGTCCCTTTGAACTGTTCAACAACGTGTTCCTCGACTGCCGCCGCATCGCGGCATTTGGGCAGGGCAACGTGAACTCCTACGGTGACAATTTGCTACTGGCGGGGCACCGAAACCTGTCGATTTCCGGCAACCTAATCCGGTTCCGCGGACATCAACCCTACTACAATTATGACAATTACTGCCAAGGCTCAGCCACCGATCCAAATCTGGCCCTGGGAAGAGTCGAGGCCGACTACTGCGCGGGCCTGATGGTGCAAGGCTATGCCCGCTGCGTGGCAATGGGAAACAACCGCTTTACGACTTGGCCGGCTGCCAAATTCGACCTGAACGTCGGCGAGGTGAATCCGTGGACCGCCAGCACCAGCTTTCGGCCCATTTACCTGCTTCCGTCAGAGACGGCACTGGGCTGCGGGCTGTCTCCTGCGATGCCGCGGGAAGTTCCCGACGACGTTACCTTGTGGAACAACCTCATTTCATCCACCGCGCTCGATTTCACCGGGTCCACCCTGATGTCCGATTCCGCAGCGCGCCTGAACAACCTTCCGGGCGGTCCCAACCGGAACAACCCGTGGGCGGCCCCGGGTGCCCCCAATCCCTGTGAGCTGGACCAAGGTGCTGCGATGACGTGGCCCAGACCTGCGGTGGCCAATACTCATCGCAATTTCAACCCGGCGGGGCGGGTCGAACGGGTAATTCGCCGGCGCTTCGAGTCGGGCCCGGCCAACCAAGTGCAAAAATACGCCCTCCTTGGAGTGATCGAGGTGATGCTCGGTGAAGCCTATCCACAGGGTGGCAGCCTCAATGTGCCGGTCCGGGCGGTTGAACACCTGTTGCCATTCCAGGGGAGTCTTGAGGCGGTAGTTGGATCCCCGACTGGGACTCGGGGACTCACTGGGTCTGCTTTTCTGGAATACACCGTCGGCAACAATGCCCCGGAGACACTGGCGATGGCCCTTCCCGGCGAAGGCGACCGCTCGGGGCAGGTCATCTTTTCAGTCCCGATGTCCGCCTTGGGACAGAACGCCTCCGTAAGGCTGCGGGCGTGGGTGGACAAAGCAGGGACGATCAATGCCGGACCCGCTTCGGACGGCATGGAGGCAATTGCAGTGCCTTGGGGTGATTCGCCAGCGGCCCCGGCGGCCCCAGGCGCATGCAACCTGTCGGTCGTGGTTGGGGGCACGGCTATCCCGGCAGTTCCCGCGGAAATCCGGGTCCATCCCGACGTTGACAATGGAACCACCACCGACTCAAACCTCCAAACCAACGGCATGCTTGACCCGGACGTGGATGCTTGGGCTTCCTCTACCTACATGCACGGCACCGTGGTCAGCCTGAAGGCGTCGCCGGATGTGGGCGATGACAAGAACACGGCCGCGCAGAAACAGGCCAAGTTCGTGGTTAGGCGCAACGGCACCGTCGGTAACTTGTCGGTGCAGGTGAAAGTGGTGCCCAGTGGTTTGACGCGGCCCACAGCCGCAGGCGGTTCGCTCGACGCGACCTACGGCACCACGGGGTCGGCGGATTACTACTTCAGTGGCGGTTTGGCCTCAACGGATAGTTGGACCGGCTATGCGGTCGGCCAAACCAAGACGGTGGTCATCCCCCCTGGGTCCGAGAGCGTCGCGATATCGGTGGTCACCCGCGCCGACAACCTGACCGAGCAGAATGTCGTCACCCTGGAACTGGTGCCGGGTTCCAGCTACGCGATAGACCCGGGCAACCAGCGCGCCCAGGTGCTCATCTTCGACGGGCCGGAGTTCACTCTGTATGAGCTGGCGGACAGCCGGTGGGGTTCGCCGAACTGGTCCTACGCCAACACGGTGGCCACCGGAATCAGCAGCGCCGCGAGTCCTCACGTCAGCGGATGGGCTAATCATATTGTGCCACCGTATTCGACACCCGGCGGCTACTGGCAGACCACTTGGGGCTCGATCAATGATGTTTGGAATGTCCGCAACGGAGGAACATCACCCTTGCCTTACGGCATCGCCAACTCCGGCATGTTGGTCGGAATCGTCCCTTACGGATCACCAACCCGGGGCTTTTGGCGGTCTGGAGCCACGCAACAGCATTTAGGGCCGACCTCAGGTGGCAATTCCGGTGCCTACGGGGTCAACCCGGCGGCAACTGCCGCGGCCCATTACATCGCCGGCTTCAGCCCGGTGAACACCTTCAAGCGGCCGGTTGTGTGGGTGAATGGGCAAACGATCTCCCCGACTGACCTGTTGGGCACGCTGAACGCCAGCCCGAACGCGCAGAATAGACTCTTGGGCGAGGCGCGGGCGGCCAATGACGCAGGCGTCGTGGTCGGCGAGGCCCAGTTTGCGAACGGCGGCCCGTCCCGTCCGTTCCGCACGAGGGCGGCCAGCGGCAGCCCGATTGCGGTCCCGGCCTTGATCTCCGGCGATGAATTGCCCAATCCCGGCACCTTTCTCGATGGCCGCGCCAACGCCATCAGCGCGGAGGGAATTGCGGTAGGGTGGTTCAAGTTGAACAGTTTTCCCAACCCCAAGGTCGCGGCCTACTGGGGCACGCGAAATGGCACGGCTCCAAACGATCCGGGCTCTATCCTGGGCCTTTGGCAGGCGGCCACTGGCGGAGTGTTTGACAAGCTCAGCGAAGCCCTTGGCATCGCCCGGGTAAGCGGCACCGACTGGATTGTGGGTTGGTCAGGCGACGATGAAACCCTTTCAGCCAGCAATCCCAAACTCAAGGCGGTCTTCATGAAAGGCGCGGGGAACTCGCCGGTGTGGCGCGACTTGAACGACAAGCACTTCACCCACGGCATTAGCGGTTGGTCGCTGAGGAAAGCGACTGCCGTCAATGCCCAGGGGTGGATCGTGGGCGATGGGTTCCTCAACGGAGCGCCGCGCGGTTTTCTCCTCGTTCCTCGGACCACAGGCCAATAACCGAAAGCCCTATCCTTACCGCTATGAAGACGTCCTCATTTCTACGCATATCTGCACTCGTTGTTTTGCTGGAGTTAATCCAGCTGCCAACACGGAGCCAACCAGTCACGGACACAGGGGTGGATATCACTTTTGATTTCGATTCTGACGGGGAGCGCGACGCCACCTACGAGCATCAGGGATTTAATTTTAGGCCTGGAGCTGAGCCTTACTACAACGTCAATTTTTACCTGAGAAACACAACCCACTGTCGCTTCGTGCGTGTCAGCAAGCAGCGCATTGATTTTGCGACGGGGAACGCGGTTTCTCCCGCCGCTCAAGTGTATGTAGGTCCCGGGGAAGGCAATGAGGTCACTCTCCTCGCCTACGATGCGGAATCGAGATTCGGCCAATGGACATTTTTCAATACAGTGGAGGGCCATCCAGACGCGTTCTTCCTCGGGAAAACCGAAGTCCTTGTTGGTTTCCGGCTGACGAGCCTGGAGGCGGGCACGAAGCACCACGGTTGGATCCGGTTCACGCGGCCGGACAGCCATTTCACAACACCCTTTACGGTGGCCGGCTATGACTGGAACCCGTTGCCCAACGAACCCATCGGGGCCGGGCAACCACCGGTGATCCCAGTGCAGTCGGCGTTCACCAGCGAAGGCCAACTGCGCCTGCAATGGCCCACAGAGGTGGCCAACTGGATGCTGGAAAGCAGCCTCACCCTCGGTCCCGACGCCGTGTGGGAGCCCGTGCCCGACGTGGTCGGCACCGAGCACCTGCTCGCCCCACCGGAAACGGACCGCTTCTATCGCCTGATAAGACCGTGAGGATTCCTTGTAGAGTGCCGCCGGCATCTTGCCGGCGGAATCGGGCCGCCTCCCACTTGGCATGGAGGGGCAGATTGGGTGTGTCTGTGCTGTGGACCACACGTTTCCGACGGCAGGATGTCGGCGGCGCCTTGGCCTTCACGCTCATCGAACTGCTGGTCGTGATCGCGATCATTGCGCTGCTTGCGGGAATGCTGCTGCCTGCGCTGGGCCGGGCGAAGGAGCGGGCCACCGGCATCGTGTGCCTGAGCAATCTCAAGCAACTGTCGCTGGCCTTCCATCTCTACGCCGACGACAGCGGCGGATGGCTTTCCCCTGCCGAGTCCAGCCGCGCCATCCCTGGCAGCCCGCGCTGGGTCTCGGGCGTCATGAAGCCGCCGTTCGGACACGTGTTCACGCCGGACGTGCTCCGGTCTTCTACCAACCGGGATGAACTGCTTGAGCGCGGCCCCGGCCGGTTAAGCCCCTATGTCCAGTCGTCGCCGGTTTATCGCTGTCCCGGCGACCGCAGCCGGACCAATGTGTTCGGGCGGCGGGGTCCGTCCCGGGTCCGGAGCTACAGCATGAACAGCTCGATCGTGTTTGGAGAGAACCTGACGTTCGAGCCGGACGGAACGGTGAAGAACTATTCGAGCTTGGCCTTCGTCAAGTGGTCGGATTTCAGCCGGACCTCGTCGGCGCAGGTCTGGGTGTTCATTGACGAACACGAGGCCACCGTGGCCGCGAGCATGTTCCGCTTCGGGTATGTGATGGGGCCCAGTGCCTACTGGCAGGGGCACCGGCCGGCGGGACGGCATGGCGGCCAAGGCGTGCTGAGTTTTGCCGATGGTCACGGGGAACTGCACAGATGGCGCGATCCGACCACCGCTCCCAGGGTAAGCAACTGGGAGCAGTTCGACGCCCTCGGCCTCGATGCGCACGGTAACCCCGATTACGCGTGGCTGTGGGAACGCAGCAATGGCGGCGTGCCGTGGGGTGAGCCGTGAGAGCCCCGCTGTGAAGGATGGAAATCCCAGTTCCCGCGGCGGGTTGGGGAAACTGGTAGCGGGCGGTGTCCCCGCGGCCGACAGCGCATGCTGGGGACATCAGCGGGCCACGCTGCGAGGACGCGGCCAGCGCCCCAAAAGCGTCCGCCCCGCCCCAGCGTCACTCGCGTTCTGCCGTTTTGGCGGACTTGGCCGCCGCATCTCCGTCGAGCCGCAGGATTTCGCGTTGCCACGGCAGCAGACGGACCAATTCGTCCTGATCCTTGCGGGCGAGGGCGAACAGGGTCGCCCGGGCGGCAACGATGGTGGGGTCGATTCCCAGCTCCTTGGCCCGGGCATCGCGGCGTTCGCGCAGCACCTCGGCGTAGTCCAGCTCCGCCCGCGTCATGCGGCGCATCCGGACCCGCACCGGCTGAGGACGCTGGTCGGCCGGCACGGCGAGGCCGGCCTTGATGGCATCGAGCACGCCCGCCCGGCGCTTGGAAGTCAGGTAGGGCGGCAGGCGGCAGGCGGACGGCGCGCACGCCGGCGGCGCTGGCTTGGGCGGCCATTTCGCTGAGCGTCTCGTGCTTGACAATGAAGAACGGCGGCCGGCTGGTGCGCAGGGCGTCGCGTTCGCGCCAGTGCCACAGCTCGCGCAGGACCGCGAGGCCGGTGTCATCGAGGGCATCGTGCCCCTTGATTCGCCACACTCCGTCCGGATCGGCCTTCGACGGAGTCGCCGCATCGGCGATGAGCCGCTGGCAGACCTGCTGATGCCAGGTTAGGCGGCCCAGTTCCTGAAGCCTTTCGGTGAGCTTTTCCTAGAGCGGCCGGAGGTATCTCACGTCGTTCAGCGCATACTCGACCATGCGGGAGGTCAGCGGCCGTTTGCCCCAGTCGACCTTTTGGGCGCCCTTTTCGAGGGTCACCCCGGGCAGTTTTTGGAGCACTGGCGGGATGGGAATTGACCGCGGGAAGATCCGCCAACAAGCCTCCGTCCATGCGTTTTGCGCTCCCAGCCCTGTTCAGCCTGACCGTCCTGCCGGCTTTCGCCGGACTGCTTTACGATCCAGCTTCGGGATAGCTCCCCAACGCCTACACGCTCAACCCGTGGAGCTATGGCCAACTGACCGATACCTTCGCCGCCTCAACCACGCCAGCGAGCCCGGTGGTTGCCAGCGTCACCGGCGGCAAGCTGGACTTCGACACCACCGCCGGCACCGTTCGCGCCGGCTGGAGCACCACGGGCGGAGTCATGGACCGCACCACCGGATACACGCTCAGCTTTGACCTCCAGGTTGGCTCGGAAAGCCATGTTTCCAACGATCGGGCCGGGTTCAGTGTGATCGCCCTGTCGTCGGATCTTCAGGGCATCGAGCTGGGTTTTTAGGGCGGCGAGGTGTGGGCGCAGAACTCCGGCTTCACGCACGGCGAGGGCTCGACCGGCTTCAATCCGTCCGGCTCGTTCGTGAACTACGACCTGACGATCCAGGGCAGCACCTACACGCTGAAAGCGAATGACGCGACGGTTCTCACCGGGACGCTGCGAACCTACTCCGGTTCCCCCTATGACACGCCGAACTTCATTTTCTTCGGCGACAACACCTTCTCGGCTCAGGCCGCGGTGGATTTGGGAGCCGTGAGCTAC
>CAIWAH010000080.1 GCA_903910585.1 uncultured Verrucomicrobiota bacterium
AACGCGCCGGCGGGGGTCAGCGAGATTCCGGTCGGGACGGTGCCGGACAGCGTGTAGGTCAGTGTCTGGTCGGCATCGGCATCGGTGGCTGCGGCCGTGAAGGACAGCAGGCTGCCTTCGGTGACCTCCTGCGCCGCGATCAGGCCGAGCACTGGCGCGCGGTTGAGCGGCGTCCCCGTGTTGGATGCGCCGGGCGTCGGCTTCGCGGTGACTTCGCGGCTGAACTGCTGTCCATCGGGCAGCGAGGCCAGCGAGCTGTTCGCGGCCACGGTGCCGAAGTCGAGGTAATCGACCACGGCGCGGCCGCCGTTCTGCGGCCGGACGAGCGCGAGGGACCCGTTGGCCGCAGAGAGGCGGAAGCCGGTGTGCAGTTCCGACGCGGTGGCGTCGGCCGCTTCGCCGTCGAGGAACACGACCAGGAACTGGCCGGGCGCGAGACTCGTTCCGTTCGGGAAGGCCCACTTGGCGAGGTCGCCGTAGGCGTCGGTCAGGCCCCAGCCGGAAAGGTCCACGGCCGTGGCGCCGGCGTTGAAAAGTTCCACCCAGGGTTCCCGTTCACCCTTGCTGTCGGTGAGTCCGGCGGTGTTGTTCGGCAGGACTTCGTTGAGATAGACGGCGGGGAACTCAGGCAGGGCCGCGGCGACGTTGTTGGTGGCACCGGGAGTCTGGCCGGGCACCGAGCCGCCTTCGAGGAAGAGGTCGGCACCGAAGACGATGTCGGAACTGCCGACGTTGGCCTGATGCGCCTCGACGGCGAGCACGTTTTCGCCGGCCTGCAGGAGGTCGGCCGGCAGCGTGATCGGGCCGGTCAGCACCGCGTCACCCACCAGTGTGCACGGGGTGTCGTGCTGCACGACCACGTCCGGGCCGAAGCCAAACCGATGCAGCTCCTTGCCGTTCAGGTAGAAGACCGCGCCGTCATCGATGATGTAGCTCAGCCGCAACGTGGCGCCGGCCGGCACGGAAGGCAGGGTGAACTTTGCGCGGAAGTAGTAGGCCGTCTGCCCAAGGGTAAGCGGGGTGGTCTTGGGCGCCGGCAGATCTGCGGTCTCGACGTAAAGCAGACCGCGGCCCACGGCCCAGGCCGCATCGTTGAAGGTGTTGTCCTTCCACGCGGCATCGGGCGGACCGGCCTGGAAATAGCGCCACTGGTTCGTCATCACCGAGAGCTGGCGCGGTCCGTTGTAGGCCGGCGCCGCGGCCCAGTTGCCGACGCGCGAATTGTCCCGGCGCAGGTCCACGACCTGCAGGGCGGCACCGGTCGCTGCGGCGGTCGGCCACGGGGCGGTGGCACGGTAGGACACCTGGTCCACGGTGGTTTCCGGCGAACCCGGCCGCACGAGGCGCAGAGTATCCGCCGCGGCGCCGAGAATGCCGGTCCACGCGCCGGCCACGGGCAGCGTGTTGCCGTAGGTGGCCCGGAACACGGCCACGTCGCGGGCGACGCACAGCGCGGCGCCCGGTGCGAGCACGGTGTTCGCCGGGAAGGTGAACGTGAGCTCATCGCCGACCAGGCGGTAACCTGCGAGATCCCACGCCGTGGTGGCGGAAGGATTGGCCAGTTCGACGTATTCCGCGCGGTTGGTCAGCGGGCGATACATGACCTCGCTGAGCGCGACCTTGAACCGCGGCCGGGTGATCACCGTGAAGGTCCGGCTGTGGGACAGGTTGCCGGGGCCGTTGTCGGTGACCCGCGCCGTCAGGACGTTGGTGGTCGCGCCGGCATCCTCGCCGGTGGTCCACGCGAAGGCGCCGGTGTTGGGATCGAGGGTGGCCCCGCCCGGGAACGGCTCCGTCAGGGCGTAGGTCAGCGTTTGCGCCGGCCGGTCGGCATCGGTGGCGGTGGCGGTGAACGAGACCGTCGCGCCCTCGTCCACGGTGAAGTCGGCCAAGGCAGTCAGCGTGGGCGGCTGGTTCACCTCGTTGACCGTGATGGAGAAGGTCCGCTGGGCCGACAGCAGTTCCGCCGCCTGTTCGGTGGCGCGGACGATGAGCGGATATGAGCCGGGGCCCTGATCCTCGGTGGGGGTCCAGGTCAGCACGCCGGTGGTTTCGTTGAGCGAAAGTCCGTTTGGAATCGTGCCGGACAGCGACCAGCGGAGCGCTGCTCCTTCGGGGTCGGCGCCGGTGAAGGTGTAGTTCAGCGCTGCGCCCTCATCCACTGCGAGCAGGCCGGGTTGCTCAATGACGGGCGGATTGTCCACCTCGTTGACAGAGATGCGGACGGTCTTCGTCGCGCTGGCCGCGGGCGAACCGCTGTCGGTGACGCGGAAGGTCACGTTGAACGCCTGGCCCCCGTGGGGTTCGTTGGGAGTGAAGACGAATTCCCCGGTCGCGGAATTGAGGGAACTTCCTTCCGGAGCGCCCGGCTCCAGCGAGTAGGCGAGGGAATTGGCCGGCACGTCGCTGTCGGTCGCGGTCACGGTGAAGGCCAACCGGCTGCCCTCGTCCACGACGCGGTCCGGCAGGTCGCCGAACACCGGTGCCACATTGGCCTCGGTGACGGTGACGTTGACACGGGCGACGCCGGTGCGCGACGGTGTGCCGCTGTCGGTCGCGCGGACGGTGAACGAATAGGCCCCGGGGCCCTGCACTTCGGAAGGCGTCCAGGCGAACTGGCCGCTGGTCTCGTCAATGGCCGCGCCGGTCGGGGCGTCCGCGCCGAGGCTGAACT
>CAIWAH010000081.1 GCA_903910585.1 uncultured Verrucomicrobiota bacterium
ACCCGGCGCCAGCTTTCAGTCGTTTCGGGCCTGGGTGATGCCTTTCGACAGCACGGACCGCGAACGGAGCGGCCTGGCCCAACGGCGCCTCTATCGCGTGATCGCCCCGTGGGTGACCGAGAACCCGCTGATGATGCACGTTGTCTCGTCCAACGGGCAGGTCGTGACTAATGCCATCAACCAGTGCGCAGAAGTGGGCTTCGAGATGCTGATCCTGAGCTTCGGCAGCGGCTTCGACATGGAAAATGAGCAGCCGACCACGCTGGAACGGGCCCAAGCCTGGGTGGCCCATGCGAAAAGCAAGGGCATCGAGATCGGCAGCTACTCCTTGCTCGCCTCGCGCAGCGTGGGCGGTGGCGATGACGTCGTGATGCCGCCCGGACAGAAGCCCGCCTTTGGCAACTCGCCCTGCCTGCTCAGCCGCTGGGGCACGAATTACTTCCGCCGCCTCTACGAGTTCCACCGTGCGAGCGGCTTCACGCTGCTGGAGCACGATGGCTCGTATCCGGGCGATGTCTGCGCCGCCACGAATCATCCCGGACACCGCGGCTTGGCCGACTCGCGCTGGAACCAGTGGCGCGAGATTTCGCACTTCTACCAATGGTGCCGCGGTCAGGGATTCTACCTGAACGTGCCGGACCACTATTTCCTCTCCGGCTCCAGCAAGACCGGCATGGGCTACCGCGAGGTGAACTGGTCCCTGCCCCGCGCCCAGCAGGTCATCCACACGCGCCAGAACATCTTCGACGGCACCTGGCAGAAGCTCCCGAGCATGGGCTGGATGTTCGTCCCGCTCACCGAATACCAGGGCGGTGGCGCGGCCGCGACCATCGAGCCGCTGGACCAGCATCTCGACCATTACGGGAGGATGATCGAGAGCAACCTCGCGCTCGGCGTGCAGGCCTGTTACCGCGGCCCGCGACTCTTCGACACCGAACGAACTAAGACCATGGTGAAGTCCAAGGTGGACTGGTTCAAAGCCCATCGCGACATCCTCGAAAGCGACCTCATCCACGGACGCCGCGCCGACGCCCGCGACCTTGACTGGATGCTCCACGTGAATCCCAGGCTGAAGCAGAAGGGCCTGCTCGCGATCTTCAACCCGCTTGATGTTCCGGTCACCAAAACGCTGCGGGTGAACCTCTATTACACCGGCCTAACCGACAATGCCCGCATCCGCGAACAGGACGGCACCGTCCAGAGCTTTCCCCTCGCGCGGGATTTCACCGTGGAGTTGCCGGTCACGGTGCCCGCCCAGGCCATGAATTGGTTCGTCATCGAATGAGCAACCCGTCGCGGCTCAAAACGACCACTTGTATTTCAGGCCGAAACCGAAGTCGGAGTCCTTCGACGCCGGCAGCAGCTTGAGCCCCTCGTAGGTCGCATTGGGGTTGAAGAAGCCCACGCCCCGCGGCGAGGTCAGGCGCGGATCCAGCCAGTGGTTGAGGAATTGGCTCCAGTCGCTGGTCCACCGCACCACCGCGAACGCCGGCAGGAGTCCTTCCACTTCGTCGGCCAGACGCTGCCAGGCCAGTTCGCGGGGCGACACTTCGGGCAATTCCACGCGCTGATCGTAACCCCAAAATGCCGGCCACAGCGTCGTGCTGCCCCACGCAACTTCGGCGCCGTCCACCTCGTAGCGCATGAACTCGTTGGTGGCGGTGAACGGAGCCCGGGGAATCAACTCCACCAGTCGCCGGAGCCGCAATTGTTCCGCCGTGGGAGCCGGCGGCGTCACCATGACCGAAGGCACGGGCACCACCGGCTTAACCCGGCGCGACCAGAGAAACGCCGCCAGTCCGGCGACCACCGCCAGACTGATCAGCACCCGGGTTGTCCTGCCTGCCACAGGGTCAGGATGATGCCCCCGAAGCCGGTGCGCAATGAAGCGAAGCCCTTCGGGTTCAACGACGGCAGCGAGTGTCCCGCGCCGTCAGCCCCCGTAGCGGTCCGGGCTCAGCAAACCGAGGTCGAACTCAGGCTTGTCCCCGGCGAGAACCTGCGCGACCAGCTTGCCGGTGATCGGCGCGAGGCTGAGTCCCATCATCGCGTGGCCGGTCGCCAGCGTGAGGTTCGCGAACCTCTGCGTCCGGCCGACATAAGGCAGTCCGTCCGGCGAACACGGCCGGAGTCCGCGCCAGGGCGCGATGCCCTCGAAATCTTCCGGACGGAACGCGGGGTAGTATTTGGGCAACGCCTTGAGGATGCCCCGCACGCGCACGGGGTTGATGTCCTCATTCAGGCCCGCGATCTCCATCGTGCCGCCGACGCGCAGGGCGTTGCCCATCGGCGTCACCGCTACGCGGGCCTCGGTCAGGATGGTGCAGAGCTGGGGCAACTGGCGGGGATTCGGCAGGGTGAGGCTGTAGCCCTTGCCGGCCTGCATGGGCAGTTCGAGCGCCAGTTTTGCGGCGACCGTGGGCGACCAGGAACCACCGGCGAGGACGAATTCATCAGCCTCGATTTCCGTGCCGTCACTGAGCTGGGCGGCGTAGAGGCTGCGATCACGTTCGACGCGGAAGTCGGCCACTTCGCGGTTCCAGACGAACTTCACGCCCAACGCTTCCGCCTGCTGTTTCAGCCCGGCCATGAAACGTCCCGGGGTCAGATGGCAGTCCTTGGGGAAGAAAACCGAACCGGCGATGTCCAACGTCGCCCCGGGGTCCAGCACCGCAGTCTGCCGGGCGTCCAGCACTTCCGCGGGAATGCCCAGTTCGCGGGCCCGCGCCGCCGCCTGCGCTTCCTCATCGAGCGCGTGCGCCGTCTTGCACAGCATGAGCAGGCCCTTCTTCACGAGGCCGAAGTCATTGCCGGGCAGCTCCGACAGCGCCTCACACTCCTGCCGGCTGGCGAGGCTGAGATCCCGCAGCAAGGGCGCCGAACGCGCCACGTGTTCCGCTGAGCAGGCCCGCCAGAAGAGGTAACCCCAATTGAACAGGTCGAAGTCCAGCCGCGGCTTGATCCAGAATGGGGATTCCGGATTCCACATCCACTTCAGGCCCAGCCCGATCATGCCGGGCGCCGCGAGCGGGATGAAATGGCTGGGCACGACCATGCCCGCATTGCCGAAGGAACAGCCGTCGCGCTGCTCCGGATTGCGGTCCACCACGGTCACCGCGAAGCCGCGCCGGGCACAGTAGAGTGCGGTGTTCAGGCCGATGACGCCGCCGCCGAGGATCAGGATCTTGCGGGAATCTCTCATGTCGAAGCCGGGGAAACGGTGCGGCTGGCCGGCAATGGGGTCTTGTCCGGAATGCGCCGCCTCGCCGCCAAGCCCCGCACAGGGGGCATGCGGGACGGTTCAGGATTCATCGGGGCCGTTCCGCGACGGCCGTTCACCGGATTGGAGGGCCGACTCGATTTCAGCTGCTGTGCGGTGGGCGAGTTCGCGTCGCTCGGCGCGGCCGCGGGCATTCACGATGAGCAGGTCGAGGACCGCAGTGAAGAGGGCGAGCACGGCAAGTGCCGCACAGGCCAGCCAAAACAGGAGGAAGCGCAGGCCGCTGATTCGAACCCCAAAATCGCTGAATCCCAGTCCCACCAGGGCAAGCGAACCGCCCAAGCACGCCAGCCCAAAGATTCGGCGGCGACGGTCGGACGGATGCATGGGGCTAAGTTACGGTCGAAATCCCGAATCGGCCAGAGGTTTGCCGCCCCGGACACCGGTGGTAGCGTCACTGCATGGCGTTTGAATCATTCCGGGATTTCGTCGAAGCGCTCGACCGTGCGGGCGAGCTGAAACGCATTTCCCAACCCGTCGCCACCGAGCTGGAGATCACCGAGATCGCCGACCGCGAGATGAAGCTGCCCGGTGGCGGCAAGGCGCTGCTCTTCGAGAAACCCACGATCAACGGCGTGGTCTCGCCCTTCCCCGTCGCCATCAACACGCTCGGTTCCTGGAAACGGATGGCCATGAGCATGGGCGTGGAAAAGGTGGACGATGCGGCCAAGGAACTCGGCTCCTTGATGAAGGCCAAGCCGCCCACCGGCTTCAGGGAAGCCATCAAGCTCCTCGGCACCGCGCTGGAACTCCGCCACGCCAAGCCCAAGACGGTGAAGTCCGGACCGTGCAAGGACGTGGTCCATCGCTACGACGCGCCCGCCAGCCATAAGGGCGCCTGGCCGGACGCGCCCGATTGGCAGAAGGGCACCAACCCCAATCCGCCCACGCTGGCCGACATTCCCATCCTGAAGTGCTGGCCGCTCGATGGCGGCCGTTTCGTCACCCTTCCGTGCGTCGTCACCCAGGATCCCGACACCGGCGACCGCAACCTCGGCATGTATCGCATCCAGGTCTATGACGCGCAGACCACCGGCCTGCATTGGCAGCTCCAGAAGGTCGCCGCGCGCCACGGCCGCCGCTACTTCGAGAAGGGCGAACGCATGCCCGTCGCCATCTTCCTCGGCGGAGATCCCATGTTCCCCTTCGCCGCCACCGCGCCGTTGCCCGATGGGTTGGATGAATTCCTCCTCGCCGGTTACCTGCGGAAGAAGTCCGTCGAACTGGTAAAGTGCGAGACCAACGATCTCCAGGTCCCGGCCAACGCCGACTTCGTCATCGAAGGCTACATGGACCCCACCGAGCCGCTGCGGATGGAGGGCCCCTTCGGCGACCACACCGGCTACTACACGCTTCCCGAGCCGTATCCCGTCTTCCACGTCACCGCCATCACCCACCGGAGAGACGCCGTCTATCCCGCGACCATCGTCGGCATTCCGCCGATGGAGGACTTCTACATCGGCGCCGCGTCCGTGAAGCTTTTCCTGCCGATGTTCCAGATGAACTTCCCGGAGATCGTGGACATCTCGCTGCCGGCCGAGGGCACCTTCCACAACCTCGTCGTCGTCTCCATCAGGAAGACCTACCCCATGCAGGCCTACAAGATCATGCACGGCCTCTGGGGCATGGGGCAGATGATGTTCACCAAATACATCATCGTGGTGGACGCCCATGTGGACGTGCACAGCACCAGCCAGGTCCTCTTCCACCTCTTCGCCGACACCGATCCGCAGCGCGACACCCTGCTCACGCGCGGCCCGGCCGACGTCCTCGACCACGCCACGCCCACCATCGCCGCTGGCGGCAAGATGGGCTTCGACGCGACCCGCAAGCTCCCCGGCGAAGGCTTTCAGCGACCTTGGCCGCCGCTGATCCGGATGGATGAAGCGGTGAAAGAGAAGATTGACCAACTCTTCAACCGGTAATGAACGGCCAGGAGCCCATTCTGTCCGTTGCGTTCTTCCGCACCGCTTCTGGCAATGAGCCGGTGCGGGAATGGCTCAAGTCCCTGCCACGCGAGGAACGCCGTATCATCGGCGAAGACATCAAGACCGTGCAATTCGGCTGGCCGCTCGGAATGCCGCTGGTGCGCAAGCTCGACCAGGGCTTGTGGGAAGTTCGCTCCCGCCTGCGTGACCGTATCGCGCGAGTCATCTTCACGACGGGCGAAGGGCGGATGATTCTGCTCCACGGCTTCATCAAGAAATCACAGAAGACGCCGCAGGAGGATTTGGAACTGGCGAGGACACGGCTGCGACTGCTACAATGATGCGCATGAAGCGCGAGCACATCGGTTCGGATTTCGACGACTTCCTCAAGCAGGACGGCCTGCTGGCGGAATGCGAAGCTGGCGCGCTCAAGCGCGTCGTCGCGTGGCAGATCGAACGCGAGATGAAACGACGCCGCATCTCCCGCGCGAAACTGGCGAGCCGCATGAAGACCACCCCGGCCGCGCTCGACCGCCTGTTCGCGCCCGATCATTCTTCCGTCACGCTCCAGCTATTGGAACAGGCAGCCCTCGCCCTCGGTCGTAAGCTCAAAGTGGAATTGGCGTGAGGGCAAGGTATGAGGCCAAAGACCCTCGCCGAAGTTGCCAAGCTCGCCGCGCAGGGCGATCCCTTCGACCGGTGTCTGGCGAACTTCCTTGATGGATTTTACGCCGCGCCCAACGCTGCCGCGCTGGGCGCCGCGCCTGCGCTCCTAGCTCCACAGTTCGGTGAACTCGGCCATGTGCAGGATGCCTACCTCGCTGCCACGGCGGAGGAATTGGCCCGGCGCTTCGAGCTTCCGCAGCCGGACTGGACGGTTGGAGAAGCCCGGCAACTCCGGCGCCCGTGGTTCGCCACACCGCTGGCCGCGTTGCGCGCCATGCTGCTGCTGGAAAGCCCGCCCGCCTTCCGTGCCCGCAACCTCTTTGTCAGCGAGAACGCCCTGTCCCGCGCCTGAGATGAACTCTGGCAAACGACCGACCGGGATGGACGCGAGCCGGGCCCACTCCCGGTCCAAGCGCACGACGCCGTGGCGCGAAGTCGCGCACGCCGGAAGTGGAACGGAAAACGGCGGGCCAAGCGGCGGGTGGATGCCGGCATCGCGGGCGGGGACCGCACAACGTTCAATCCGGTGGTAAAACGCGTCCGCCACCCGCCCTGTCATTGTGCCGGCGCCGCTTCCCCTTTGGCCTTCGGTTTCGCCGGCATCTCCGCCGTTGGCGCGTCGCCCATGAGCTCCGCGACCTTGGGCTCGATGGCCGCCGCCCAGACGCGATGCCCCTCCTCGTTCGGGTGCTCGAAGTCCGGCATCAGCGATGCCCGGATGCTCCCGTCCGTGCGCAGAAACAGATGGTTCACGTCCAGGTAGAACACGTGCTTCCCGTCCGCGAGTTTCGACGCGATCTCGTTGGCCTTGGCCAGCACCGCCCGCTCCGGCGTCGGCTTCTCCCCTCGCGGGAAGATCGCCAGCACCAAAACCTTGGTTGCCGGGAGCTTCTCACGCAGCAGCTGCACAATCGCCGTCACCCCGGCGCCGATCTCCTCGCCCGTGTTGAACGGACCGTTGTTCTGCCCGATCATCACGATCGCCAGCTTCGGCGAAATCCCCTCGATGTTCCCGTGCTGCAGCCGCCACAGCACCTGCTCCGTCCGGTCCCCCGTCATGCCCGCGATCATCCCGTTGCGCTTCGCGTAGTAATGGTCCCACACCGGCGTCCCGTCCCACTGCCAGCTCCGGACGATCGAGTCGCCGAGGTAGAGGAGATTGACATGGCCCTGCTTCGCCCGCGCGTTGATCGCTTCGTGGCGGGCCTTCCAGGTGTCGCCCCCGCCCCGGGACCGGAACCACAGCGGTGTTCACCTTTGCGGCCGGGTTCGTTGCCGCCTTCGCCTCGGCCGCCGGCACCGCGACCACCCAACCGGCCAACGCCCAGACCGCCAAAACGAGCCGCATGCCGCGGCGGCTCAAAGCCGAGCCCATCTTGGCCGAACCGCCCCAGCCCAACCCGTAGCGCCTACCGACGGGATACCGCTTCCGCATCCAGCTCATTTCCGCGAACTCTGCGCCGGCGCCGCGGGAGGACCAGCCCGGTTTCCGACTTTCGCCGACTGCGCGCCGCGCCGACCAGCCGTGGCGTTTCCGCCGCTCCGCGGCCAAGGACATCGCGCAGGGACGTCAACCGGGGGTGTTCAGCTTCGATCCCACGCAACGCCGCGGCAGGATCCCGGCACCGCGGCGGATGAATCCTGGAACGGGGTGAATGCCGCCCGGTTTGCGCCCGCCAGCCGGTTCACGCTATGGGGCCGGAACGAACTCCACGAAGCGGCTTTCACCCGGCGGGATCTCCAGCTCGACGCTTTGACCCTCCGGCAACGATGTTCCAGTTGCCCACTCCGTGGCCCGGCCCCAGGCGAAGCGTGGGTTGAGTTTCACGCGGGCGATGACTTGCGGGTGAACGACCGCGGGACTGCGGCCTTCCTTCACCACGCCGTCGTTGTTGATCAGCTCGATGACCCAGCCGGTGCGGTTGCGGTTGATCTGGTATTGGACGGGATCGCCGGTCACGCCGATCGGCAGCGTGTCACTTGCGATCCGCTGCAGGCGGTCGCGGGAGATGGCGGTGGGACGCTGCGTGTCGGGATTGGTCCAGGGTTCCAGCACCTCGACCGCGCCGGCCCGCCGCAACTTGGCCAAGCGCTCCGGGCCGAGGGCCTCGACGTGGCGCGGATGGAGCAGAATCCGGCTGCCGCCCTGCGCGGCGGTGACGAGCTCGTGGACGATGAACTTGGAGAACTCAACTTCGCCCGCCAGCAGGATGACCGGATAACGCCGCATGATCGCACCGGGAACCGTGGACAGCATCACGTCGCATAGCTCGCCCTGCGGCGTGGGGTGCAGGTAGCCGGCCTCGGGATTCTTCGGGTTACCGGGCACCGGCAGCCGCGTGGCGCTGAAGTAGAGCTGGCGTTCGAGCAGGTCGAAGATCTCTTGGTCGCCCGGCGTGCGCGGCAGGATGCCGAAGGTGCGTTCGTGGTAGGCGGCATAGCCGGCCAGGTGATCCAGCACGACGAGCAGCGGCGTGTAGGGCGTGCCGCGGTCGTGGGTGCGCATGAACTGGAACGCCTGCGCGGCCGCTTCACCGTGGGGGCTGAGCTTCCAGGGAGCCTTGGCTTCCTCGAAGAAGATGGCGCTGCTGTTCTCCGGCGTGACGAAGGCCGCGCCGGCAAACCACGCGTGACGCCACAGCCGGAGGTAAAGGCTCAGGGAATGGCCGGCGTCGAGCCCGGTGGCGGTGGCCCCGTTGGTGTTCAGCGGGCCGCGCGTGGTCACGGCGTTGCCAAACCACGGGCTCACCTGCACGGACCACGGCACGTTCCACTGGCGCGAGGCTCCGCGCGCGAAGGCGAACTTGGACTGCGTGAAGCCGATGTTCTCCCCGACCTCCAGGCCGACGACGCTGGCGCCCCACTCGGCGGCATAGGCCTCGTAGTGCGAATGGCCAGTCACGCTGATGAGGCGTCCTCCCTTGGTCTGGCGGTGCCAGAGGAAATACTCGCGGAGCTGGTCGTAGCATTCGCGCCGCGTTTTCGGCAGCGGGTCGTAGCCCCGCTGGGCGGCGGGTTTCACGAAGTCCTTCGCCTGGGCCTCGAAATCGGCCCCGAGCACGGCCTTCCACCAGCCTTCATCCGACTGGAGGCGGTGGAAGTGGTAGCCCCATTCGCCGAGCTGGATGGCGTTGAATACCCCGGCGCGGTCCAGGCCGCGCAACGCCTCCTCGTCGGCGTTGTTCAGCACGCTGGTGCCGCCCTTGACCTGCATGCGGCCACCGTCGGGCGGATACAGGATGACCGGCCAGCCGACGGTCGCGAGATACTCCAGCAGGGGCCGCGACGCGGCGACGGCGCTGGGGCCGGGATCGAAGCCGTTGCCGAAGCCCCGTTCGCGCATCACGGCGACGACCTCCTGCAGTTGTGTGAGGTTGTCCGGGCAGCCGTAGAGCGTGAACGCGAACTCGCTTTGCCCGGGCAGCAGGCGCGGCGCCGGGAGGTCCGCGCGGAAGGCGTTGGTGGTGGCGGCACCGAAGGCGCCGAGCGCCAGCACGACGCCGAGGGCGAAGGCGGAAAACGGGCGGGTCATGGAAACACGGTCAGCGTAACTGGGGCAAACCCCTGAGGAACAGCCGGGAACAGGGGGACGAAGCGACGCCTTCAGTCCCTCACGGGCGGCCGGTATCCACAGGCTCGAACTCGAACCAGGCGAAGTTGTTGCCCTTGCCGTAGTGGAAGGTGAGGAGCTGGGAGCCGGCTGCGGGGAACTCGATCGTGCCGATCTCGGCGAGGTTCCAGTGATGGTAGCTGGCGGTAGGCACGGGCAGGCGGCAGGTGGCGGAAGGTTTACCGTTGAGGTCAAAGGTCACGGTGTTGGCCTGGAAGGCGTAGAGCGCCCGGATGCGATAGGTGCCGGGACGCGTGACGTTGACCGTGTAGTTGCACCACTCCCCGTTCTCGGTCCAGCCGATGTAGGATTGGTTGATGGGAGGGCTGACCAGATTGGTGTGGTTGAGGTCCGCCCAGTCCTTCACAAATGACAGGTCCACGCCTTCATCGCGGCGAAAGTGCCAGACATATTCCCCGGCGTGCGCGCGCTGGTGGCCTTTCTCGAGGTTGAGCTTGCCGCTGCCGTCGTTGAGCGCGTCGGTGTCGTGGTAGGCCACCCCTTCACCGCCCAAGTCGTAAAGGGCGCATTGGATCAGTCCCGGAATTCCGGGCGTCCCGGTCTTGTGAAAGGCATCTTCAAACGGCCGCCCGCGATATCCGGACGGCAGCTCCGCAGCGCCACGACCGCCTGATATCGCTAACAATGGTGTTAACATCCATGCCCGAAACCGCCTACACATAGGAACCAGCATCGGCGCCAGTCCCGTTCCATGTCAGGAATATTCGTCGCCTCGGAACCCCGGCGATTTGACTCAAAAAGATTGTTACCGAAGCGGGGGAACGTGGCTGCGGGACAGCCCCGGTTGACTCAAAAACGGGTGTTACCGAGCCATGAGCACCCACATGAGTCAAAACACACGTCAGGAAGTGCTGG
>CAIWAH010000082.1 GCA_903910585.1 uncultured Verrucomicrobiota bacterium
CGGCATAACCGCTGGTGTCAAAGCCGCCCACGCGCACCGGCGCGCCCGGGTTGCTCACGTCAAAGATCGCCAAGCCGCCGTCGCCCAAAGCCACGTAGGCGAGGTTCCCCACCACCTGCACCCCTTCGGCATAACCGCGGGGAATCCCCGGCCACTGGCCCAAGAGTTCGGCGCCGAGGAACGTGGACGGGTTGTAGGTGCGGGTGAGGGTCTGGGCCGCGTGGGCCGCATCCCCGGCCTGCTCCGCCACCAGCACCACCGTCCCCACGTTGGTGGCCGTCACCGTGCCGTTGGCGATCACCGCCGGCCCGCTCTGCACCCGGAATGTCACCGGCAGCCCGCTGCTGGCGGTGGCGGTGAGCGGATATGCCTGGTTTAGCAGGAGAACCGTATTGGTGGCCGGTGAAGTCCAAGTGATCGACTGGCCAGCCGCCACTACCGTGACGGTGCGTTCGGCGCTGGCGGGCAGGAACTGAGTGTTGCCCGCCTGCTCCGCCCGAATAATCACCACGCCCGCACCGGTGGGACGGAGGAGACTGCCCTCGATGACGGCCGGACCGGAGATGATCGCGAAGGTCACCGGCAAGCCGCTGCTGGCCGTGGCGGCCAGTTCATGGGCCACGTTGGCCGGAAGCTGTAGATCCGGGAAGGGGCGCTGCCAGGTGATCTGCTGCGCCTGGCTCAAGGCGAGCACGGCTTCTTCGCTAAGTGTGGTGCCCTCGGCGTTTGTCACCCGCACGCGGTAGCGCCCGGCCAATGACGCAGTAACGTTGGTGAGTTCGAGAGTGGCGTTCGTCGCGCCGGCAAGGTTGGTGCCGGCGAACTGCCATTGATAGCGGAGTGGGCCGGCTCCGCTCGCGACGGCATCGAACCGGGCGGTGCCGCCGGGAGGGGTGATCTGATCGGCCGGCCGGGCGAGCAGTTGCGGGGTGGTGAGGGACAGGCGCCAGAGTGGTCGCGGAAACTGTTCACCTTGGCGCCGGAATGATCCGCCTGCCCACAGATGTTCCCCGTCCACCTGCAACTGGGCGATGGCGTAAGGGTAATCCACGAGTTCGAGCGGGCTCACAAACGACTGGTCCCAGCTTCCGTCGGGGTGGAGCCGGATTATCCCCTTCTGCGGAACACCGTCCACGTGGTCGAAGATTCCCGCCACATAGGCGCGGCCCTGATCGTCGGAAGTGAGTCCAAAGATCCGCACCCGATCACTCGGGAACGGCGACTCCGACACGGTCAGCACCGGTAGCAGGGCCAGCCCCACCGTTCCATCCGGTCCCAGACGGGCCAACCCACGGACGGGCACTCCTCCCAGTTCGGTAAATTCGCCAGCCAGCAGCACGCTGCCATCCGGAAGTTCGGTGGCATGCTGAAAGGTGTCAGACCTGAATTGTTGCACCCCATTCAAGGTTTGGGTGGTGACGCCGGTGAGTGGATTGAAGACTTCGGGGAAGTTCAGAAACGAAGCCGCACCGCCGGCCTCCGGCGGGAAGAAGGTGGCATCGGGCAAGCCAGCGCCGGTCAACTTCACCAATCGTTCAGTTCCATTGGTAGTGCATACCGAGACCAGCACACCGCCCGCCCGCCGGGCTGCGAGCGGACGAAGCTCGCCCAGGATGATTTGGTTGATTTCCCCATTCGGCTCGAATGTCACCGCGCTGATCTGGTTAAAAAGCGCCGCCACCGGAGCGGGAGGAACAGTCCCGAACTCCGCTGCCAGGGTCCCATTCGTTTGCAATCGACCAAACCACAGCCAGTTGGTTGGAGAGCGTCCGCCGGTGGAGTTAAACCACCAGTCCACCGCCGCCTGTTCGCCGGCGCGGAAAAACCAGAGCCGTTTCTCGGCGTCAGTCAGATAGGTGGGCTTGGCCGCTACGAGGCCGGGGGCAGGTTGAAAGGTGGGGTCGGCTGTGCAATCGGCCGTCAGGCGTAGGGCGAAGCCTGAGGCGCCGGACGAATCCAGGTCTTGCCGGGCCGCCTCGCCGACGAAATACGCCATGCCACTGTGGGCGGGGAGAATTTGCACCCGTTCGTTCAGATAGGTAGGCGAAACGATGTTCGCCCCGAGCAACTGGGCGATGCTCGGTTGCGCGAGGGTGAGGCTGCCATCTCGACGGTTGAGAACGGCAACCAGGGATTGCGCGGTGGCATCGGCGCGGTTGAAAGCCCCCGAAAGCGCAACCCGGTCTTCGCCCAGGACGGCGAATGACTGAGGGGTTTGGGTGCTGCCGAAGCCCTGCACCGAGAACTCCGGTGCCGGTTTGCCGTCCTGTTCGAAGGCCAGCAGGCCCGTGTTTGCATCGCCCCGCGTGAACAGTCGGCCCTCGGGCGATCGCGAGAGCCAGAAGTTGTTGTAGTTCGTCGGCTGATAGCGCGTGAACGTCGGGTCCAGTGTGCCGTCGGGGTTGAAGCGGTGGAGACCGGCTGCCGCGACGACAAACTTGTTGTCCGGTTGCATGACCATCATGCGGGGATAGTCACCCATGGCCAACTGGCTGCGGGGCACCATTGTGAAGGCCGGATCGAATCGTCCCTCAGCATCCAGACGGATGGCGGCGAAACGGTTGGTCTGTCGGTCGGCCACCGGGACGTTGGCCGGCAGCGTCCGGGGCAGCAGGATGCTCCCGGCAATCACCAATTTGCCATCGCTTTGGAAAGCCAGACCGCGAAACTGGCCGCCCAATTCGAAAGGGAACGAGCTGGCCACCGGAAAAGCGGGGTCTTTGCGTCCATCCGGAAACAGTCGCACGATTTCCCCCTGAAACGAGCCGACTCCGAAATAGATTCGGCCCTGGGCATCAAGGACCGGCGGAGTCCAAATGATGGTTCCTAAATCGGGAGCCTTGAACTTGGAATCAATGAGTCCATCCGGGCGAAGGCGAATCAGCGTCGGTGAGGCAATCGGGTAAGCACTAGGCGCCACGTCCGCCAGTTGGTTCCCATAAATCGTCGCCAGGATAGCGCCGTCGGGCTGGACGGTCAGGAACCGCGCATTCATGGATACTTCAAAAATCCGGAATGTAGGATCGAGCGACCCGTCCGGATTCAGGCGGGCAATGTAGTAGCAACGTTCCCGGAATCCGCAGAAAACCACCTTGCCATCTGGCTGCACCGCTACCTCGGTGGGACTGAACTCCAAGGGCCCTGGTTGGAAGGTGGGATCCGGTGCCCCGGTTTTTTCGGCCAGCTTGATGAGTCCGCCCGTTTGTTGGCCGCTGACCCAATCCAGAAGCTGGAAATAGGCATACAGGTTACCGCGTCCGTCGTGGGCGGTGCGATCGGGTCCCACGGAAAACGAATTGGGCGTAAAACGTTCCCATAGCCGGGGCGCCTGGAACACCTCCGCCAACAAGGATGCCTTCGTCAAGGCAGCGAGGAGCAGCAGGGAGCAAAATCTGGCGGTAAGAGGCGTTTTCATGGGTGATTTCCAGAGATTTAGGGCATGGGAAAAAATCGGACCGCATCAGCGGCCGTGGGGCGTTGCGCAGGATCCTTGGCCAGCAGGGCCGTAAATGCCAGTGCCCACGCGTCCGGCAAGTCCGGCCGCCATCGATGCAGCGGCGGGTTGGGCCGATCGCGGATGCCGGCCAGCACCTCGGGCACGAAGTCGGCCGCGAAGGGGTGCCGGCCAGCCGCCACCTCGAACAGGCAGAGGCCCAGCGAGAAGACGTCGGTGGCCGGTGTCAGCGCTTCGCCGCGGCTTTGCTCGGGCGACATGTAGCGCGGGGAACCAACCACGGTCCCCGTCACAGTGACATGGAGGAGGCTATCGGGCAAGGCGTGGTCCGCGACCGTCAAGGAGCGGGCGAGACCGAAGTCCAAGACCTTGGTGTGCCCGTCGGGCTGGATCATGATGTTCTCGGGCTTGAGGTCGCGATGAATAATCCCTTCGCTGTGGGCGCAGGCCAGTGCTCCTGCCAACTCTAGACCCCAGCGTGCCAGGTCCTCGCTACGCGGCCGACGTCCCACCCACGAGCGGAGCGGCCGGCCCGGGACGAGTTCCATGGCGAGAAACCAGCGGCCGTTGGCGGCGTCCCACCCAAATTCACGCAGACCGACCACATGGGGATGGGATAGTTTTCGGAGCAGCAGGGCTTCACGTTGGAACCGCGCCAACCACTCCCGATCACCGACGAGGGCAGGGTTGAGGACCTTGATGGCAACCTCCTGCCCATCGGCCTTCCGGCATGCCCGGAAGACTCCACCGGTGGCGCCGGTGCCCAGCCGCTGGATCAGTTGGTAGCCGCCGATCTCTGACAAGGAGCTCATGGCCGGCGACCTGATGACAGGCAGTTGACGTCACGGACAGTTGACCGGGCGGACCGTCCCTTGAGCTGAACGCCATTCGTCCGGTCGGCCCCAGCTCCGTTCCGTAGTGACGTGGCGCGGCCAAGATGGCGGGCAGGTTGGAAACTTTCCGTCGCGCTCCAAAGGGAGCGACACGCGATGGGGGAATTGGCGTTCATGGTTTCATTACTCCAAGATTCCAACGCATGGTCAGCCCTCTCATCTACGGAAACCTGCTGGCAAGGTGACAGCGAGGTTCCTGGCCCCTTCATGGCGTCAGTCCAGATGACGGTGGCGGCATGCGGGCGGTGGCCGCTGAAAAGCAAGGGCAAGAGAACCAGCAACGATCGCCATTTCATCAGGCGGCTGAGGTGGTGGGCGGCCCATCAGAAGGCAAACCGGGCGCGCAAGGCCACCGTGCGGTCGCGGTAGGTGTCCACATACAGGTTAAGCGGGTGCAGGCGGTAATCCTGCCCGGTCAGGTTGAGCACGCCCACGGAGACCTCGGCGCGGCGTTGGAGCAGACGGTAACCCACCCAGACATCGTGCTGCCAGAAGTCGTCGCCCGGCAGACGGGGATTGGAGTTGGACTGACGGTTCCAAGTCGAGGTGAACGTGGCGAAGGCTCCGCACGGGTGGTTGAAGCGGGCTTCCAACTGTAACTGGTGGAGCACTGAGCGTTCGTGGCTGGCAGTCTTATCGGAGGCGCCCGCTTCCGGAAACTCGCTGTCCAGCGTGGCTTCGCTCAGCCGATAGCGCGTGGTGAACGCGAAGTAATCGCCCGCCAACTGGCTGACGCTCGCTCCCAGGCTGCGTTCGACAAAGTCGAGCTGCTGCGCCGTTGCCCCTTCGGCGTAAGTGATGAAATCGGATTGCAGTTCAAAGGCCCCGACCTGCCGGGTCGCGACGCTCGCCAGGCGTTCCGCCGAAATCGTGAGGTAGGTGCGCGTGGGAAACGTCTGGTCGAACGCGACACCCCAAGTTTCGAACTCCTGCCCGGCCACGCTGCCCTGCAGGGCCTCGGGGATGAGCCCGCGGAAGGACTGGTTGAAACCGGCCACCTGCACCGGTTCCAGGCGGAGGCTCTGGTCGAAGCTCACGCCGCCGAGCGACCGGGTGAACGCCCCGCGCACCACGCCGCCGTGCCAGGGCATGAGCGTGAGTCCGACTTTCGGTGAAACCTGATTCATGGAGTTCTCGCCCGCGGTCAGCGGGGCGATCCGGAAGTTGTCCGGCTGGGTGAGGTGGTCATAGGTGACGCCGGCGGTGACCAAGGCCCACAAAGCCGGCCGCCAATGGTCGTAGGCATAGAGGCTGGCCCGTTCGAGGCCAGGCGAGACGCGGTAGGTGCGGTTGGTGTGGATGCCGTCGGTGAAGAAGCGCCAAAAGGAAGTGTCCAGGGCCGCCACGGTTTCAAACTCCGCGGCCTGATAGCGTGCCCCCACGATGAGCGTCTGCGGACCGGCCTGCCACAGCTGCTGCACTTCGGCCGTCCAGCCGGTGAACTGGCTCTCGTAATCCAGCGCGCCAGGCGAACCGGTAGGCGAAGTGATGCTGCCGTCCGGGCGGCGATGGAACTCCAGAACCAGGTTGTTCGGCCACTCCACCTGGAGGGCATCATCCCACCTGCCCGCAAGCAGCAGCGTGTGCACCCCGGGCCGCCATTCGTGATGCCAGCCGCCCAGGACGATGGGTTCCTGCGTTTCCCTGACGCGGAGACTGGGGTCGGCGCCGGCCGGGTCATACCGCTGCACCACGTCACCGTTCTCCGCGTCGTAGTAGATGGCCTGGAGGAACACGCTGTCGGCCGGACTGAGCTGCCATTTGAACTGGCCGCTGACCGTGAGCTGTTCGAGGTCATCGTTCACCCGCTGACCGACCTCGCTGCGGTAAAGCGCATCCAGCGCGTAGGCGAATTGGCCGAAGTGGCCGAACTGTGCGGCCGCTTCGCGCCAGTCGCCATTGCCGGTCCAGAGCGTGTCGTTCGCCACGCCCAGGCGGTCGCGCTCGAAGAGGTTCGCGTATTCGTTTTGCGACACGGTCTGCGAAAGCGAACTGGCCCCGACGGGCGCCAGCAGGTTGGCCAGCAGGAATTCGCTGAACCACGGCGTCTCGTAGCGGAGGTTGATCTGCCGCGGATCGCGCAGCGTGTCGTAGCTGTTGGCGAGGAAGAGATGGGCGGCAGCGTTGGCGTAGTCCGCATTGACCGCCCGGGTCGCCTCGCGGTTCGCCAATTCGGTGAATCCGGCGTCGGCATAGACGGTGGCCAGATTCGCTCCCCGCACCGCCCGGTCCTGGTCCAGCAGCAGGCGCGAGCGGTAGAGCCGGCGCCCGTCGTTGAGGACGGCGGATTGTTCCAGGTCGGCGACGGCCGCATTGATGGAGTTGTCCTGCTGGTGCAGCAGGGCGGAATAGAGCCAGGCGGTGGGGTCGAGCGGGTCCAACTGGCGGGCGAGGTCGAACTCATGGCGGGCCCGGATGGGATCGGCGGTGACGGCAAAGGCCTTGCCCAGGTAGCTGCGCAACACCGCCCGATTGGGTTCGGACGCCGCGGCCACGGTCAGATCTGACCGGCCCTCGTCCTGCCGGCCTTGCCGGAGACGGATGAGTCCACGCCCGAGCCATGCGTTGCCCAGGCCGGGATCCAGGCCGAGGGCGGTGGTGAACGCGGCTTCCGCGGCGGTCGTCCGGGAGGCTGCGGCCAGCAGGAATCCATCCAGCGCCACGGCCTGGGCGTTTCGCGGGCTAAGCTGCAGAGCCCGCTCCACGGCCACCCGGGCTGCTCCGACGCGTCCGAAACTGAACTCCAGTTCCGCCACGCGAGCCCAGACAAAGCCGGAGTCGGGAGACAGGGCCGCCGCGTTGTTTGCGGCTGCGAGGGCACCCGGCAAGTCGCCCGCCGCCTGCCGGGCGTAGGACGCCGCCAACCACTCGCTCGCCAGCCGGGGTTCCGCCAACGCCATCGGCCGGAGCTGCGTGGCGGCCACGACTTGGCGCAGGGCCGCCGCGATCCGGGCCGCGGGGTCGTCACCTTGGATTCCTTCCAGCCAGCGCTCCGCTTCGGCCACGTTGCCAACGGCCAGCACCAAGGCCGCAAGCAGCACCCGCTCCTCCCGGCTGGCCGGCTGACGGCCGGCCGGGTAACGGGCCAACGCCCCGAGCAGATCCCCGGCTTCGTAGTGTTGAATCGACTCGGCCAAAAGGGCACGCACCGCGGACTCCAACGACAATTC
>CAIWAH010000083.1 GCA_903910585.1 uncultured Verrucomicrobiota bacterium
CGGCTGGGCTCAGGCCGCCGGGGCTTCGGCGAGCATTTCAGTCACGGCCGACTGGAGATCCGGAAGGGTGAACGGCTTCTCCAAGGTCCGGTTGGCCCCGAGAATTCCGGCCATCCGCAAATAGGTGGAAGCGCCGACTTGGCCGCCGCCAGAAATCACGAGCACCTTGAGGTCTTTGCGCCGCTTGCGGAGCTCCACCAACGTCTCAATGCCGTCCTTGCCGGCCATCACCACGTCCGTGATGACCAAATCCACCTCCCCGACGGCATCAAACTGCGCCAAGGCCTCATTGCCGTCCGCGGCCTCGCAAATCGAGTGCCCCAGCGACACCAAGCCCAGTCGCACCACCCGCCGGATGCTCGGCTCGTCATCAACAACGAGAATCTTCGCCATACCTCCTCAGAATTCGCTGAAAACGGGCGGAAGCGGACTTGAGTTAGGGGGCGGTGTCAAGCCATCGGACCGCTGCAGCTCACCACGCGTCAACGACCTGCAGGGACGATGCTCCCCGCCGGTTTGGGTTCGCAAAGCGGGGTCGCCCCCACCTAGCCTGCCCCGGTGAGATTCCGTTGGCTGCTTCAACTGGCGGTTCATGGCTGCCTGGTCACTTCCCTGTATTCGGCAGGATTCCCCGAACCCTTCAGTTCCGAAAAGCGCGGCGGCCTCGTTTCCGCCGGGGAAGCTGCCGCCAGTTTCCGGATGCCGCCGGGCTTCAGGGTCAACGTGTTCGCCGCCGAACCGGACGTGCAGCAGCCAATTTCGCTGACCTTCGATCCCCGCGGCCGCCTCTGGGTCGCGGAGAACTACACCTACGCGGAAGCCGGAGTAAACTTCGCCACCAACCTGAACGACCGCGTGCTGATCTTCGAGGATCAGGATCACGATGGCCGGTTCGACCGGCGCACGGTCTTCTGGGACCAGGCCAAGATCCTCACGAGCGTTGAGGTCGGGCTCGGCGGGGCCTTCGTCCTGTGCCCGCCGCAGCTGCTCTTTCTGGCGGACCAAAACGGCGACGACCTTCCGGACGGACCGCCGGAGGTGCTGCTCGACGGATTCACCACCACCAGCGGCAATCGCCACACTTTTGCGAACGGCCTGAAGTGGGGACCCGACGGTTGGCTGTGGGGCCGCATTGGCATTTCCAGCGGCGCAAAGATCGGCGTTCCGGGCACCCCGGAAGAGCAGCGGGTCGAAATGCGCGGCGGAATCTGGCGTTATCATCCCGGCCGGCGGGTCATCGAGGCCGTTTCCCACGGCACCACGAACCCTTGGGGCCTCGACTGGAACGAAGTCGGCGAACCCTTCTTCATCAACACCGTCATCGGCCATCTGTGGCACGCGATTCCTGGCGCTCATTTCCAGCGCATGCACGGCAACGACGTGGATCCGCACGCCTACGCCCTGATCGGCCAGCACGCCGACCACTATCACTTCGATACCGGAGCCGGCTGGCAGAAATCCCGGGCGGCTTTTGACGGCAGCACGTTTGCCGCCGGCAGCGACGAACTGGGCGGCGGACATGCCCACTGCGGACTGATGATCTACCAGGGCGACCAATGGCCGGCGCCCTATCGTGGAAAGCTCTTCACGATCAACCTGCACGGCCGGCGCCTGAACGTGGAACGGCTGGAGCGGGACGGCTCCGGTTTTGTGGGGCGCCACGAACGCGATTTCCTGCAGGTCGGTGATCCCTGGTTCCGAGGGCTCGACCTGATCCAGGGCCCCGACGGCAGCGTCTTCCTCTCCGACTGGGCGGACACCGGCGAATGCCACGATCATGATGGGGTTCACCGGGCTTCCGGCCGCATCTATCGGATCAGCTATGGCGAAGCCCCTGCCCTGCCGCCGCCCGATGTCAGCCGCGCCACCGGCGAAGAACTGTTGGGAATGCTCACCAGCCCCAACGAATGGGTCGCCCGTCAGGCCCGCCGGGTCATCGCGGACCGGAAACACGCGGGGAAGCTCAACTTCCCGTCGCAAACCCAGTTGGAAGTGGAGTTCGCGAAACAAGCCAAGGTGAACTCCCGCCTGCGACTGCTGTGGGCGATGAATGTTCTCGGTCCCATTGATACCGGGTGGCTGATCCAACGGATCTCCGGCCCCACCCGCGACGGCAGCGAAGCCGTCCGTTCGTGGATCATCCGCCTGCTTTCGGATTCCCTCGCGGTGCAACGGGAACGGCTCGCGACACCCGCAAGCGAAGTCGTGAAACGGGAGGCCGCGGCCGCCGCCCTGAAGACCATCCGTGATGCCTTCGTGGAACGCGCCCGGCTCGACCAGTTCGAATCGGTGCTGCTCTACCTCGCGTCCGCCCTACAAAAACTGCCCATTGCCGACCGCGAACCGCTGGCGCTCGCCCTAGTGACCCGCACCGAGGTCGCCGGCGACCACAATCTGCCGCTGCTGCTGTGGACCGGAATCGAACCCCTGATCGCCGCCCAACCGGAGTTGGCCTTGCCATTGACCAAGGCCGCCACCGCCCCGCAACTGCGGCAGTTCATCGCCCGCCGCCTCGCGGAAGACCTCGAATCCCGGCCGGAGCCCGTCAACGCGCTGGTCACCGCCGCCCTGGCGTGGTCCGAACCGCTTCAGGCCGACCTCATCCGCGGACTCGGCGACGGACTTCGCGGTTGGCGCAAAGCCACCGCCCCGCACGCGTGGAAGTCGTTTTCGGAATCCGCCCGCCAAATTTCGGTGCCCGACGTCGAGGAACACCTCCGCGGCCTCAACCTGCTCTTCGGCGATGGCCGGGCGCTGGACGACCTCAAGGCGATCCTCACCGACGAACGGGCAGACACGGTCACCCGCCGCAATGCGCTGCGCACGTTGCTGGCCAGCCGCGCAGAGGGACTGGCCGAACTCCTTCGCCGCGCGGCCAATGACGGTGGCCTCCGTCCGGACGCATTGATCGGCCTGTTGCAACTGGGCGTGCCCGACGCGGTCGAGTTCACGTTGGGACGCTACCAATGGCTGGGTCTGGAGGAGCGACCGGCCGTGTTGGGGGCCTTGGTGAACCGGGCCCAGGGCGCCAAAGCGGTGCTCGACGCCATCTCGTGGAGCCAGATCGCCCGCACTGAACTCACCTCGTTCCACGCGCGCCAAATTGCCGGCTTGGGCGACGCTGCACTCACCCGCCAACTGGGTGAGGTCTGGGGCAGCGTGCAGATCGGCGGAGCGGAGCGGGCGGCCGAGGCAGCCCGCTGGCGCGCCCTACTGACGTTGGAACGGATCCAGTCCGCCGACCTTGCAAATGGGCGGAAGCTCTTCGCCCAGACCTGCGCTCCCTGTCATCGCCTGTTCGGTGAAGGCGGAGCCGTCGGCCCCGACCTCACTGGATCAGGTCGTGCGAACCTGGATTACCTGCTCGAAAACCTGCTGAACCCCAGCGCGGTCGTCCCGGCGGATTACCGGATGACCGTTGTGACCCTCAAGGACGGCTCGGTGCTCAACGGCCTCCTGCGGGAGCCCAATCCGCGCACGGTGACGATTCAAAGCCAGACCGAGTCCCGGGTGATCGAACGCGCCGAAATCGCCACGCTGGAACAATCAGATCAATCGATGATGCCCGAAGGGCTGTTTTCCCAGCTATCGACTTCGCAGGCGGTTGATTTGGTGGGGTATCTGATGACTCCAGGCCCGCGGCCCTAAGTTCGCCCCTGATTTTCCGCGGTTCGCCCCAAATCGCATCCGATAAGCTACACTTTTCTTTCACACTCAATCCTACAGCGTCATTAATTAACGCGGGATGGGTATGGACGGATTTTGTTGCGGCAACCGCCCAATGGCGCGAGCAATTGTGCAACGGAGGGTAGCAATTGCTGGGTTTTTGGCGAAATCGGCCCCCAGTCGCCGAACATTAGTTGTCATCACTCCCAACAGCAGGTGCGTGAACGGCAAGGAAGTGTGAGCCCCATTCTCCCCCACCGCGCTTTGATGAGCCCGCAACGATCAATCTGATGGAAGCAACCGCCCAATTCGCTGAAGCCGCGCGCGACTTGGATTCCCCCCGGGAACAATCCCGGACGGTGGCTTGTTTCCATTGCGGAACCCCCTGCGGGGCGGACCAGTTCACCAAGACCAACCGGTCCTTTTGCTGCGCCGGATGCCAGACGGTGTTCGAGCTGCTGGCGGAGAATGGTCTCGGTCAGTTTTATGAACTCAGCGCCGACGCCGGACGCCGCATGGAGCGCCCGGCTGATGCCGAAAAGTTCCGCTTTCTCGACGAACCGTCCGTCCGCGGCCGCCTGGTGGACTTCGACGACGGCAAGGTAACCCGGGTCACGCTGCACCTGCCCGCCATCCATTGCGTGGCGTGCGTGTGGCTGCTGGAGAACCTCTTCCGCCTG
Source organism: uncultured Verrucomicrobiota bacterium (assembly GCA_903910585.1). GTDB lineage: Bacteria > Verrucomicrobiota > Verrucomicrobiia > Limisphaerales > UBA9464 > CAIWAH01. The sequence continues at coordinate 4,347 of CAIWAH010000083.1, forward strand.
AATCCCGGAATCGGCCAGTCCCGGGTCAACTTTCCCCGGCAGGAGGCCATTATCTCTTTCGATCCGCAGCAGGTCGCCCTCAGCGAAGTGGCCGCGTTGCTGGAATCCATCGGCTACGAGCCCAATCTGAAACTTGCCGATCTCGAGGGAAAACGGACCAGCCCGGTTTCCCGGCGGCTGTGGCTGCAACTGGGTGTCGCCGGCTTCGTTTTCGGCAACACGATGCTCTTCAGCCTGCCGGCCTACTTCGGCCTCGACAGCCTGAGCGGACCGGATTTCCGCAGTCTGGTGGGCTGGCTGAGCCTGGCTTTGGGCATCCCGGTCGTCGCGTTCAGCGCCGCGGACTATTTCAAGGCGAGCTGGCTCAGCTTCCGCCACCGGCGGATGACGATTGATGTGCCCATCGCCGTCGGCATCGCGGTGATTTTCCTGCAAAGCGCGGTCGAGGTGATCACCGGTCACGGCGAAGGGTTTTTCGATTCGCTGGCCGGGCTGACGTTCTTCCTGCTGTGCGGCCGGGTTTTCCAGCAGAAGACCTATGACCGGCTGGCATTCGACCGGGACTACCGCTCGTTTTTTCCGCTGTCGGTGATCCGGCGCCGCGGGGATTCCGAAGAGCGGGTTTCGCTCGGGCAGATTGGCATCGGCGACCGCTTGGTCATCCGGCACGGCGAACTGATTCCGGCGGATTCGCGGGTGCTCTCCGGTGCGGCCCTCGTGGACTACAGTTTCGTGACCGGCGAATCGGAGCCCGTGGCCAAGGCCGCAGGCGAGCTGCTGTTCGCCGGCGGTCGCCAGACCGGCGCCACTGTGGAAATGGTGACCGTCAAGCCCGTCTCCCAGAGCTACCTCACGTCACTGTGGAATCAGGATGCGTTCCGGAAGGAGAAAAACGACACCTTCAATACGCTGACCAACCGCTACAGCCAGCGCTTCACCTGGATCATTCTCGGCGTCGCCCTTTCCGCCGCCGGTTACTGGCTGTTCCGCGCCGAAGGGCTGCGGGCGCTGCGGGCCTTCTCCGGCGTGCTGATTGTGGCCTGTCCGTGCGCGTTGGCGCTCGCCGCGCCCTTCACGCTCGGGGCCGCGCTGCGGGCCCTTGCCCGCCGCAAGATCTTCGTCCGGAACACCGACGTCCTGGAGGTGATGGCCCGGGTCAACACCGTGGTCTTCGACAAGACCGGCACGCTCACCGCCGCTCACGGCGGTGAAATCGTTTTTGCCGGCGAACACCTCGACGATGCCGCGGCGGGGCTGATTGCTGCCGCCGCCCGGCAGTCCACTCATCCGCTGTCCCGGCGAGTCGCCGACCACCTCGGAAACAGTGAGGCGGACGTCTCCGCGTTCCGCGAGGAACCCGGCCGGGGCATTGAGGCAACCGTCGGCGAAACGCCGGTTCAGCTCGGTTCCCGCGCTTGGCTGGTCTCGCTCGGGATCGCCGTTCCGGAACCGACCACCGCTGGCGGCTCCACCGTCTGGGTCGCGATCGGCGGGTCCTTCCGTGGCGTCTTCACGCTGTCCAGCGCCCTGCGCCCCGAAACCGACCGGCTCCTGACCCGCCTGGCCGACCGCCACGAGATTGCGCTGCTGAGCGGCGACAACGAACGGGAACGGGAACGTTTCGCGGCGCTGTTCGGACCGAAGGCCCACCTGCAGTTCAACCAAAGCCCGCTGAACAAGCTGGGGTTCATCCGCGATCTCCAGGCCCGCCCGCGCACCGTGATGATGGTCGGGGACGGACTGAACGACGCCGGGGCGCTCCGGCAGAGCGATGTCGGCGTCGCGGTGGTCGAGAACATCGGCGCCTTTTCGCCGGCCAGCGACGTGATCATGGACGCAACACTGGTGCCCCGGACGGCCGAACTGCTCCGGTTCGCCCGCCAGGCCACCCTGGTCGTCCGCCTGAGTTTCCTGATCTCGACCCTCTACAACGTAGTGGGCCTGACGATTGCCGCGAGCGGCAACCTGGCCCCGGTCGTGTGCGCCATCCTGATGCCGGTCAGTTCGGTAACCGTGGTAGCGTTTGCGGTCGGGCTGACCCGCTGGCTGGGCCGGCGCGCGGGTCTGGAGGTCACAATCGCGGCCCATTCGACGCCAAAGGAGGGCGAGCCGGCATGATCGTCATTCTCTTACTCATTCCCCTGAGCGTCTTGATCGCCGCGGGCTTTCTCTGGGCCTTTTTCTGGGCGGTCCGCTCCGGACAATACGAAGACACCACGACCCCTTCGCTGCGCATCCTGACGGAGGACGGCAGCCGGCCGGCCAAAACAGAACCACTTTCGACGAACGAACCACAGCACCACTGAGATGAAGATAGAAACATTCAAATACGACAACCGGGTCGTGCGGGCGTTTGCGATCGCCACCGTAATATGGGCGATCGTGGGCTTCAGCGCCGGCCTGCTGGCCGCCGTCCAGCTCTTCTGGCCGGAGGCGAACCTGAACCTGCAATACACGACCTTTGGCCGGCTGCGGCCGCTGCACACAAACGCGGTGATCTTCGCGTTCGTCGGCAACGGCATGTTCATGGGCATCTATTATTCGCTGCAGCGCCTGTGCAAGGCACGGATGTTCAGCGATGCCCTGAGCTGGCTGAACTTCTGGGGCTGGAACGCGATCATCGTGGCCGCCGCCGTCACCCTTCCGCTGGGCCTCACGACCAGCAAGGAATACGCGGAACTGGAATGGCCGATCGACATCGCCATCGCGGTCGTGTGGGTCGCCTTCACGGTCAACCTGATCGGCACGATCATCCGGCGGCGCGAGAAGCACATCTACGTCGCCATCTGGTTCTACATCTCCACCGCCATCACCGTCGCGGTGCTGCACATCGGCAACTCGATGGAAATGCCGGCGGGCCTGTTCAAGAGCTACTCGATCTATGCCGGCGTGCAGGACGCGTTGGTGCAGTGGTGGTATGGGCACAACGCCGTCGCGTTCTTTCTCACCACCCCCTACCTGGGCCTGATGTATTACTTCCTGCCCAAGGCGGCGAACCGTCCGGTGTTCAGCTACCGGCTCTCGATCATCCACTTCTGGGCGCTGATCTTCATCTACATCTGGGCAGGGCCGCACCATCTGCTCTACACGGCACTGCCGGACTGGGCGCAGTCCCTCGGCATGGTGTTCTCGGTGATGCTCGTGGCCCCGAGCTGGGGCGGCATGCTGAACGGCCTGCTCACGCTCCGCGGGGCTTGGGACAAGGTCCGCCAGGAACCCATGCTGAAGTTCATGGTCGTGGCCGTGACCGCCTACGGCATGTCCACGCTCGAAGGACCGCTGCTGTCCATCAAGAGCGTGAATTCGCTCTCGCACTACACGGACTGGACCATCGCCCACGTCCACACCGGCGCCCTCGGCTGGAACGGTTTCCTCACCTTCTCGATGCTCTACTGGCTGTTCCCGAAGCTGTGGAACACCAAGCTCTATTCGGTGAAGCTCGCCAACTGGCACTTCTGGCTCGGCCTCATGGGCATCATGTTCTACGCGATCCCGATGTATTGGGCCGGCATCACCCAGGGCCTGATGTGGAAGGAGTTCACCCCGGACGGCTTCCTGCGCTATCCGAACTTCCTCGAAACGGTGCTCCAGCTCGTGCCGATGTATCGCCTCCGCGCGATCGGCGGCTCGCTCTTCATCGTCGGCGCCTGCATCGGGGCCTACAACCTCTACCGCACCGCCAAGAGCGGCACGTTTGAGCCCGATACCGAAGCCCAGGCCGCTCCGCTCTCGGAGAATCCCCATCCCGCCGGCACCGGTCACCGCTGGCTGGAAGCCAAGCCGATGTTCCTGACCGCCCTCGCCGCCGTCGCGGTGCTGATCGGCGGTGCGGTCGAACTCATCCCGCTGAAGCTCATCAAGGACAACGTTCCCACCATCACCTCGGTGAAGCCCTACACCGCCCTTGAGGTGCTCGGCCGTGACCTCTACATCCGCGAAGGCTGCGTGGGCTGCCACTCGCAGATGGTGCGTCCGTTCCGTTCGGAAACGGAACGCTACGGCGAGTATTCCAAGGCGGGCGAATTCGTCTTCGACCACCCGTTCCTGTGGGGCTCCAAGCGCACGGGACCGGACCTGCATCGCGTCGGCGGCAAGTATCCCGATGCCTGGCATTTCAATCACATGGAGAATCCCCGCTCCACTTCGCCGGGCTCCATCATGCCGCCCTATCCCTGGCTGCTGAGCCAAAAGCTCGACACCAATTCCCTGCCGGCCCGCATCGCCGCCCTGCGCAGGACCGGCGTGCCCTATCCGGATGGCTTTGAAAACGGTCCGGCGCAGAAAGAACTGGAAGCCCAAGCCCGGAAGATCGTCGCCAACCTGCAGCTCGGCATGATCAGCAACGCCCCGCCCGATACGGAGATCATCGGCATGATCGCCTACCTCCAGCGCCTGGGCACCGACATCAAGGCCGCCCCGGCGCAGGCTGAAACCTCACCCGCCGCCGACCACGCGGTCGCCACCGCCAACCGCTGAACCGCCATGATCAAGAATGTGCTCAGCGACATCGGCGGGGTCGGACTCTACGGCATCGCCTCGGTGCTGCTGTTCTTCCTCGTGTTCTCCGGCGCGATGCTCTTCGCGTTCCTGAAAAAGAAGCCGTTCCTCAACTACATGGGCGCCCTGCCCCTGTCCGACGGCACTGAAGAAAACAATTCCCACAAGCAAGAAGTCTCCCGCCATGAATGATCCCAAAGACAACAAGGATCCGCTGCTGCTCGACCACGAGGCTGACGGCATCAAGGAACTCGACAACAACCTGCCCGCCTGGTGGGTGTGGCTGTTCTACCTCTGCGTCATCTTCGGCATAGGCTACCTCGGCTATTACCACGTGCTGGCCAAGGGCGACCTCCAGAAGGCCGAATACGACAAGGAGATGGCCGCCGGAAATGCCATCAAGGGCGCCGCCCTCGCCAAGTTCGAGGGCGCCATGAACACCGCGGAACCGAGCAAAAAGTCCGAGGACATCGACCACGGTCGCCAGCTGTTTGCGACCTACTGTTCCCCGTGCCATCGGACCGACGGCGGCGGCCTCGTCGGGCCCAACCTGTGCGACGACTACTGGATCCACGGACCGAAGTTCGCCGACAACGTGAAGGTCATCTGGAACGGTGTGCCCGACAAAGGCATGCTCGCGTGGAAGGAACAGGGCTTCAAACCCTCCGACATCCTCGATGTCGCGAGCTACATCTACACCCTCCGCGGCAGCAACCCGCCGAATCCGAAGATCCGCGAGGACCTCGCGCCCAAGAACACCGAGGTTTACGAATGACCCGCGAGGCCGATACTCAGTCTTGAAAGGGTAACTCCATGAGCACTCCCACCTTGCCCGAAAAGCAGTCGAATCCGCCCGGCGATCCCAACCCCCAGGTCCGGAACGTCAACTGGCAGGATTTCCGCGAGCACCTCGCCACTGCGGACAAGGAGGGAAACCGCACCTGGATCTATGCCAAACAGCCGTCCGGCGCCTGGTATCGGCGCCGGACGGTGTTCGCCTGGCTCCTGATCGCCACCATGTTCTCGGGGCCGTTCATCAAGATCGGCGGCAATCCGCTGCTCATGATCAACATCCTCGAACGGAAGTTCTCCATCCTCGGCCAGATCTTCTGGCCCGAGGACACGATTATCTTCGCGGTAGCGATGCTGACCTTCTTTGGCGGCATCATGATCTTTACCACCGCCTTCGGCCGGCTCTGGTGCGGCTGGGCCTGTCCCCAGACCGTGATGATGGAAATGGTCTTCCGAAAGCTCGACTATCTCATCGAAGGCGATGCACAGGCCCAGCGGGCGCTGGACGCAGCCCCTTGGTCCGCCGGCAAGGTCGCCCGCAAGCTCTTCAAGCACGGCATCCTCTTCGGCCTGTCGTTCGTCGTGGGCAACACCCTGCTGAGCTACATCATCGGGCTCGACCAACTGCTGCGCATCATCACCGACAACCCCGCCAACCACCTCGTCGGCCTGGGTTTCATGATCGCGTTCACCCTGCTCTTCTACGGCATCTTCGCCCGGTTCCGCGAGCAGGCCTGCACCTTCATCTGTCCTTACGGCCGGTTCCAGTCGGCGCTGCTGGACGAGAACACGATGATCGTGGCCTACGACCACAAGCGCGGCGAAAAGCGAGGCTCCTGGAAGCGCGACCAGGTGATCGAACTCCGCCGGGAACAGGGTCAGGGGGACTGCGTCAACTGCCGCCAGTGTGTCGCCGTGTGCCCCACCGGCATCGACATCCGCAACGGCCTCCAGATGGAGTGCGTCAACTGCACCGCCTGCATGGACGCCTGCGACAATGTCATGGACAAGATCGGCCGTCCGAAGGGGCTGATCCGTTACGCCTCGCTGAACGGGATCGAGAAAGGCGAACCGCTCCGCTACACGGCCCGCATGAAGCTTTACACGGGCATGCTGACCGGCCTGATCACGCTGTTCCTGATCCTGGTCTTCACCCGCGCCGAGGTTGAAACCCTGTTCCTGCGCGCCCCCGGAGCACTCTTCCAGGCCGCTCCCGATGGCCGCATCAGCAACCTCTACACGGCCAAGGTGGTGAACAAGACCAACCGCGACCTCCCGCTTCAGTTCCGCCTGCTCAACTCCGGCGGCAAGGTCACCGTGCTCGGCGCCGCCAACTTCGCCGCGCCCAAGGAGAAGGTCACCCAGACTTCCGTCCTGATTGAACTGGGCCCGGAAGACCGGAAAGGACCGACCACCAAGCTCGAAATCGGCGTCTATTCCGGCGACAAACTGATCGAGACCGTGAACACCGCGTTCATCGGCCCCCGCTGATCCCCCCACACCATGAGCCGTTCGCCTGCCAATTCCGAATTCAACCCGTGGCCCTACGCCCTGAGTGCCTTCCTCGGCCTCTTCGTCGCCTGCGTGGTCGGCTTCGGCATCTGGGCGGTCCGTCAGAAGATGGACCTCGTCGGGCCCGACTACTACGAGCAGGAAGTCCGCTTTCAGACGCAGATCGACCGGCAGGCCCGCACCCTGGCGATGGGCCAGCCCGTGGAGATCGCCTACTCGCACGACTCCAATCGCATCTCCATCGCCCTGCCTTCGACTCACGCCCAGGCCACTCCGACCGGGCAGATCCGGCTTTACCGGCCATCGGACGCTTCGCTGGACCGCACCCTTCCGCTCGCCGTGGACGCCACCGGCCGGCAGGAACTGGACGCTTCCGCCCTGCTCCAGGGCCGGTGGAAGGTCCGGGTGGACTGGACCTCGGCCGGCAGCGAATACACGGCCGAAGAAACCCTGGACGTCGCCCGACGGGTGGCGCTCTGACCCATGCTCTGGACGGCCTTCATGCTGGGGTTGGCCGGAAGTCTTCATTGCGCCGGCATGTGCGGACCGCTTGCCCTCGCCCTGCCGCATCCGGGTGGCGGCGCCTCCGGCTTCGTCCTCAGCCGCCTGGCCTACAACGCCGGCCGGCTTGGCACTTACCTCGCCATGGGGCTGGTGTTTGGAGCTGTGGGACGTTCCCTCGCCCTCGTTGGTGTTCAGCGCTGGCTCTCCATCGGCGCGGGCGCGTTGATGTTGCTCGGCTTGCTGTTCGCTTCGCGGCTCGGCGCCAGAACCCCGGTTGTCGCGGTGGTGGACCGTCTCAAGGCCGCCTTCGGACGGCTGCTCCAGCGCCGCTCGCTCCGGTCGCTGACCTTGCTGGGATTGCTGAACGGACTCCTGCCCTGCGGCCTGGTTTACGCGGCCGCCGCCGGGGCCGCAGCCACCGGAGGCCTGCTGTCGGCGGTGGGTTACATGGGCCTCTTCGGCCTCGGCACCTTGCCCCTGATGCTCGGAATCGGCCTGAGCGGCCGCGCCTTTCCCGTCGCCTGGAGGTTTCGCCTGCAAGCATGGGTCCCCGTCTCCCTCGCGCTGGTGGCGGTGCTGCTGATCCTGCGGGGAATGGCCCTCGGAATCCCCTACGTCAGCCCCAATCTCGCGGCCGCCGATCCTGCCTGCTGTCACCACTGATGTTCGACGGCACCCCGGACTTTTCCGGCGGAACCGCACGGTTGAATTGAACGAGGGCAGCCTTTGCCAGCCGCACACGGGCCGTGAATAGTTCCGGCCATGAACACTTCGACCGCCGTCTTCATCCGCAGCGCCCCGGATCTCGATTCCTGTCCGGAGGGCGGTCAGCCCGAGTTTGCGTTCGCCGGCCGCTCGAACGTGGGCAAGTCGTCCCTGCTGAACCTGCTCGTCGGGAAACGGGACCTGGCCCGCGTCTCCGCGACGCCCGGACACACCAAGCAGCTCAACTTCTTCGACATCAACCGTCGCTGGCGGCTGGTGGACATGCCGGGCTACGGCTTCGCCAAGGTCAACCGCGCGGAGAAGACCAACTTCACCGAGGCGATTTCGCAGTATCTGGTCGATCGGCCCAACCTCGTCTGCGTGTTCACGCTGGTGGATTCTTCCCTGCCGCCGCAGACGATCGACCTCGAGTTTGTCGAGTTTCTGGTCAACCACGAGGTCCCGTTCGTGCTGGTCTTCACCAAGACCGACAAATGCAGCGCGACCCAGGTCGAGACGCACATTGACCAGTTCAAGGCGGCGATGCAGGCGTGGACCGCCAATCTCCCGCTGATCCTCACCTGCTCCGCCTACGAACGGAAGGGGCGGAATGCCCTGCTCAAAGTCATTGGTGACGCCCTGGAACCCGAGCAGAAGCGTCCGCAGCCGGCGCGGGCTCCGGTCAAACGCAACACTCCGTGGTAACCGGCCATTGCCATCGATCCATTCCCCATCACTGTTCCCCCGTGAAACCGACGCCGAGCCGACTTGCTGCAAAGGTCCTCACGCTCCTCCTGGGCTTGGCGCTGCTGGGCACCCCCGCCTGCCGCGGTCCGGTGGACCAGGCCGGTTCCGCCACCACCAATTCACCTGCTCCGACCATGACTGGCTTCACCAAACCCGACGCTGCCGAGTTGCAACGCCGCCTCACGCCGGAACAGTTCGCCGTGACCCAGCAATGCGGCACCGAACCGCCCTTCCGCAACGCCTACTGGGACAACAAGAAGCCCGGCATCTACGTGGACGTCGTCTCCGGTGAACCGCTCTTCAGCTCGCTCGACAAGTTCGATTCCGGTTCCGGCTGGCCCAGCTTCACCCGCCCGTTGCTCGCCAAGGCGGTCACCGAAAAGGAGGATCACGCCCACGGCATGGTCCGCACCGAGGTCCGTTCCGCCCGGGCGGACTCGCATCTCGGCCACGTCTTCGACGACGGCCCCGGGCCAACCCAGCTCCGTTACTGCATCAATTCCGCCTCGCTCCGCTTCGTCCCGGTCGAACGCATGGCGGCGGAAGGTTTTGCCAGCCTGATGGAACCCTTCGTCAAGGCCGGCCTGATTTCCGGCACTGCCACCAACGCGCCCGCGGCGGTCCGGACCGAAACGGCCATCCTCGCGGGCGGATGCTTCTGGGGCATGGAGGAGATCATCCGCAAAATTCCCGGCGTGCAGGCAACCTCGGTGGGCTACACCGGCGGCTCCTTTCCCAACCCGTCCTACGAGCTGGTCTGCACCGGGCGCACCGGCCATGCCGAAGCGGTCGAGGTCGTCTTCAATCCCGAGCAGATCAGCTACGAGACATTGCTCGGCTTCTTTTTCCGGATGCACGACCCGACGACGTTGAACCGCCAGCACAACGACATCGGCACGCAGTATCGCTCCGCCATTTTCGTTTCCGGGCCAGCCCAACAGGCGGCCGCCGAGAAGGTGAAGGCGCAGTTCGACCGCTCCGGCCGTTTCAAACGGCCCATCGTCACCGAGATCACTCCGGCCGCGAAGTTCTATCCGGCCGAGGGCTACCATCAGAAATATCTCGTGAAGAATCCGGGCGGCTACAACTGCCACATCCTTCAAGACTGACGCGACCGCTCCTCCGGCCGAAGATCCGGCGGCGACGGAGCGGACTCAGTTGAGCGTGGTGCCCTGCCTGAGGAACGTCGGCTCGTCCAGATTCTGCCCCTGATGAAAGGTGCTCTCGGTGTGCTCAAAGCGCCCCTTTGAAACGAGCTCGAAGTTGAAGTTCTGCTGTTCCGGCTTCCGCTTCGAGGCGGCTTTCGGGGCCGCCGACTTTCGCGGGGCCTCGGCAGCTGACTTGAACACGCCGGTGGAGCGCAGCGGCGCTCCGGTGTCCAAATCCAGACCGTCGAGAATCACGGGCGCGGCCGGGGCTGCCGCGTTATACCGGGGCGTCGGTTCGACAACAACCGGCACCGTCGCGGCGGCCACGCCGACCGGGGAAACGACCGGCGCGATGCCGGTGCGGGCCGCCACCGCCGACAGGGCGAGCCGGCCATTCAGGGAATGGTCATCCGTGGCCCCGACCACGAGCCGGGCTCGTTCGCACCAGCCTTGAAGCTGCCGCTGGAGCCATTCCAGTTCGTCCAACCGCAGGTCGCCATCCGTCGAAATGTTGATGAGCACCACCTCGGCTTCACCCGGTGAACAGTCGCCCTGCAGAAACGCATGCCGCTGGAGCTGCTCAAACGCCTCGCGCGCACGGTTGTCCCCCCGCCCCTCCACGGTGGCGAACGAGCTCTCGCCGTGAAGTCCCCGCAGCATGCGCTCCATGGTGCCGATGCCGATCGGCACAAGCCCCGGACAATTCAGCATGCGCCAGAGCCCGCACAGGGCTTCACCAATGATGGCGTTGGAGTTCGCCATCACTTCCGGCAGGCGGGTCTTCTCATCCAGCATCCGCGCCGCGGCGGAGTTGGAGAGGCAAAGCACCACATCGGCGGAAGCGCGCAGGGCCTGCAACGCCGCCTTGGCGTTGGCGTGGCGCAGCGGTGCCTCGAACGAGAAAGGCATGGTCACAAGCGCAATCACCAACGCCCCCGTCTCGCTGGCCGCCCGGGCCACAAGCGGGCCGGCGCCGCCGCCGGTGCCGCCCCCCAGACCGGCCAGAAGGACAACCACTTTGGCTCCCTGGACCGCTTCGCGGATTTGAGCCAGGTCCCGCTCGGCCGCCTGTTTGCCGTGCGCCAGATCGCCGCCGCAGCCGAATCCGCGGGTGAGGTCATGACCAAACGGAATCCAATCCACGCCGGGCGCGGGCGCCGACCCTTCCGCAGTGCCCAGGCACTTCAGCCGGGCGCCTTCCAGCGATCGGGCCGCCAGAGCGCGCACCAGGTTGCCCCCGGCGCGGCCCACGCCGAGGCACAACAGTCCCGTGGTGGAGTCCGAGGCGACAGGATTTGGGTTCATGGGAGTGGGAGGTCAGCGGCTGAGCAGGGAGGAGAGGGTCGAGGCGATGTCCCAGCGGCGTTTGGGCTTCCGCTGCTCGCGCATGGAACCGTAACGGACCAGGCCGATGGCCGTGGCGAACTCCGGATTGCCGAGCACGTCGGCCGGCCCCGAAACGTTCTGCACATGGGCCCGGCCGATGGGCAGCTGAAAGATCTCCTCCGCGAGCCGTTCGATCTCGTTCACGCGGGCACCGCCACCGCACAGGAACACACCGGCACCGGCCGACACCAGGGCCCCATGGGGCGCCAGTTCGGTCGCCACGATGCGCAGCGTTTCCTCCAACCGGAGGTGCATGATGCGTTGAAGGTGCTCGACGTTGATGGTGCGCGGCTGCAGGCCGTTGTCGCGGGGCAGCGAGTGAACCTCGCCTTTGGACGCCGGGTCCACGAGGGCACGGCCGAGCTTGAGCTTGATCTCCTCCGCCTGGGGCAAGGGCAGCTTGAGTCCGTTGGCCAAATCGTTGGTGACGTGGTCGCCGCCCACCGCCAAGACCCCGGAATGGCGGAGGACGCCGCCCTGGAAAAAGGCGTAGTCCGTGGTGCCGCCACCGAGATCGATCACGACGGCCCCCTGCTCCTTCTGTTCCGGGGTCAGCACGGCCAGCGCCGAGGCAAGTCCGCCGAACACCGGCTTTTCGACGGCGATTTCCAGCTTCTCAACGACCCGCCGGGCGGTGGCGATGCGATTGGAGTTGCCGTGAATGACATGCACCCGGGCTTCGACCCGGGCGCCCACGGCGTCCACGGGATTGTCGCAGGGGCGGTCGTCCACCAGGAAGTCCTGCCGCACACTGTCCACGACCTCGAAGCCGTTGGGGCAGCCGACCAGCTTGGCGTTGTGGATCGCGGCCTGCACATCCTCCCGGGTGATGGTGCGGTCCACGGTCGGAATCGGCTGCACGCCCTTGCTGTTCTGGCAGCGGATGTGGGTGCCGGTCACCGCGAGATAGACGCTCTGGATCTCGACGTTGGCCATGTCCTCGGCCTCGGCAATGGCCTGGCGCACGTCGTCGTCGGCCTTGGCCGCGTCGGTGATCTCGCCCTTGCGCACGCCCCGCGAACGCGCCTGGCCGATGCCAAGCACGGTCACCTCGCCGCGGCTGCCGATCTCGCCCACGGCGGCGCAGACCTTGGAGGTGCCAATTTCCAGACCGACAATCAGATGACCGGGATTGAACATGATGGGCAGCGGTTGGGGCTCAGGCGTGACGGCGGACGGGAGATTTCCGTTTGGGACGCAGCACACGGACGGGCGGTTCATTGGTCGGCGCGGCCGCCAGTTCCACCCACCGCAACGGCGGATGATTGGCCACGCTCAGATCCAGCGAGCCGATGGCCCGCCGGAGTTCCGTGCTGCGGCGGTGAACGGCCTGCCATTGCTGGAACTGCCGTTCAAAGTTGCCGGGCGTCAGCGTGATTTGGGCTCCGCGGGTCGTCACCGCGGAGAGCAGTCCGGGCGCGCTGACATCCACGCTGGCGAGATCCGCTTCGGCCGCCAGCGGCGTCTCGCTGAAGGCCGAGAGCAGGCGAAGTCCGGCCAAGGTCTGGTTGCCGGTGAGCGAATGCCCCGGAGCCACTCCCACCACCGGGATGCCCGTCAGCAACGGCAGGGTTGCCTCGCTTTGGGTCACCTCCGCCGGCGCCCGTCCCGGTTCAAACGGCGCCATGACCCGTCCGGATTCGTCCACGAGCAGATACGTCTCCCGTCCACCCACTGGCGGCAGCATCAGGCGGGCAATCGGCCAGCGTTCGCGGACCGTGATCCGCAGCGTATCGGGGAACTCCAGCTCCAGCCGGGCATCTTCGATCCGTGGATGCCGGAGCAACTGCTGCCGGACCTGATACGGATCGATCGTGAGGATGTTCCGGCCCACGGTCACTCCGGCCAGCCGGCGGATTTCGGAGGCGGCGATGACCCCATCGCAACTGACCGGCAGATTCTTCAGCGCCAGCGAAGGGATGTGATACAGCCAGCGCTCGCGGCACATCTGGACCGCTGCGCTGCCGCCAAACCACGCGCCGGCCACCAGCGCGAGCAACAGGGCCGGCTTCAACCACCACACCCGGCGACGCCGCGGCGACGCTTCGGTGTCCGCATTCAGCCGCACGTCGAGGGTGAAGTCGCCGTCACGGCGGCGGTTGCGGGGTTTGGCAGCGAAGGGATTGAACATGGTTCAGCCTTGGGGAGTGCGGTTCAGCGCGAGCCGCACCATGCGTTCGCACAGGGTGGCAAAATCGAGTCCGACCGCGGCGGCCGCCTTCGGCAGGAGGCTCGTTTCGGTCATGCCCGGCAGGGTGTTCACTTCCAGCACCACCGGCGATCCATCGGGCCGCACCATCACGTCCACCCGGGCGTAATCCCGTCCACAAATGGCCCGGAACGCTCCCAGTGCGGCCTCCTGGATGCGGGCGGTCGTGGGCGCGTCGAATTCCGCCGGACAGAAGTATTCCGTGCGGCCGGCGGTGTATTTGTTGGTGTAGTCGTAGGCGCCCGCCTTTGGCCGGACCTCGACGATGGGCAGGGCGTGGCCGTCGAGGATTCCCACCGTCGTTTCGCGGCCCGTGATGCGTTCTTCCATCACGACTTCGCCGCCGAACCGAAGCGATTCCGCCAACTGGCGCGGAAAATCCTCCACCCGGTCCACGAACTGCAGCCCGACGCTGCTGCCCTGCCGGGTCGGCTTGAGCACCACGGGCGGAACCCAGCCTTCCGGCCAGCCGGCCGTCGCGGAATTGAAGACTACAAACTTCGCCGTGGGCACACCTGCCGCGAGGCAGCGCCGCTTGGTGACCACCTTGTCGAAGGCGAACAGCGAGGCGGCCACGCCGCAGCCGGTGTAGGGCACGCCCAACTGCTCCAGCTCGGCCTGAACGGTGCCGTCTTCGCCATAGGTCCCATGCAGCGCGAGGAACACCGCTTGGGTGCCGGCCGGCAGCCGGAGCGCGCCGGGCTCGGGATCCACCTCGTGAACCGTGTGCCCCCGGGAACGCAGCGCCCGCGCCACCGCGGCGCCGGAACGGAGCGACACTTCACGCTCGGCCGATGGGCCGCCCAACAACACCGCGAGTTTCAATGATTCCGACATTCGCAATTCAGTCTTCGCCGACGATTTCGACCTCGGTCTCCAGCTCGACGCCGCGGGCTTCGCGCGCCCGGACGCGGACGAGTTCAATCAGGTCCAGCACATCCCGGGCGGTCGCCTTGCCGAGGTTCACAAAGAAGTTCGCATGCACGTCGCTGACCATCGCGTCACCGACGCGGGTGCCCTTGAGTCCCAACTGGTCAATCAGCTTTCCGGCCGGAAGTTCCGGCGAGGGATTCTTGAACGTGCAGCCGGCACTGGGCTGGTTCGGTTGGGAGTCCCAGCGTTTCTGGCTGTAACCGTCCATGCGTGCCTTGACCGTCTCGGCCGACTCGCCACTGCCCCGCAGCGTCGCGCCGAGGGCGATCTGCGTCGTCAGCAGCGGACAGCTCCGGTAAGTGAATTCCACCTCGGCCACCGGCAGGTCGCGAACTTCCCCAAGGCGGTCCATGCACCGCAGCCGCTCGACCCGGTCAAAGGTCCAGCCCCCCATTGCGCCGGCGTTCATGCGCAGGGCCCCGCCCAGCGAACCGGGAATGCCTTCGAGGAATTCCAGACCGGCCAAACCCGCCCGCCGGGTCGCGTTCGCAAGGTCCTTGAGCTTTGCTCCCGCACCGGCCTTCACGCGGTCGCCTTCGATCTCGATCTTGGCAAACTCCGGCTGCGACAGGCGGACCACGACGCCCCGGATGCCGCCGTCGCGGACGAGCAAATTGGAGCCGCGGCCGAGCAGAAACACCGGCACGTTGCGCAGGCGGGTCAGTTCCAGCACTGACGTCAGGGCATTTTCGCTGGATGGCTCGACGTAGATGTCCGCGGGACCGCCGACCCGCAGCGTGGTGCGGGACGCCAGTGGTTCGTCCCGTTTCAGCAGCGTCGCCGCCGGCAAGGCGACCTGAAAATCACGGAACAAATCCGAGATGAGCTCGGCATGGTCACAGGTGGCTTCCTCCCGTTCGGAAACGGGAGCCGAGGCCAGTTTCCACACGGTGCTCACCGGACACCTCCCTGCGCCTGCCAACGGACCTCGCTGGCCGGTGCTTCGGAGCTTGCGCCGGACTGACCGGCAGTTCCGGTCTTCCGCAGCGCGAGCCGTAGCAGGATTCGCTCGGCAATCTCTCCGGCGGCTCCCGGGCGGTCGAGCTCGGCCAACCCAGCCTGGGCGCGGCGACGCGGTTCGCCTTCCGCCGCCAATTCCATCACCGCGCTCACCAACTCCTCAGCCGTCGCCCCCTTTTGCAGCACTACCCGGGCGGCACCCGAGGCGGCGAACGCCTGGGCATTGAATCGCTGATGGTCGTCCACGGCCGCCGGATACGGGATCAGCACCGACGGCAATCGCATGGCGGCCAGTTCGGCCAAAGACGAGGCGCCGCTCCGGCTGATCGCCACCGTGGCCGCTGCGAGCAGCAGTTCCATCTCCGAGAAAAACGCCTGCACCCGCACGCGACGCCCGAACGGCGCGAACGCCGCCCGCACCCGCTCGCAGTCCTGGACTCCGGTGAGGTGGAAAAGCTGGAGATCAGGCAACCGCTCCAGAAGTTTGGGGAATGCGGCCAGCACCAGTTCGTTGACACCCGCGGCGCCCTGGCTGCCGCCCATCACCAGCAGCAAGGGCTTTTCCGGGGCGAGCCCCAGCGCCGCACGAGCGCCGGCGGGATCGGAAATCGTGAATCCCGGACGCACCGGAGTGCCGGTGACGGCGACCTGGCGGTTTCGCAACCGGGGGGATGCTTCCGGAAAGCCGACAAAGCACTCATCCACGACGTGCGCGAGCCAGCGGTTGGCCCGGCCGGGAATCGTGTTCGACTCGTGCAGAAAGGTGGCGGCACCGAGGCGTTTGCCTGCCAGCACCGGTGGGGCACTGGTGAATCCGCCCATCGCCAGCACCGCCGCTGGCGGCCGGCCGCGGAAAGCTGCCAAGGCTGCGCGATACGATTTCAAGCTGGCCGAAGCAAACTTCAGCACGTTGCGCCCGGTCAGCCCCACCGCCGGCAAGGTCACCACCTTGAACTCATGAGCGACGCCCCGGACCGCGGTCTGATCCACGTCCTTGGGCGAGATGAGCAGGGCGACGTCACAGCCCCGCGCCACCAGCTCGTGCCCCACGGCGATCCCGGGAAACAGGTGTCCGCCGGTGCCGCCGCAGGCAATGGCCACAAACTCGCTGGAGGCGAAAGCGCTCATTGCGACAGGTCGGTGTCGGCGTCCTCGAAGGGATTGGCCTTGCCGCGGCGCGCCGCAGGTTCGACGGAAACCGCCTGGCGCGAAAGATTCACCAGCAGACCCACCAGGGCCATCATGACGACCACACCGGTGCCGCCGCGGCTGATGAACGGCAGGGCAATTCCCTTGTTCGGCAGCAGCCCGGTGACGACGCCCATGTTGAAACAGGCCTGCCCGGCGATGACGAACGTGATCCCTGCGGCAAGGAAGACATGGAATGGATCTTCGGCCCGATGCGCGATGGACGCCCCGCAGAGCAGGATGACGACGAACGCCGCGACCACTCCGAGCGTGGCCATCAGACCGAGTTCCTCGCCGATGACCGGAAAGATGAAGTCCGTGTGCTGTTCCGGCACCTTGAACTTGAGCGAACCGCGCCCGAGCCCTTTGCCGTCGAGACCGCCTTCCGAAAAGGCATAGAGCGACTGGTTCAACTGCGCGGCGGAATCGCGGTTGGCTTCCGGTTTCACAAACGCGTTGATGCGGTCCATGGCGTAGCCGCTTTTGAAGATGGTGAGCGCCATTCCGGCCGCGCCGATGAGCGCTAAGAATGTGGCATGCGACCAGCGACCGCCCGCGACGAGCAGGACACCGAGCATCACCCCGCCGAGCAGGACGGTGGTGCCCTTGTCCGGTTCCAACAGGATGAGCGCCAGCAACGGCCCCGCGACCGCCCCAAAGCCAAGGACACCGGTCACGAAGGATGTGAGGCGATGGCGGTAGCGTGCGGCGAACCACGCGAGGGAAAGAACCAGGGCAATCTTGGCAATTTCCGACGGCTGCGTGCCGAACAGCCAGCGCTGTGCACCCAGTCGCCGACTGCCCAACGGGGAAAGGGTCAACAGCAGGGCGAAGGCCGTGCCCCCATAGACATACCACGTGAACCGGTGAACCCACTTCAGATCCACCAACGCGACCAAACTGAACACCACGAAGCCCACGCCGCACGCCACTGCCTGCCGGATCACCCAGGTGCTGTTGTCGCGCAGCATCGTGGCGCTCGCGAGCATCGTCAGGCTGAGCACGAGCAACGAACCGACTGCAAGCAGCAGGACTGTGGAGATTCGGTTCATGGCGGCGGAATGGGTCAGAAACGGTCAGGGACGCGCCGGAGTGAGGAGGCCGGCGCGCCCCTCGACAGGACGGATTACCGGGGAACCGGGGTAGCGGCGGGATTTCCAACCGGAGTGGCGATGGGCAACACCGGGGCCGGAGCCGCCGGATTGATGGCAGCCGGTTCGGGCACCGGAGCCGGAGCCGGGGCGGCCTTGGTGGGAACCTTCAGCTTCTGACCAACCTTGATGTCATTGGACTTCAGTCCGCTGGCGGAACGGATCGCCTTCACGGACGTGCCATGATTGCGGGCGATCTTCGTCAGGGTGTCGCCCCCCTTGACCACATAAACCACGGTCTCACCGGTCGCCGCGGCGGCCGCTTCGCCGTTGTCAGCAGCAGGCGGCGTCGGTGCGGCCGCGCCGGCGGGCAAGGTAAGCTTCTGGCCGATCTTGAGCTTGTTGAGATCGATGCCGGCGTTCGCTTCCTGCAGCTGCTTGAGCGAAATCTTGTTCCGGCTGGCGATGCGGCCGGCGAGGTCACCCTTTTTGACGACGTATTCGGACGTGGCCCCGGCCATGGTCTCCGCCGGCAGAGGTTGGCTTGGTTGCAGCGGCGTGAACGGCACGGCATTGGTCGGCGCCTCATAGGTCACCGGAGGCAGACCGTTGGTCGGCGGCACCGGGCTCACGTAGTTGGTCCCGCCGGCGAGCATCGCCGGGTCCAGCGTCTGCCCCTCGGTGATCACCGGCGTGTTTGTCGGGGTCAGCGCATCAAAACCGGAAACCGGGTCCAGCGGCTTCGGCTCCTCGCGCTTGCAGCCGATGATCAGCAGGCCGCCGAGGACGGCGACATGCAGCCCGACGATCAGGGCGGCGACGTGGAAGGTGGACTTGGATTTGGCCTGCTGCTCCAGCAGCGAGCCCTGGGGAATCAGCGGATTCGGTGAACTCATGGTTTGATGGCCGCGCAGGGGCGGCGGACGAGGAGGTTGGGGGTGAGGTTGGCCCCGCGTTGACTCCTCAAGTCAACGCGAGGCCAAGAGGATTCCGCGCGACGCGGATAAAGCGATGAAGTCTCCGCCACCCGGGGAGAACTCAGGGCGGAAAGCGGGCCGCTTTGCGAGCAAACCCAAGGGACTTTCCGAACTGGAACCGGAAGAAATTCGCACCGACCGCCGCCGCCACGCACACCACCTGAAGGACCGCCCTGCCAGCGGTCCCCGGCGGCGATTAAAGCGGGGGACCCAGCCCATGCAAGGGGGGAAACACCGCCTCTGGAGCCACTCCGTTCCCAGGCGCTCCACCGCAAGATGTTGGGGTGTGAGGGCATGGCTACCGGACTTTTAGTGTGCTCAGCGCCACGACGGCGCAGAGAATCGCCACGATGTAAAAGCGCACCACGATCTTGGATTCCGGCAGTCCCTTCTTCCGGAAGTGGTGGTGCAGCGGGGACATGAGGAAGATCCGGCGGCCTTCGCCGAACCGTTTCCGGGTGTATTTGAACCAGCCCACCTGAAGCATCACGCTCAATGCCTCCGCCACGAAGACCGCCCCGGCGATGGGCAGCACAAACGGTTGGTGTATCAGCACCGCCATGATGCCCAAAGCCCCTCCGAGGGCGAGCGAGCCGGTGTCCCCCATGAACACCTCCGCCGGATGGCAGTTGAACCAGAGAAAACCCAGGCACGCTCCGAGCATCGCCGCACAGATCACGGTGAGTTCACCGGCGCCGGGCACGTAGGGCACGAGCAGGTAATGCGCGAACACGGAGTTGCCCGCGATGTAGGTCATCACCAGAAACACGAGGGTGGTGATGAGCGTGCAGCCGATCGCGAGGCCGTCCATGCCGTCGGTAAGGTTGACCGCGTTGGAAGCGCCGCAGATCACGAGGATCGCGAGCAGCACGCCGACCACCGGCACGCCGACCAGCACGGGGTTCTTGATGAAGGGCACCTGGATGTCGTTGATCAGCGTGGCCGTGGAGGGCAGGCGCCAGAGATAGGTGGCCACGCCCAGCCCGAGCGCGAACTGCACGTAAAGCTTGAGGTGGGACTTGGCCCCTTCCGCGGTCTGCTTGGTGACCTTCAGCCAGTCGTCGTAGAAGCCCAGTCCGGCGAGCACGATGATGGCGAGGACGGTCAGCAGCACGAACGCATTCCACCGCGCCCAGAGCAGCACCGAGATGTCGAGGACCAGCACGATGAGGATTCCGCCCATGGTCGGCGTGCCGCGCTTGGCGAGGTCCGCGGCGGCCGCCGTGGCATCGGCGCCTTCCTTCACGTCCTTGGGCCGGTAGTCCTGGCGAAACTTGAGATCCCGCAGCCAGCGGATGATCCCCGGACCGAGCCACATGCTGAGCAGCAGCGACGTGATGGCCGCGCCCGCGCTGCGAAAGGTGATGTATTGGAACACCGACCACGGCGCGAACGGCAACAGGTCTGACAGGTGGTAAAGCATCTCAGGCAGGGACCGGCTCGGGCCGGGATTCGCGCAGGGTCAGCTGCCGGCTCAACGCTTCGACCACCCGTTCCAGCCGGCTGGAACGGGACGCCTTCACCAGCACCGCATCGCCCGCCTCGAGTCCGTGGAACAGCGCCTCGACGGCGAGCTCGAACGAGGCGAACGCGGTCGCGCAGTCACCGGCCGCGGCGGCCGTGAGCTGTGCAAACCGTCCGATGGCGAACACCCGGTCGATGCCGAGTTCCGCCGCAAGCCGCCCGACCTCCCGATGCGCGGTCTCGGTGGCGGAGCCCAGTTCCGCCATCTCCCCGAGCACCGCCACACGGCGGCCCGGGCACGGGAGGTCGGAGAGTGTCTGCAACGCGGCCGCGACCGAATCGGCATTCGCGTTGTAGGTGTCGTCAATGAGACGCACCCCGGCGACCTCGCGCAGATTGAGGCGCTGTTTCGCCGGTGAAAATTCCGCCAGGCCGTCGCGGGCGGCAGTGGGTTCCACCCCCAACTCGCACGCAACCGCCAGTGCATAAAGCGCGTTGGGCACTGAATGACGGCCTGGCAAAGGGACGTGATACTCGCCGCTCCAGCCGGAGTGGGGCGCGCTCACGGAAAAATGGGTGCCGGTCCAGTCCATGGACCGCAGCGTGGCGCGCCAGTCGTTGGCGGCCTCGAAACCGACCCGGATAACCCGGGCGGAAGTGCGGGCGCACAGCTCCGCGGTGAACGGGGAATCGCCGTTCACAAACAGGCGTCCGCCCTGCTCCGCAGCGGGCAGCAGCTGGGGCAACCAACCCTCCTCCTGCACCACTCCCGCAAGGTCGCCGAAGTGTTCGAGATGTTCCCGGCCGATGCTGGTCACAACCCCAAGGCGCGGCGCGATCAACCGCACGAGCGGCGCCAGTTCGCCGGGGTGATTCGTGCCCGCTTCCAGCACGGCGGCCACATGGGCCGATTCAAGCCGCAGCAGCGTGGCAGGCACGCCGACATCGTTGTTGAAGCTGGCCTCGCTCTTCAGCATCGGTCCGGAACGTCCAACTGTGGCGGCGATCAGTTCCTTGGTCGTCGTCTTACCGTTGGAACCGCCCACACAGACCACCGGCAACATGAACTCCCGGCGATACGCCCCGGCCATGGCCCCGTAGGCCGTCCGCGGTTCATCCACAATCAGTGCGGAAGCATCCGGCGGAAGTTTTGCCACCTGCTTGCGGGCCACCACCACGGCGACCGCTCCGCGGGCCGTCACTTCGGCGAGAAAATCATGACCGTCGAACCGTTCCCCGCTGAGCGCGACAAACAGGTCCCCCTCCACCACCGCCCGGGAATCGGTCACCACGCGTCGCACCGGCGCCGTGGGGGCGGCCGTGCGCAGCTCACCGCCGCACGCAGCGGCGAAAAACTGGAGGGAGCGGGGTTCCATGTCGGATGCAGTTCTGGACTTTCGCTGGGACCCGACGGCAGCCGCCGACCGAATCGGGGGTGGGGGGACCTCTGGAGGACAGCCGGCGGCTGCCTGGGTCGCAGCGAAAGTTCAGTTCAGAGCAGGGCCAGCAGGCAGAGGGCGCACAGGAACAGCCGGGCGGCAAAGCCCCAGGTCAGGTGCTCGGTGAGGGCGGTCAGGTTCATGGTCATTGGGTGGTGCGGGGTTCAGTCGAGGAGGAAGGCGGCATTGACGACCGCGGTGACGGTCTTCTGGCGGGAGCTGGTGTCGTTCATGCCGTCCCAGCTTCCCTGCGAGCTGTAGAGCGGCGTGATCTGGAAGACACCCATGCGGGCGGAACGCAGGCGGGCGATTTGGCGGTTCCCCTGCCCGGCAATCTGGCCGGCCCGGGCGCGGGCGTCCTGGGTCGCCTCCGCCAGCATCTCGATCTTGGCTTCGCCGGCCTGCGTGTAGATGAAGTCCGGCGAGGCCGCGGTGAAAACCACTCCGGCTTCCAGCAGGGCGACCGTGGCCCGCTCCATCGCCAGCACGCCGTCAATGTTGGCGGAGCGGAGTTCCAGCGATTGCGCGAGGCGGTAGCCGACGGTCTTCTGCCGGGCCGTTTCCTCGCCGCCTTCGTTCTGCACCTGGCGGGCCTGAAGCTCGGTGATCGCCACGGAGCTGAAGCCGGCATTCGTGAACCCGTTCTGCGCCAGGAAGCCCTCGACCTTGCGGCGGTCGTCGGCGAGACGGCGTTGGGCTTCCAGCAGCGTGGTTTGTTCGACCACAAAGGAACCCCGCCAGACAATCAGGTCCGCCTCCACATTGCGCCGCGCCGAACCGGTCACGTTGATCGCTTCCGATTCCGAGATCTTGAGCCATGCGCGGGTGAACACCATGGCCGACAGGACCAAACCGGCGGCCAGGAACAGCCCGGCCAGCAGGCCAAGCAGGTGCGGACGGGAGCCTGAGTCGGCGTTCACAAGTCACCTCCAAATCCGCGGAGGGCGAGGGCCTCGACCGCGTGCGCCGCGTCGTCGAAAGGTTCCACGGTGCCGTCAACTTCCTGCGTGCGGCGATGTCCCTTCCCGGCGAGCAGCACCACGTCATTCGCCCGCGCCGCCAGGATCGCCCGTTCCACGGCCCGGGCCCGGTCGGACTCGAGGATGAACTTCGAACGGGCGGCCGCCGGCACGAAGTCCCGCCACAGGGCATCCACCGCAATGCTCCCGGGATCGTCAGCGGTCGCAAAGACCACATCCGCGGCCGCTACGGCGAGTCCCTGACTGCGCCGTTCCTCCGCGGAGAATTCTCCCGGCGGTCCCGTCACCACCAGAATGCGGCCCGACGTCGTGACCCGCAGGTCGCGGATCACTTCGCTCAGTTCCCGGGCAGTGCGGGCGGCATCCACAAACACACCGAACGGCTGCCCGGCACTTACCGGCTGGAGGAATCCCGGCGTGGAGGCCAGTCCCGGCAGGGCGCCGATCACCCGGTCGTGGCGGATGCCGAGACGCACCAGCACCGAAAGCGCGGCCCGCAGCGCGGCTGCGTTTCCGGACCCGACCAATGGCGTGGACACCCTCAGGCCGTTCAGCAGCAGCCGGCTTCCGCGCCAACTGAAGGAGTCCTGTGCCTCCGGTCGGGCGAGTTCCCGCACGGTCTCGACGCAGCGAAGGGCACCCCAGCGGGAGGCGTGGACGCGGGGTTGCTCAACCACGCAGGCGCTGCCACCGGAGTGACGGTGGGCATCGAGCAGGCGCTGAAGTTCAAAGGCATCCAGCCGGGAAGCCGCCAACGGGAGTTCGCGTCCGCCGGCCTCGCACGCCAACTCGCTCACGAGGGCCGTGTTGGCGCCGGCGAGGCGCATCAGCCGGGTGAGCAGCCAGGCCACGTTGGTCGCAGCGCAGCGGGATTCTCCCGGAGCCGCAGTCGCGCATTCGACCGCCACCAGCGACAGCGAGCGGGCCGGATGTCCGAAATACGCCGCGGCCGCCTGGGCGAACGCCGCCCCGGAATCCCGCACCTCAATGCGCGGCACATGCGGCGGCACGATCGTCCCCGGTTCGCACAGGACCGCCGACGCACCCCGCGCCACCGCGGTGAAGGAGGCAAACGGATTGTCCCGCGTGCGCTCGTTGAGGCAAACAAAGAGGTCGCCCTGCCCGACCCGCGCGGGATCATGGCACAGGCCGTTGACGACGGCGTCCCGCACATCCCGCGCCGGCGGGACGGAGAACCGGGCTTCGGGCACTTGGGCAATCACGTCGCGGAGCAGCATTTTCAGTGGGGCACGAGGGCCGTTGAATCGAGGTTGAGCACCACTCCGTTGGTGCCGAGGAGCGAGGGCCGGAGGCCGAGATAGCTGGCGGTGGCGGTCGCGATCTGGTGGAACACCGGCGCGCAGGCCTTGCCGCCGTAATAGGACTTGCCCTTCGTGGTGGGCTCGTCCGCATTCACCATGATGACAAGTTCCGGGTCCTCCGCCGGCAGGAAGCCGACGAACGACGCGTAGTAGTGCGTGTTGGAGTATTTCCGATCCACGACCTTCTTGGCCGTGCCGGTCTTCCCGGCGACCGAATATTCCTCCATCGCCGCCTGACCGCCGGTGCCTTCTTCCACTGCGGCCCGCATGATCGCGACCATCTGCGCGGCCGCCTCGGACTTGACCACCCGGCGGACCTGCACGGGGTCAATCCGCGTCACGACATCACCGTCCGTGCGTTCCAATGCCGAAACGATCCGCGGACGCATCAGGACGCCGTCATTCGCAATGGCGGCCGTGGCCATCGCCGTCTGCAGCGGCGTGGCGTAAAACCCATAACCGAACGGCAGGCTGCTTGGGGTCAGACCATCCCAGCCCCCGAGTCCGCCGGGGGATTCCCCGTAGCCACGCCGGATGTGCAGCTGACCGCGGGCGAAGTTGGTGGACGCCGTGAATTCCCCGCATTCGATGCCGGTCCGCGCCAAGAAGCCGAAATCGCGCATGTAGCGGAGGAACGTGTTGGTGTTCATCCGCAGGCCGACCTTGACCGCCCCGACGTTCGAGGACTTGGCGAAGGCTTCCTGCACCGTGACCACGTCCATGGAATGCCCCTGGTCATCGTTGATGCGGCGGCGGGTTCCGGGAACGTTCCAGTGTCCGTGTTCGCAGTCGATGCGCTCGTCGGGACGGATCAGCCCCTCGTTCAGGGCCGCGGCGTAGGTCACGATCTTGAAAGTCGAGCCCGGCTCCGCCGGGACCTTCAGCGCCCGGTTCAGCATCGCCTCCAGCGAAGGGATGCTGCCGAGATTCGGGTTGTAGGTGGGCCGGTTCCCGAGGGCCAGCACGTCGCCCGACTTGGGCCGGATGACGATTGCGGAAATGCTCTTCGGCTGGAGCGTCGCATAGGCTTCGTCCAACGCCCGTTCCACGAAGCTCTGGACGTTCAGGTCCAAGGTCAGCCGGACATTGAGCCCATCGACGGCCGGGACGTCGCGCGAACGGAGCGGGACGAGTTCCTCCTCGCCAAACTTGTGCGTGACGAGCACGCCGTGGGAACCGCGCAGCTCCGCGTCAAAGCGCTGCTCGATGCCCTGCGCGCCGAGCAACGGAGGCGGAAGATGCCGCTGCATCCGGTTCGTGACGACACCGTTGGTCGCATACCCGAGCACATGGGCGGCGAGATGGGAGTTCGGATACACCCGGACCTCCATCACCTCGGGATAAAGCCCGTTGATGCGGCTTTCGAGCGAGTTGGTCCGGAGATAGGCGAGGCGCGGGTTGATCTGCCGCATCAGCGTGGACCGCTCCTTTTTGGCGCTGAGATAGGCCGGCAGATTCCACCAGCCGGCCTGCTTGACGGTGCGGCGGTAGGTTTCCTCGGCATTGGTCCGTGCCGCCAGCAGCGACAGCTCCTCCGAGAAGCGGTGTTTCCGGAGCCGTTCCTCCACCTCCAGCCACTTCGAATAGGCCAGATTCGTGGTGATGCCGTTGTTGCGGCGGACTTTCTGGACCGTGAACCAGTTGGTCGAAACCGCCCCGCCATTCGTGACGAGCCGGCCTTCCCGTGCCGCGTAGTAGCTGGGCCGCATCCGTTCGGCGATGACCGGCGCCGGCACGCTGAGCAGCGGCGCAATCAGCTCGGCAACCTCGCCGGTGAACATCCCCAGCTTCAGCGGGTCCGCCCGGACGGTGACCACCAAGTCGGAAAGCACCATCGGCTGCCGGTTCGCATCGAGAATCGCCCCGCGCTTGGCCGGCCGGGGGAACGTCCGCACGGTGCTCTCGGCCGCCAGCTGCGGCTCAATCGGCGCAATTGCCTGGATGAACACCAGCCGGCCGGCGATGACCGCAAACGCGGCTCCGAATCCCCAGGAGAGGAGCCACATCCGCCGGCGACTGAGGGAGGTGTCCATGGTTCAGCGGGGAACGGCGGTGGCCATGGGACCGGGTGCAAACGGGCGCGCCGCGGTCACGGTGTTGGTGACCGCGAGCCGGGCGACGCCGCGCACGGGTGCGGCTCCCGGCAGGGTCACGAAGAGCCGTTGATTGGCGGCGATCTTCACCAGGCCGAAAGCCTCGGCCTTCTGGACGATTTCGAGCGGGGTGCTGCACCGCGCGAGGGCGATCCCGAGGTCGTTGGTCTGCCGGCGCAGCTCAGCGATGCGGACCTCCTCGGAGCGCTTGAGCGTGCCGAGGCGGTTGTGGGCCCGCCGTTGCAGGACAAAGCCCATCACCATCACGGTGATGATGCCCACCGAAACCGCGAAGAGCGCATAGTTGCGCAGCATCTGGGACCGGACGTCGCGTTTCTGGTTGCGGGCCATTTCAGATCCTTTCAATCACGCGGAGATGGGCACTCCGGGCCCGGGGGTTGGCAGCGATTTCCTCGGCCGTGGGAGAAATCGGTTTGCGGGTCAGATCGCGGGCCCGCGCCGGCCGGTCACGCCGCAAATGCGGCAGATCCGGTTCTCCGGGGGGAAGGTCGTAGGTCCGCGCCTGTTCGCGCATGAACTCCTTGATCAGGCGGTCTTCAATCGAATGGAACGAAATCACGGCCAGCCGGCCGCCGGGTTCGAGGAAGCCAAAGGCCGCGGCGAGGCCCCGCCGCAGAACCTCCACTTCGCGGTTCACGGTCATGCGCAATGCCTGGAACACCCGCGCGAGCCTCCCGGGCAGCTGGTCACCCCGGGGACACACCCGTTCGATCAGGCCCGCCAGTTGCCGCGTTGTTTCAATCTTCCGCATCTTCCGCTCCGCTTCGATGGCCCGGGCAATCCGCCGGGACTCACGCTCTTCACCCAATTCCCAAAACACGTTCGCCAGTTCCTCGACCGACCAGCCGTTCACAATTTCACCTGCCGTCAGCTCCGAACGCTGGTCCATCCGCGAATCCAAGGGGCCGTCCGCCTGGAACGAAAAACCCCGCGGTCCGTGGTCGATCTGGAAACTCGATATGCCGCAGTCAATCAGCGCTCCGGCACAGCTGGCCGGCGGAACCCATTCCGCCGCGTCCGCAAAATTCATCCGCCGCAGTTCGAACCGCCCCGCATACGGCGCGATCCGCTCAGTGGCCGCCGCGATCGCGTCGCCATCCTGATCGCACGCATACAGGAAGCCCGTCGGTGAGCTTTCCCGCAGCATCGCCACGCTGTGCCCAGCGCCCCCACAGGTGCCGTCGAAAAACGCCTTCCCGGCCCGGGGCCGGAGGCTCGCCAGCACCTCCGCCAGCAACACTGGTTGGTGATTGAAGGGGACCACTGCGCATGACCTCAGTCCGCTTTGACCACCAGGGAATCGGTCCGCCGGTTGCGGAGCCGGTTCCACGCGTGATCCTGGTCGTCCCGCGGCGCATCGTGCCGTGGGGTCTCCCAGAGCACCTGCGCCTTGCCGCGCGGCGCCGATGCGTTTTCGTCATCCCGAAAGTCATTCCGCAGCGGTTTCACCCGCTGGAGGATCAGTTCCCCCTGCACCAGCCGGACGGACTTTTCCTTCCGGCGGGAGTTTCCGAACAGCCAGCCGAACCAGCTTCGCCGGCGCTCGCGCGTGGCTGCCGGCAACGATGTCGCCGGGCGCAGTTCAGGTTGCACCACTCCCGCCATCGGGGGCGTCGCGAACGGGTCGGTATTCGGACGAAGCAGCCCGCGGCCACGGGCAAGGATGGAGGTCAGGTTCATTGGGGGAGTTCGTTCAGATGCGGCTGAAGGCGTTGGCGGAAAGGGCGGCGTCGGTCTTGCGGCAGTCGTCGAGGGTTTCCTTGTTCCAGATCTCGAACTGCGTGCCGAGGCCCATGAAGTAGGCCTCCTTGCCGAGCCCGACTTCGGAAACCATTTCCGCCGGGAGGCACAGACGGCCGGCACCATCGAGCTTCAGCTTCACGGCGTCCTCGAACAGCGCCCGGCGCAGGGCATCCGCCTCGGCATCGCCCAGGCGCATCGCATCCACCTTGCGCACGAGGTCCCGGTAAACCCGCTGGGTGAAACCCTTGATGCATGCCTTCTTGCGCCCCGACGGCTGGTGGGGCCAAATGCACAGCATGAACACGAAATTGGGATCAGACGGCCGCCATTCGGAAGGCATCTGCACCCGGCATTGTGAGTCCAGTTTGTGGGTAAAACGCCAGGTGAACTCCGGCTCATCCCCGGTCGGAGCGGGGATTGCGCTGTCGGCGCTGGCGGGAAGTTCTGGCATGGCACCACCGGATTCTCCTGAAATTCACTAACTGCCCCTGTTTAACCCTAGCTCCCACTAGTCCGTCAATGCCAAGTTGTTCACCGAACAACTTTGTTGGGGTTTTGTGGTCCCGCTGGCTGCGGCCTCCGGAGCGGTTGCCGACTCAACGCCATCAGTTTCTTGGCGCCCTCCTATTCGCCCCTGGCCGCCCGGCATTTGCCGTTTCGCCCCCTGACTTCCCCTTTTTCGCCTGAGTCCTGTGCTGACCTCCGAATTCGACTATCAGCTTCCCCCTGAACTGGTTGCCCAGCAGCCCCTGCCCAGCCGGGACGAGTCACGACTACTGGTGGTCGACCGCGAAGCGGATTCCCTCGCGCACCGGCATTTCCGGGAAATCGGCGCCTGCCTGCGGCCGGGCGACGTGCTGGTGATGAACAATTCGCGGGTGATTCCGGCCCGGTTGCGGGGTTTCAAGGCCGATACCAAGGGCGAATTCGAGATTCTGCTGCTGGAGGAAGCTGCTCCGCTCGAATGGTGGGTCTTGCTCCGCCCCGGCAAACGGGTGCGGCCGGGAAGTCGATTGGTATTTCGAAGACCGGACGGCACCGCCAGTTCGTTGGAAGCCGACGTCCTCGCAAAGAATGAGGAAGGCCATTGCCGCCTGAGATTCGACGGGACCGAAAACGTTATCGCATCTGCCTTCGAGTTGGGAGAAATGCCGCTTCCACCCTACATCCAGCGCTCCGCTCCGGCCGCGTTGGAATCGGACCGCCACCGATACCAGACGGTTTACGCCGCTCACGACGGCTCCGTCGCGGCCCCAACCGCGGGCCTGCATTTTTCCCCGGAACTTCTCGGACAACTTCGCGCGCAGGGAATTGAGACCCAGTTTGTTACGTTGCACGTGGGGGCCGGCACGTTTGCCCCCGTGAAGGCGGAGCGGATTGCGGACCACCCGATGCACGAGGAGCGTTTTGAGGTCGCCCCAGATGCCGCGGAAGCCATCCGGCGCGCCAAGGCGGTTAACCGGCGGATCATCGCGGTGGGCACCACCACCATGCGGGTGCTGGAGCACTTGGGGCGAACCCACGGGACAGTCATCGCCGGAGCCGGGCGGACCCGCATCTTCATCCACCCTCCGGCGACATTTTCGGTGGTGGACGCACTAATCACCAACTTCCACCTGCCCCAAAGCACGCTCTTGATGCTCGTGAGCGCGTTTTTAGCCCCGGGCCAGCACCCTGAGGGCCGCGAGCGGATGCAGCGGGCTTACGCGGAAGCGATCCGGGAGCGATACCGCTTCTTCAGTTACGGCGACGCCATGTTCATCTTCTGAGCGTCATCACGTGCGATCCGGCCAACCAACTGCCCCGCTCCACCCAGTATCCCACAGCATGCCCGCGAAACCTCGCCGCTCCTCCCGCAAAGCCGCTCCGACACCGCCCGAGCGGCCGTTTGTGCTGATCCACATGTCCATGACGGCGGATGGCAAAATCGCCACGGCCAACCGCGAGGTCACCAGCTTCGGCAGCCCGCGGGACCTCGCCCACCTCTACGAAATTCGGGCGACCGCCGATGCGATTCTCTGCGGTGCGCGCACGGTGGAGGAATCACACGCCACGCTGGGAAACGGACCGGAATCCTGCACCCGGCTGCGGAAACGGCGGGGCCTGGCATCGCATCCGTTGCGGGTGGTGATCAGCGGCCGCGGGTCGATCGCCCCCGACGCCGAACTGTGGTCCAAGGATTTCTCGCCGGTGGTCGTCGTGACCACAGAATCCGCCCCGGCCACCCGCCTCCGTCGGCTGCAAAAACTGACTCCGCACGTCTGGCCCCTCGGTCGTGAGGAAGTGGATTTTTCGGCCCTGCTCCGGCGGTTGCGAACGGAGTTCGGCGTCCGCCGCTTGGTCTGCGAGGGGGGCTCCCAAGTCAACGACGCCCTGCTCCGAGCCGGACTGGTGGACGAAGTTCACCTCACCTGGTGTCCGCTGATTTTCGGAGGCCGCACCGCTCCCACCATTGCGGATGGCCAGGGGTTTTCGCGCCTGGCCGACGCCGCCCAGTTTGAACTGAAGTCCAAACGCCGCGTGGGTGACGAGCTCTTCCTCGTTTACCGCGCCCACCGCTCCGCCGACTAACGCCGGTAGGCTTCGGCGAGCAGGGTGATCGGATGCACCACGCGCAGTTCGATCCCGCGCTGTTTGCAGCCGTTGATCAACTGCAGCAAACAGCCCGGATTCCCGGTGGCCACGGTCGTCGCACGGCTGGCGATGATGTGGTCCATTTTGCGCTCCAACAATTGCCCGGCCATCTCCGGCTGCGTGAGGTTGTAGATGCCGGCGGAACCGCAGCACCAGCTCGACTCGGCCAACTCCACCAAGCGGAGGTTCGGGATGGATTGGAGCAGCTTGCGCGGCTGGCTGACCACCCTCTGGCCGTGGCACAGGTGACAGCTCTCGTGATACGTGACCACCTGCTCCGGCTGCTGCGGATGCGGCCGCTCGATGCCGATTTCGGCCAGCCATTCGTGGATGTCCTTCACCTTCCGGTCCCACAGATGGGCACGCGCCGCATAGGCGGGATCATCGGCCAGCAGTTTCGCGTAGTGCTTCAGGTGCGAACCGCAGCCGCCGGCGTTCGTGATGATCGCATCGAAGTGCTCCGGCGGGAACTGGTCGATGTTCCGTCGCGCCAGCTGCTGGGCCAGCTCCCACTCGCCGTTGTGCGCATGCAGCGAGCCGCAGCAGTTCTGCATCGGCGGGGTGACGACCTCGCAGCCGTTGTGCGCCAGCACCTCGACCGTGTCGCGGTTCACGCTGGCGAAGGTCAGGTCCTGCGCGCAGCCGGTCAGCATCGCGACCCGATAACGCCGGCCATCCCGCGGGGGCGTGACCGGAGCAATCAGGTCCGCCGAAAACTCCGCCTCAACCGCGGGCGTCATGGCCTCCAGCTCCCGCAGTCGATTCGGAAGCAAGTTCATCACGCCGCTCCGCCGCACGAATCCCTGCAGGCCCGTGTCCTGCCAGAGCCGCATCGCCCGGCCGAGCAACTGGAGTCGGCTCAGGTCCATGAACAGCCAGCCGACCGTGAAGGCGCGGATCGCGGACCGTTTCGGCGACTTCAGCACGCCCGACGCCTCGGCTTCGGCCCGGGCGTGCTCGAAGAGTTCGGCGTAATTCACCCCAGCCGGGCAGGCCGTCATGCAGGCGAGGCAACCGAGGCAAAAATACATCTCGTCCGCAAACTCTTTGGTCGGCTCCAACCGGTCGTCCGCGATGGCGCGCATCAGCGAAATGCGGCCGCGCGGGGAATTCCGCTCCAGCTTTGTCGCGTCGTAGGTCGGACACGTCGGCAGACACAGCCCGCAGTGCATGCACTGCTGGACCACGGAATAATCGAGGTCCTTGAGATGCGACGAACGGGCAGACTGGCCAGGTAACGCGGTCATGGATGAACGACCCGCGCAGAGTCACGCAGGCAGCGGGCCCGGGAAAAGAAAATCCTCCCGGATTCCCGTCAGGCCTTTGCCCCGAGGCCGATTTCCTCCCGCAGATAGCGGAGGCTGCGGGCCAGTTCCCCTTCCTGGCGCTCGCGGTCCGACAGCGAGTCCTTGGCGACCGGCTTGCCGCGTTTGGCCACCGCGATGAAACGGGCCAGCTCGGCCGCGGACTTCTTCGGGAAGGCTTCCAGAAAACTTGGCTCCAGATACGGGAACTCGATGGCGAATCCGCCGATGGTTTCGACGTTCACCGCCACGCCCGGGCAAAGCTGGGCGAAACGCGCGAAATACGCCTTGTGATCCAGGCAACCGCCCTCGCCAAACGCCGTCCACTGCACCGTGGCGCCCTTGGGCGACTCCCAAATCGCCGAATCCCGCAGGCTGGTGGTCAGCGCATACGGCCCGAGCTTTTCGAGCGATTCCAGCGGATCCTCCAGCGTCCACGCAGCATTGCCGCTGTCCATGTTGGCGCCCACCCAGTCTTTGCCGGCGGCCTCGATCAGTGTGATCAGCTCATTCGCCGTCATGTCGCCGGCATGATTTTCAATCGCCACCTTCACGCCGGAATCCAGTGCCAGGCTGCGCTGCGACTTGAGCACCTTCACCGTGTCCTCGATGCGGGCCTCGATGCCGCCCGGAGAGCGCCGGTCCTCGCGGGCGCCGAGCACGACGCGGAACACGGGCGAACCGACGGCCTTCGAAAGCTTAATCCCCAAGGCGAGGTGCTCTTCCGCCGTGCCCCAGTCCTTTTTGAACGTCTTCGACGTCGGGCAGATGCTCCACGAACCGAGCAGCACCTCGATGCCTTTGTCCGTCGCGTAGGAGCGCAATTCGGAAGCCTTCGCCGGTTCGAGCGAGCCGAGGGCCGGCAGATCGGTGATGAACAGGGTGTCGAGGTTCAGCTTTGCCGCATAGTCCACCAAGTCCCTGCCCTTCAGGCCCAGGGCGCGCACCGCGAAATTGTCCATGCCCAGCCGGATCCGTTTGCCGTTGCGGTCCAGCAGCGGCATGGCGGCGCGGGCCGAGGTCGTGGAAACCGCCAGTCCGGCGGCAGCGAGCGTGGCGGTGGCGAGGAAATCGCGGCGGTTCATAGGAATTGCTCGGCGGGTTGTCGCACGCGACGGCGCCGCGGGCAAGTGGCTCCCCGGGGACCGCTTCGAACAGGCGGGGAAACTCTCTTCGGCCGCTCGACTGCACGAATCGCGAGCACGTTGTCCGCAAGCCCAAGCCGAACTTCAGGGAGAACTGGAACTTCAGCGCTTCCGGCCGCCGCCGGTGGCGGCGTAGGCCCCGCAGGTTTCGCGCACCACCAGAGACGGTGAGAGCAACTGGCTGCGGGGCGGCAACGAGGGGTCCGCCAACCGATCGAGCATCGCACGCATGGCCGCCACGGCGATTTCCCGGCAGGGCTGGTGAATCGTCGTGAGCGGTCGGGCCAGCAGGGTGGCATAGCGCACGTTGTCAAAGCCGGCGAGGCGGACGTCTTCCGGCACCCGATGCCCCTCGCGATGCAGGGTCCCCAGGAGTTCGGCAGCCGTATGGTCGTTGGCGCAGAGCAGGACTTCCCACCGGCGGCCGGCCACCAGGCGACGCACGAAGCGAACGTCCGTCGGGTCGCCCAGATTGACCCAGTTGGGCGGCAGTTCGAGCCCATGGTTGGCAATGGCGGCGCGTGCCCCGGCAATGCGGGCGTCCACCGTGGAGGCGGAGTTGGGCCGGGCTACGAAGGCAAACCGTTCGCAACCCAGCCTCAGGAAATGTTCCGCCAGCAGGAACCCGGCGGCCATGTTGTCGAGGCCGACCAGGTCGAAATCGCTGCGCTTGGGGAACATCCCGAGGTCGCGGTCAATCAGAATGACCGGGATGCCCGCCTGACGAAGCCGTTCCGCGATCTCGCGGTTGGCCTCCTCGCGGCGCGGGATCAGCTCAAACGGAGCGAAGAAGACGCCGTCAATGCGCCGGCCGACGAACTGGTCGCAGATTTCCCGCGCCTGTCCGAGGCTGAGATCGGCATCGTGTCGCGGATGCTCGGAGCCGCCCCACAGCAGGCTGAAGTTCTGCGCCCGGGCCACGCTGGCGAGTTCGCCGCAGATGAGTTCAAAGATTTCCGTCCGCCCCAGCCCGGGAATCAGCAGGCCCAGCTGCCTCGCGGAGTTCGCCGCCGGAGCCGGGCGCCGCA
Source organism: uncultured Verrucomicrobiota bacterium (assembly GCA_903910585.1). Taxonomy (GTDB): domain Bacteria; phylum Verrucomicrobiota; class Verrucomicrobiia; order Limisphaerales; family UBA9464; genus CAIWAH01. The sequence goes on from CAIWAH010000083.1 coordinate 38,169, forward strand.
CGAAGCTGCCGGAGCCCATGCGGCGTTCGATCAGGCCGGTCGCCTGCAGATCCTTGAGCGCGCGGATCACGGTGGGCCGGGAAACTCCGTGCAGTCTGACCAATTGCGCTTCGCTGGGCAGCCGCGCCCCGATGGCATAGCGGCCGGCGGCGATCATCTGCATCAGTTCCTGGGAGATGCGCCGATGCTTCGGTTCCGTTTCGGACACCCGGCCATGAAGCCGCACCTGTCACTGACAGGTCAACCACCTGTCAGCACGGGAAACTGCCAGGTTGAACGAATGGCAGTTGGCTGGGAGACGGCGCAGCGATATCCGAATCCCGTTCCAAGAGGCCAGTCACGCGTCCGAGGCATCCGTGTCATCGGCGCCCTCCGGCCGGAGTTCGCACATCATGATCAAAGCGCTTTCCAAGGCCGTCAGAAGGTTTCCGCTCAGGGGGCTCGCCCTGTTGGCGGCTGCCGCGGGACAATTCTTCTCCGTCCCCCCACTGCTCGCCGACGTCGCCCCGACCTACCGCGAGCAGTGGCGGCCGCAGTTTCATTTCACGCCGGCGGACACGTGGATGAACGACCCGAACGGCATGGTTTTCTTCGACGGTGAGTATCACCTGTTCTACCAGAACAACCCGTTCGGAAACCGGTGGGGGCACATGAGCTGGGGGCACGCCGTCAGCCGGGATCTGGTGCACTGGGAGCATCTGCCGCTGGCGCTGGCGGAAGAGAACGGCGTGATGATCTTTTCCGGCTCCGCGGTGGTGGACTGGCAGAACACGAGCGGTTTCGGCCGGAACGGCCGGCCGCCGCTGGTCGCGATCTACACCGGTCATTACACGGACAGGCCGCTTCAGAACCAGCAGATCGCCTACAGCAACGACCGGGGCCGCACCTGGACCAAGTTCGCCGACAACCCGGTCCTCGACGTGAAGATGGCCGATTTCCGCGATCCCAAGGTGTTCTGGCACCAGGAAACCTCGCGTTGGCTGATGACGGTGGCGTTACCCAAGGAGGCGAAGGTTCACTTCTACGCCTCGCCCAATCTCCGGCAGTGGCGCTACGTCGGTGAATTCGGCGGGAAAGGCGCCACCAACGGATTGTGGGAATGTCCCGACCTGTTTCCCCTGAAGCTGGAAGGCGGCGGGTCAAAATGGGTGCTGGTCGTGAACATCAACCCGGGCGGCCCGGCGGGCGGATCGGGCTGTCAGTATTTTGTCGGCGCCTTTGACGGCAACCGCTTCATCGCCGACGCCGGCGTCCCGGGCCCGTCGTGGGCCGACTGGGGACGCGATTTTTATGCCGCGGTGTCGTGGAGCGATGTGCCCGCGCGCGACGGGCGCCGCCTGTGGCTTGGATGGATGAGCAATTGGGACTACGCGAACGAGGTGCCCACGCTGCCCTGGCGCAGCGCGATGACCGTGCCCCGGGAACTCACCCTTCGCCGGACTCCGGAAGGAATTCGGCTCGTGCAACGGCCCGTGCGGGAACTGGCCCAACTCCGGACCAAGGGCGGTTCACTCCGAAACGCCACCCTCGACGAAGCCGCGGCGTGGTTGGCGAAGCGCCCCATTCCCTCCGGCTTGGCCGAACTGGAATTGCGCCTCGAAAATGTCCCCGCCGGCGGCGTGTTGGAACTGGTCTGCCGGCATGGCGACCACGGGAAAACCCGCATTGAAGCGGACTTCGGCGCCTCGGTCCTCCGCCTTGACCGCTCGAACTCCGGGCGCAGCGACTTCAGCACCGCCTTCCGCGGCGTCCATGCCGCCCCGTTGCGCACCATCAACGGCGCGGTGGACTTGAGGTTGCTGATCGACACCTCCTCGCTCGAAGTCTTCGCCCAAGGTGGCGAAAGCGTGATCACCGACCTCGTTTTGCCCACCAAGTCCGGTCTGGAATTTGGGCTCGCCGCCTCGGAAAGCCTGCGTAACGTCCGCGTGAAATCCCTCGCCTTATGGCCACTGAAGCCAGCGACTCCATCACCATCCCGCTTGCATCCATGAACTCCTCCGTGCCCCGCGCGGTGCCTCGTCACCGCGGTTTCACACTGATCGAGCTCCTTGTCGTCATCGCGATCATCGCCATCCTCGCCGGCATGCTGCTGCCCGCCCTGAGCCGGGCCAAGGCCAAGGGCGAGGTCACCGCCTGCCTGAACAACAACAAGCAGATGGCGCTGCTCATGCGGTTCTACACCGACGAGAACAACGAGGTGTATCCGGGCCACCGCAACGGCAACCTGCCCGGGTTTCCCGGCGGCACCGTCATCCTGACCAACTGGTGGGGCGTCACCATTCAGGGCTACCGCCCGACCATCACGAACATCTTCCGCTGCCCCAGCCTGAAGGGCAAACGTCTCGACAATGGCGTCGCCTGGAACTGGAAATTCGACTCCCACATGGTGGGTTACGGCATGAACGCCTTTTTCCTCGGCCGTTACCCCTACGGACCGGAAACGGTTTCCCTCGGGGGCATCAAGTTTGATACCGCCGCCTGGTTCAAGCGGACCGCCATTGTCAGCCCGGCGCGCACCATGGAAATCGGCGAATCCATGCCGACGTCCAATCGCGAATGGAGCAGCAGCCTCTGGTGGCCGTCCTCGTGCATGGATGCCAAGGCGTCCACCACCCGCGGCTTCGAGGGCGTGGACTTCCTGCGCCACAAGACCGGCGGCACGGCCAGCTTCGCGGACGGCCACTCCGAGGTGCGCAAGGACAAGCAGATCAACCCGCCCGCCGATCCCATCAGCGGCAACGCCAAGGCCCTCGCCAATTCCGAGTTCTGGGATCCGCTGAACCGCGCCAACCGCTGAGCTGAGTCCGCCCATTCCGCCATGACTTCCCGCATCTTCTACTGGTCGCTCGTTTCCGCGCTGGCCGGCTTCCTGTTCGGCTTCGACACCGTGGTCATCTCCGGCGCGGAGCAGACCATCCAGTCGCTGTGGAACCTCAGCCCGGCCATGCACGGGCTGGTCATGGCCTCCGCGCTCTACGGAACGGTGCTGGGCTCGGTGATCGGCGGCTGGCCCACGGACCGCTTTGGCCGCAAACAGACGCTTCTCTGGGTCGGCGTCCTCTACTTCGTGTCAGCGGTATGGTCGGGTCTCGCGAACGATCCGTGGTCGTTCATTGTGGCCCGCTTCATCGGCGGATTGGGCGTCGGCATCTGCACGGTCACGGCGCCCCTCTACATCTCGGAGATCTCGCCGCCCGAACGCCGCGGCCGCCTGGCCGGGATGTTTCAGTTCAATATCGTTTTCGGCATCCTCGTCGCGTTCCTCTCGAACTGGCTTCTGCGCAACGCCGGGGAAAATGCGTGGCGCTGGATGCTCGGCGTCGAGGCGTTCCCGGCCGCGCTGTATTCCCTGCTCTGCTTCACGATCCCAGAAAGCCCGCGGTGGCTGCTCTCCCGGCGCGGCGACCGGACCGGTGCGCTCGCCGTGCTCCGCCAGATCAGCCCGGACGCCGACGAAGCCGCCCTGACCCGGGCGGCGGACGAGATCACCGCGGCTTCCGCCACCACCACCTCCACGACGGGCTTCTGGTCGGCCCGACTGAAGGTGCCCATCCTGCTCGCCTTCCTGGTCGCGTTCTTCAACCAGCTGTCGGGCATCAATGCGATCCTCTACTTCGCCCCGCGCATTTTCGGCCTGACCGGCAGCGAGAACGCCCTTGCCCAATCAGTCGGCATCGGCGTCACGAATCTCGCCTTCACCTACGTTGGCCTGTGGCTCATTGACCGTCTCGGCCGGCGCACGCTGCTGCTCATCGGCTCGTTCGGCTACATCGCCTCGCTCGGTTTGTGCGCCGTCGCGTTCTTCACCTGGGCGCCGCAATTCCGCGCCGCGTCCAAGGCGGTGGATGTGCGCTCGATCGCCGGCCAGCTCGCGACCGCGAACCCCGCACGACAGGAAGCATTGCAACGCGACTTTGCCGCCGCCCGGCAGGCCCTGGTGGACGCAACCGCGGATGCCCGGTCAGGCGCCACCCGCGTCGTTTTGCCGCCGGAGGCAACGATCGCCCAGGTAAATGCCGCGGCCGGCCAGGCGTTGAAGGAGGCTTCCACCGCCGCCGGCGCGGGCGGAATGATCGTGCTGGTGTGCATCTTTGCCTTCATCGCCGCCCACGCCATCGGCCAGGGAACGGTGATCTGGGTGCTGATCTCGGAGATTTTCCCGAACCGCTATCGGGCCGCGGGACAATCGCTCGGCAGCTTTACCCACTGGATCTTCGCCGCCCTGCTCACGCAGTTCTTCCCGCTGATGATCGCGGCCTTCGCGCCTGGCTACATCTTCCTGCTGTTCGCCGGCATGATGTTCCTCCAGTTGCTGTGGGTGAAGTTCATGGTGCCCGAGACCAAGGGCGTCCCCCTCGAACAGATCCAGCGGCATCTCGGCATCCGCGAGGCATGAGCCGCCCCGTCCGTATCGTCAGCCTCGGGGAAGTTCTCTGGGACCTGCTGCCGGCCGGTCCGCAGTTGGGCGGTGCGCCGGGAAACTTCGCGTGCCACTGCCGGGCCTTGGGGGCGGACGCCGCCTTGGTTTCGTGCGTCGGAACCGATGAACTCGGGACCGAAGCGCTCCGGCGGCTGGCCGTCCGCGGCGTGGATGTGTCCTCCGTCAGCCGATCCGACCACGCGCCGACCGGCACCGTCGCGGTGGAGGTTTCGGTGGACGGACAACCGAAGTTCACGATCCGCGAAAACGTGGCGTGGGATCTTCTGGTGGCCTCCGAAACCGCCCTCCGGCAGGTCGCAGCGGCCGACGTGGTCTGCTTTGGCTCCCTAGCCCAACGTTCGCCCGCCGCCCGTGACGCGATCCGGCAACTGGTGCAGGCGGCTCCCGCCCACGCGCTGAAAGTTTGCGACATCAACCTGCGGGCGCCGTTTCACACCGCGGAGGTCATTGCCGGTTCCCTCGAGTGGGCGAATGTCCTAAAGCTGAACGAGACCGAGCTCCCCATCCTTGCGATGCAGTTCGGCCTGAGCGGTTCGGCGGAATCCCAGCTCGGTCAAATCGCCGAACGCTTCGGGCTTCACACCGTCGCGCTCACGTTGGGCGCCGCGGGCAGCCGGGTGCTGCGGAACGGGACTTGGACCTTCGAGCCGGGACGGGCCGTGAACGTCGTGGACGCCGTCGGCGCCGGCGATGCCTACACGGCGGCCTTGGTGATGGGCTTGGTGCAGGATTGGCCGACCGCAGAACTGCTCGCGGCCGCGACCGACATTGCGGCTTACGTTTGCACCCAAGCCGGAGCCACGCCGGAACTGCCGGCAGAACTGGTGGCCCGGTTCTTCAATTGAAAACACTTCGGGTAACGGTGCCCGTGTGCTTCACCCGACGCGCAGCCACAGCGTCTTGAGGTAGGCCGGCTCCTCGCGGCTCACGGGGAAGTCCGGCGGCTGCGGCACGTAATGCTCCTGCACCACCCGGCGGTGCGCGGAGACCACGGCCTGTCGGATTTGTTCCCCGAAGACTTCCGGCGCGAGCCGAGCGGCATTGGTCGAAGCAAAGAGAATCCCACCGGGTCGAACCAGCGGCAGCGCCGTCGCCACCAACTGGCCGTAGTCGGCCTCGGCCCGAAAATCCCCGCGCTCCTTCGAACGCGAAAACGTCGGCGGATCAAGCAACACCGCGTCGAACTGCCGGCCCTTTTTCCCGAGCCGCAGCAGCCAGTCGAACACATCGCCGAAGATGAAATCGTGCGCGGCCGGGTCGAGGCCGTTGAGCGCGAAGTTGCGGCGGCCCCAGTCGAGATACTTCCGGGAAAGATCCAGGCTTGTGGTGCGCGCCCCGCCGAGCGCGGCGCACACGCTGAAGGCGCAGGTGTAGGCAAAGCAGTTCAGCACCTCGCGCCCGGCCGCCCCGTCCGGGAACAGCGGAAACTCCGCGGCCACATGGCCGGTCAGCAGGCGACGGCGGTTGTCGCGCTGATCCAGGAACAGGCCATAGGAGTAGCCTTCGGTGAAGCTGAGTTCGTAGCGCACCGCGTTCTCCCGGATCACGAACCGCTCGGGCGCCGGTTCGCCGCGCACCAACTGCGGCGAGGTTTCCTCCACGGACTTGCTCCGGACGTGGCGGCTGAGTCGCTTCAGATAGGTTCCCCGCGGCATCGCACTTTCCGACGCCGGCCAGTTTCCCAATCCGGCTTCCGTGTCCGTCTGCACAAGGTCGAATTCTCCCAGGCGGTCCACGTAAACACCCGGCAGCCCGTCCGCCGCGCCGTGTCTCAGCCGGCAGGCATCCGTTTCGGCCGGGTTCACCACGGCGGATCGCAGACCTTCGCTGATGCGAACGAAGAACGAGTCGTCCGTGTCCTCGCCGGCGCTGAAAACGACGGGCTCACCGGTGGCCGGATGACGAAAGACGATCTGCCGCGCATGCAGGAACACCCGGGCCGCGTTGGCACCGCGGTAAAGGACATCGCCACGAATCGGACACCCAACGTGGGCAGCGTGAACGCGAATCTGATGCGTGCGACCGGTCACGGGCTTCGCCTCGATCCAGGACGTCGAACCCGAGCGCCGCACCACGCGAAAGCGGGTCTCGGCCCGTTCGCCGCCGGCGGCAAGCGGGCGTGCCAGATAACGTTCGCCCACCCGAACGATCGCGGTTTCCGTCGTCCATTCCTCGGCCGGCGTGGGCGCGTCGGTGACCAGCAGGTAGCGCTTCTCGACCGTCCGCTCCGTGAACTGCGCCGTCAGCGATCGGTTGGCGAGCGGCGTTTTGCCGAAAATCAGAAGACCGCTGGTTTCCTTGTCCAGGCGATGGAGAATGGACAGCGACGCCCACCGCGGCTCGCGATGCCGCAGCCATTCGTAGATGCCTTCGCCGGCGAACGGGGACGGCGCATGCGTGTTCCAGCCGGCCGGTTTGTTGACCACGAGCAGATGTTCGTCCTCGAACACCACACACGGCGGTGCGGACAAGGCTAGGACCGCATCGGCCTGGACAGTGCCGCCGCTCACGAGAACTGCCACTGGCCCGTCACCACCACGTAGATGCTGATGATGAGGTTCGTGATCGCGTGGGCCAGCATGGCATCGCCGAGGCGCGCCTTGCGCAGCACCAGCCACTGATAGGCGGCGCCGCACAGGATGCCCTGAAGCCAGTGCTCGCCGTGCGCGAGGCCGAACATCGCACTGGTCAGCGCGAACGCGCCGGCGTGCCAGCGGTTGAGCGCCACTTCCGTGAAGTTCGGGCTGATCACGTAGCGATATACGAAGCCCCGGTAGAAGATTTCCTCGATGGCCGGCACGACGAGCGAGCGACCCAGGGCGCGCACCGCAAAGAAGCCCCACCCAAGAATCGGATTTCCCGCGAAATAGGCGACCGGGTTCCAGACTTCCGGCGGCTTGGCCTCCTTGGCTTTCGAGAAGAGCTCCCACGGCGCCTTGATCGGCGGCAGGCCGATCCAGACGACGGCGATCACCACGCCCACCACCACGGCTTCCCAGCTCACGGCCCATTTCATTTCCGGCAACCGGCCCCGCAGCCACCACAACACGCCCGCGCCCGCGACGGTCTTGGCGGCATACAGCCAATACTCCGCCCCCGGAAACACCGTGGTCGGGATCAGCATGAACAGGAGGAAAACCAGGAAGGGCAGGACCCGGGGCGTTTCCGGCAGCTCCATGAGGGGCTTCTTCGGCGCCGGGGCGTTTGCGTCAGGCATGGCGCGAGTCTCTGAAGCCGTCCTCCGGGGGACAAGACCGAACTCCGTTTCGGCGGCAAGGCCTCCGCGCCGGGCCCCGGCCAGACCGCTTCCGGGGAAACTATCCCGGCACTTGCCTTTTCCCCACCCCGCTCGCATCGTCCGCGCCGCTTTGCATCTAGCCAAACCCCGCCGCGGCGGGGCCTTTTATTCTTATGAGTGATACGCAGGACCTGTCTCTGGATCTGGAGAAGGCGTTTTTGCCTTCGTGGGCGCAGCAGCCCGCCGACCAGAATCGCTTCGCCAACTACAGCGGCAACGAAGGTGCCGACCGCGGGGATCGACGCGGCGGCCGGGGTGGTTTCGGTGACCGCCCACCGCGCCGGGATGGTCCTGGTGGTCCCCGCCGTGACGGACCCCGTCCGGGTGGTTTTGGCGGTCCGCGCCCCGGCGGTCCAGGTGGCCCCCGTCGTGATGGCCGCGGCCCCCGTCCGGGCGGTCCCGGCGGCGAAGGCGGTGGCCTGAAGTGGGATCCGACGGCCGGTGGCGGCAAGCCTCCCTTCCGTGGTGGACGCCGTGATGACCGCCGCGAACGCGAGCCGGAGCCGCTGCCCCCTATCGAGGTCGAGATGCGCCCTGATCCAGCCGGGGTGGTTTCGCTCGCCCGCCAGATCAAGCTGAGCGGCCGCGCATACCCGCTGCTGGAGGTCGCGTCGCTGGTGATCCAGAAGCCCGACCGTTACGAGGTCACCTTCCGCCCGGTGCGGGACAAGGAAGGCAAGGCGGACATCCAGTTCTTCGTCTGCTCGCTCGACGACAGCGTTTGGCTGACCGAACGCGAGGCGGTGGCCCACGTGTTGCGGGCCCACTTCGACACGTTCTATCAGGTCGAGAAGACCCCGTGCGATCCGCCGAAGGGCGTCTGGACGCTCGTGGCGCAGTTCGACGAGATCATCCTCGGCCCGCCGAACTACCACGGTTACCAGGAGAAGCTCCGCGAACTGCACGCCCAGCGCGCGCCGCGGCTGCCGTTCGAGGTGTTCAAGAGCAAGGTCCGCATGGTGAAGGACGAGGCGGCCGTGAAGAGCTGGCTGGAAGGCCAGAGCTCCAAACAGCAGTTCATCGCCCTCAACGTGGAGGAACCGCAGACGCTGCACTCGATGGCCGCCGTCGAGGAGCACTTCCGCGCGAAGCACGCCGCGAACGTCATCAAGCAGGCCGATGTCTGGTCGCTCAACCGCCAGCCCAACGCCCCGCGGTTGCCGGAACCGCTGATGCGTGTGCTCCGGGTCAGCCTGGAACGCGAACGCCGCTTCCCGATCCGCACGATGACCGCGCTCAGCGGTGCCTTCGCGCACGCCGGGTTGCAGTTCTTCAAGCGGGACAAGACGGCCGTGCACGTGGCCATCGCCCGCCCGCACTATCTCGATCTCGAGAACACGCTCGTTCAGCCCGGCGTGAAACGGATCATCGAGTTCATCAACACGACGGACAAGCCGACCCGCAAGAAGCTCATCGCCGCGCTCGCGCCGTCCCCCGTGGTGGAGGTCGCCCCGGCTCCGGCGAATCCGGTGGAAGCTCCAGCTGAGGTGGAACCCAAGGACGGTCCGGCCCCGGAAGCGGCGGCTGCACCTGCCGCCGCCGAAGCGGCTCCGGCTCCCGCCCCCACAGCCACCGCCGAACAGCAGGCGCTGCTGAGTGACCTGCACTGGCTGGTCCATCAAGGCCACGTCATCGAGTTCGCCAACGGCCTGCTCGAGACCGCTAAGAAGCCCCAGCCGAAACCCGAAGCCCCGGCCCAGCCGGCCAAGCCGAAGGAACCGCGGGCCGACAAGCCGAAGAAGGAACGCCCGCTGACGAAGCAGGGCCGTTACGTCTCCGACAACTGCGGTCTGCTGCCGACGCCGGCACCCAACGCCGCCCTCGTCGGCCTCTGACCCGACACCGCTCTCGTGGCCGCGTCCGTTTGCCGGACGCGGCCTTTTTGTTTCCCCGGATTGCCTGTCCCGCTTCGCCACGTAAATTGCCGCTGCTGATGAAACGATTCCCTGTCCGCTTCCGGTTCGCGGGCGCGCTGGCGGCGCTGTCGGCGTTGCACTTCGGCTGTTCCCCCGCCAACCCGCCGGCGCCCGCCGCGTCCACGCCGGCTCAGCCAGTCGCCGAGAGCATCACCAACTACACCGTCCGCGGCGTGGTCGTGGCGCCGCCGACCGGCAAGACCGTGAAGGTGAAACACGAGGAGATTCCCGGCTACATGATGGCGATGACGATGCCGTTTGAGGCCCGCCCGACGAACGAGCTGACCGGACTGATGACGGGCGACCGGATCGAGTTCCGGATGCGGGTGACGGAAACCGACGGCTGGATTGACCAGATCCGCATCCTCGGCACCACGAAGGCGGAACCCACCAATGTCGGTTCGGACATTAAGGTCATCCCGGATGTGCCCGAGCTGAAGGTGGGCGACCTCGTTCCCAATTACACCTTCACGAACGAGCTGGGCCGGACGATTCACCTGTCCGACTACCGCAGCAACGCGGTGGCGATCACGTTCATCTTCACCCGGTGTCCTTTCCCCACGTTCTGTCCCAAGATGACCGACAACTTCACCAAGGTTCACCGGCAACTCGCCGAGGCGAAGGATGCGCCCGCGAACTGGCGGCTGCTGTCGCTGTCGTTCGATCCCGAGTTTGACACGCCGGAAACCCTCAAACAATACGGCACCCGTCACAAATACGACCCGGCCCGCTGGAGCCTCGCGACGGGATCGTTCAACCAGATCGAACGAATCTCGGGACACTTCGGACTCTACTTCGGGCGCAACGTCCCCATCGCCCAGCAGAATCACAATCTGCGCACCGTGGTGCTCAACCCCGAAGGCCGGGTGCACGAAATCTTCATCGGCAACGAATGGACGCCGGAAGAACTCGCCCAGTCGCTCCGCACCGCTGCCGGCGGGAAATAGCCGGATCCAGCGAAGCCACTTCTGCCCACCTCAGGCCCGCAGCAGCAGTTCCACAAAGGGAACGTCGGGCTGCGCTGTAACCTTCGGATTGGGCAGGCGGCTTTCGATCAACTCGACCGGTTGATCGATTAATTCGCACGCGGCCGTATCGTCGGTCACTTGGGCTCCGGCCGCCTTTACCGCGGCGAGGGCGCGGCGAATGACATCCACCCGGAAACATTGCGGCGTCTGCACCGCCCACAGCCGTGACCGGTCCAAGTGGCGGGCGATGCGGGTGCCGCCATCGGATTCCTTGATGGTGTCGGTGGCCCGCTGGGCGGCCACGGCGGCCCCGGTGGTGCGGGCAACTTGCAGGCAGCGGGTGATGACCTCGGCCGGCGTGCAGGGACGGGCACCGTCCTGGATGGCGACAACGTCCGCCGCCGGATCCAGCGCAACCAGACCGTTCCACACGGAGTCCTGCCGCTCCGCGCCCCCGGGCACGAACCGGAAGGGCTTCTTCAGCGCCAAGCCGGCCGCAAGCTCGCGAAAGGCGTCCTGCATTCCGTCCCGCACCACGAGAATCAGCTCGCCGATTTCCGGGCAGGCGTCGAAACGCCGCCACGTGTGGGCGATGACCGGCGCCCCGGCGACTTCGAGGAACAGTTTGTCCACGTCGGGGCCCATGCGGGTTCCCCGGCCGGCGGCAACAATCACGGCACTGGTCATGCGCGGCGGAGGAAACACGATGCCTTGCCGGGCGGAAACCGGAATGTGAACCGGACCGCCGCCAAAACGCCCCTCACCACCACGAGCTTGGTCCTTAACGGGACGGTCCGCGAGAACGGGGCGGACCGGGCGGGCGCTTTCGCGGTGCCGGACGGCCAGTGCCCGCGCGGGGAAATGGTCGCACCGGCGCTGGCCGCGGCGGCGCTGCACGCTGGGGCTCCTGACCGTCGTCGAAGGCGGGTTCACCCAACGCTGTTTCGCCATCGGACGCCTCCGCCAATTCGGCACCGGCGTCGAGCTTCGGCAGGGGCGGCGCCTGATCTCGCCGCCGGGCCAGCTCCCGCACCCGATCGGGCACACGGAAGCCGTAACTCCAGCAGAAGTCCTTCACCGGGGCATCGATGCAGATGGGCCGTTTGGTGAACGGGTCACGGAACTCCAGCCGGATGGCACGCAATCCGAGACCGCCATCCGAGGGTCGGCCATACAGTTCGTCACCGGCGACCGGGCAACCGGTGGCCAGCAGGTGCAGGCGGATCTGGTGCGTCCGGCCGGAATAGGGTTCCGCCAGCACCAGCGCCTGCCGTCCGGAGACGTCGAGCAGCTCGAAGTTGGTTTCCGCCTCCTTGCCCGCGGCGGGGTCCACCATGTAGCGGCCGGGTTTGCCCGGCTCCGGCCCGATGGGATCGCGGCGGCGCCAGATCTTTTCGGACGGGATCCCGTCGGTCACCGCGAGGTAGGTCTTGTTGACTCCGCGGGTGGCGAACAGCCGGGAGTATTGCTCCAGTGCTCCCTGGCTTTTCGCCCAGAGCATCACCCCGCTGGTCGGACCGTCGAGACGGTGGATGAAACGGATGAAGCGGAGATTGCGTGACTGCGCCCAAAATGCGCCTTCCCGGATGTCATCCTGAAGCTGGAGCGAGAGGTTGCGGCGGGTGTGCTGCCAGTCGTCGGGACCAAGAATCCAGCCGGCGGGTTTGTCGAGCGCGAGAATGGAACGGTCCTCGTAAAGGATCGCCGCGCTGCTGCCGTCCGGCAGCGGAATGTGTGTTGCCTTCGCCACGCGGAAAGCCAACCACAGGATGGCTGGCCGTGCACTGAAGATTGCGAACGCAGCGACCCGCTCAGGCCGTGAATTCGTCGCCGTCCACGGCTACCCGAACTTCCGTCCCCGGCAGGGCGTCCGCCAGCCGGCGCAGGGTGCCCGGCCGATCTGCCCAATGATCGCGCCCGAGGTGCATGAACACCGCCTGCCGGATGCGCTGACGCCGGAGCACCGCCGCGAGTTCAGGCAACTCGATGTGGGCCAACTCGCAGGTGAGCAGCTCCACCGGCTGCCCGAGGAGCGGCTCCAAATCCACCGGCGCCCCGATGTCGCCCGAGTGCACAACCCGTTTGCCGGCCCCGCTCAGGCCAAACGCCAGCGCCTCGAAGCAGACCTGAGGGTGCGCGGCCGCCAGCTTCGCCTTCAGCGAATCCAGATGCCCCGTCCGCGCCGGCTCAACCGTCACTCCGGCGATTTCAACCGCCTGCCCCGCCACCAGCGGAAGCCAATGGAGGGGAAAACCGAACAGGGCCGGCGAAAGCAGGGTGGCCTCCAGCCATGCCTGCAGTGCGGGAATGCCTCCGGCCGGCGCCGCCACGATGAGCGGCCGGGTCCGCCGTTCCAGCCACAGCCCCTGGAGAAACATCGAAAAACCGCCCACGTGGTCGCTGTGCATGTGGGTCAGCAGAATTCCGTCCAACGCCTCGTAGGACAGTCCGCTCGCCTTGTAGCTCTGGCTGAAGCCATCGCCGCAATCCACCAGCAACCGGGCGGTTCCGAGCCGGTAAAGGTATGCGGAATGCCGGCGATCGGCGGAAGGCCAGCCGTCGCCCACGCCAAAACAGCGCAGGCTCACACTGGCGGAGTCGTCGGGAACGGACATCTGTTTGGACGAATTCAGGCAGCTTCCATGGCCTGAGGCAAGCCGCGGGACCTCCATGTCCCGGCAGGTCGAACAGCATCCGGGCAGGCAGCGGCCGAGTTTCTGGCAGTTGTTCGGCAGCTGGACGCCGGCCCTTTAGCCGAAGGTCGGGGGCGAATCCGCCCACCATCTCCAGTCCAGTTCTGGGAAGAGCGGATGCCAATCTTCCAGGGTGCACAGAAATGAGCTCCATCGGGACAGTTCGCCGCCTTCCAAAGCGTCGGCCAGGCGGTTGAACGCTTCCACGTGCCCCTGAAACCGCTCGGCCGGATAGGTCCCGGCGGTGCCCATTTTCAACAGGAACGGCCAATCGCTGGCCTGCGCCAAAAGCAACTCCCGGCCGGCCTGACCGAGGAAGCGGCTCGTGAGCCCGTTGGTCGGTGCGGCGGAAAACCGGCGAGCCAGCGCCACCATGCGGTCCGTTGCCAACCGCAACGGCGCCAGCATCCACGCATTTCCCGCATCCAGCCAGACTCCGAGATGGCCGCCTTCCCCCCAACTGGACCGGGCCGGCATGGTCAACTGGCGCTCGGGGAACTCCTCCGTATCGCCCCGCAGATTCGTCAATCGCAGCTCCGTTTCACCGGCAATGGTGCGCACCACGGCATCCAGAAACTCCGGCCCCTCGAACCACCAGTGCCCGAACAGTTCCGCGTCGAACGGCGCCGTGATGAGCGGCGGACGATGCGGCATCAGCGGGGCAGCCTCCGCCACCGCGGCGATCCGTTGCGCCACAAAATGCCAGGCATGGTCGCCGACCGCCTCCAACGCTTCCGGCCGGCGATAGATTTCCTTGGGTCCGCTTCCGCCGGTGACCCGGTGGTATTTGATGCCGGTGAACACCCGATCCGCGGCCCCCGCCTGATGGGGGCGGAGATATTCCCACTCGGCCTCGTGGGCGAGGTCATGGTGGAATTCCCGGTAGCGCGGATCGCCCGGATAGCCACCGTGACGGCTCCACACCTGGCGGGCGCTTTCCGGATCCCGGGCGAAAACCGTCAAGCCCGCCGGCGTGGTCACCGGGGCAAAGGTGGCGCAGCGGGGCCGGGGCTCCGCATGGATCAATCCGTGGGTTTCGAGCACGCATCGCCGCAGTCCGGCGGCGGCCAGATGCGTCTCCAAGCCGGGATCCCAAGCGCATTCGGGCAACCAGAGGCTGTCCGGTTCCCGACGGAAGTGCCGCCGATAATCGGCTTTGGCCATCGCCAGTTGCGCCCGAATCGCAGCGGGCTGATCCAGCCACAGCGGCAGCAACGCATGCGTGGCGGCACAGGTCAGAATTTCGAGATGGCCCGTTTCCTGATGGCGGCGGAACTCGGACAGAATGTCTCCGTCGCACGCTTCCCAGCGATCCAGCAACGCCGCCGCCCTCGCTTCGTAGAACGCGGCGACTTCCTGAAAATCCGGCCGGAGGACATTCCGCTCGGACTCCTTCCCGGCCAGCGCGACCATCGCTTCCAAATGACGGGTCGTCCGCTGCCGCAGAAGATCGTCGGCCAGCATTGCGCACAGTGTGGGCGTCAGGGTCAGCGTCAGCCGCCACGGGATTCCGTCCCGTTGCCAGCCGGCCATCACGTCGAGCAGCGGGAGGTAACACTCGGCCACGGCCTCGAAGAGCCAGGATTCCTCGTAGAAGTGCGCGTGCTCCGGATGCCGCACGTAGGGCAGATGCGCATGGAGGACAATGGCGAGGCGGCCCGGCATGGCGAGGCGGTCAGGTTAGCGCACCCGGCAGATCAGCACGGTGCCCACAGCGGTGAAGACCAGATTCGGCAGCCAGGCCGCCAGCCACGGCATCACCTGCCCCCCCTGCCCCAGGGCAAATCCCAGCCGCTGGAGCACGAAATACGAAAACCCGAGCGCGAGGCTGCCCGCGACTCCGTAGAACACGTTGCGCCGGCCCGACGGCGAACCGAACGGGATGGCAATGAAGACGACCACGAGACAGGTCCACGGGGCGGCAAACCGCGCCTGCAGCTGGGTCTCCAACAGTGCCCGTTCCTTCGCGGGAATCTCCGGATGGAGCCGCTGGTAATGGAGGATCTCCCGCGAGCCGAGCTGGGGCCGGCGCATGGTCTTCGTCCGGTTGAAGAGCGCCCCGACCCGGACTTCGCTGCGGATGACCTCCGGAGTTTCACTGAACCCATCCAAGGTCAGCTCGCCGAACTTTTGGTCGAGGTAGTTGTCGTCCGTGCCCGAGCGATACAGGAACTCCCGCACGTCGAGAAATCGCCAGGCCCGGTTGGTCCAAAGACCGGATTCCGCGAAAATCCGCCGGTTTGCGCCGGCACTCAGCGGCGAACGGAAAGTCAGGGCGCCGCCTTCCCCCGTGGCGGGAACGAGGGATTCCAGCTTCCACCCCGCACCGGTGGCCGGCTGCCCGTTCGTGATTCCCCGCCGGAGCACGTAGCCGTTGGTGAACATGGCGTTGGTCAATGTCACCGTCTCACCGGCCCAATTCGCCACCGCCTCCAGCCGGCCGCCCATTTCGTCGGCCGAAAAGATCGACCGCGCCTTCACGGCCGGCAACGGGTCGCCGGCCCAGCGGTAGATCCGTTCGAGCCCATTGGTCAGACGCCAGTAGCCGTCCGTCCACCGGACCCCATCCGCCACGACCTCACGGTATCCATCGGTCGCCAATGGCATCTGGATGGCCACCTGGCGCAGCTCGCCGTTGGTCAGATTGAAGGCGCCGAGGTTCCAGGTCCGATCCTCGGCCTGATTGCGCAGGTTAACCCGGGTCCTCCAGCCCCGGCCGAGGGTATTGGTCGAGCCGCTCCACGAGGCCTTGAGGAATTCCTCCTGTTCCTTGGCATCGGGCATCCAGAACTCATTGAGCGCGTAAAGCAGCACGGAGCCGGTCAAACCGACGGCGAAATACGGCAGGCAAATGCGCCAGAGACCGATCCCCGCCGCGCGCATCGCGGTCAGTTCGTGATGCTTGGAATGCGCGGTGAGGACATACAGCAGCGCCAGCAGCAGGGCGAAGGGAACCACGATCAGCAGCAGTTCCGGCAGCCGGATCAGATACAGCTCGGCAATGCCGCCGAACGTGGCCCCGAGCCGCCGGAGGTCGTCCAGGGTGCCGAGCAGATCGAAGGCGACCCAGAAAATCAGAAAGCCGCCAAGGCAGGCCCCCAGCGGAATCAGCAGTTCGCGCAGCAGAAATCGGTCAAGCAGGCGCATGCAGCGCGGTCAGCTTACGGATGCCCACGGCCCCGCCAAGGACCGAAGTCGGGACGCCATCAGGAGTTATCCGGTGCCCGGGCAAACCTCGGACGAAACGCCGCCGGCATCCGTCCAGCCATCAAAGCGAGCTCACGCAGAAACTCCCGGGGCTCACTTCCCCGTCGGCGCCCCCTGACGCTGGAATGGCCGTCGGAAGGCCTCGTCGAAATCGTAGCCCCCGTGGAAATCCTCGCGCCGGTCGTCGTCCGTCTTCGAGAGGATCTGGGCCTCGATCATGTTGAAGACGATCTCGCCGATATCCGCGCAGCTCCGGATGCCCCACTCCTCCAGCACGCAGTGGGTCATCGGCCCAAACTGGTTCAGCGCCAGCCGGCGAACGCCGTCGAGAAGTTCCTGGCCCGTGATGTGTTGCCCCTTGCGCGGCGCGACGGTGGCGATGGCCTCGTTTTGCAGGGCGTCCCGGGTGAAGTCGAGGGCGTCGCGCACGAAGTGGTAGGCGCCCCGAGAATAGCGCGTATCGCGCTCCAGCACGGGCTCCAAGGCGGTGTCAAAATCCACGGCGGGCATGGCTTAACGCGGGTTGGATTCCATGGCCTGAGGCAAGGGCGCGAGCGGTGCCGGCGGTTGGGTTCGCAGCCAGACCTTGGCCACCAATCCGGTGACCACGAGGGTCAGGAATACGAATAGCACCCACATTTCCTGCTTTGTCATGCGCGCCACCGGACCGGGGTATAGCAGAGATTTCGGCCGGAGTGAACTTTCCGACCGTCCACCTCAAGCCACCACGAGGTTCACCATCTTTTTCGGCACCACGATGACCTTCTTGATGGTTTTGCCCTCCAGGAAGGGCTTCACCTTGTCCGCCGCCTTGGCAGCGGCTTCCAGCGTGGCGCTGTCGGCATCGGCGGCCACGCGGATGACGTCGCGCATCTTGCCGTTCACCGACACGGGAATCTCAAGCTCGCTCTCGACCAGCAGGGTCGGGTCAAATTTCGGCCACGGCTCGTAACTCAGGCTCGGCGGGGTCTGGCCCAGATGCCGGTGCAGCTTGTCCCACAGTTCCTCCGAAATGTGCGGCGCGAACGGCGCCAGCAGCTGGAGGAAGCTCCGCAAGGATCCAGCGGGCTTCACCTCCCACGTCATGGCCTCGTTGACGAACATCATCATGGCGGAGATGGCGGTGTTGAAACGCATCCCGTCGAGATCCTCGGTCACCTTCTTGATGCAGGCGTGCAACGTCTTGGCCTGCACCGGCGTGGCCGCCACGTCACGGATGGCCGCCGACAGCCTTACCGCCTCCAGGAACTCCTCGCCGCGTTCGGGTTGGGCGGTGAGATTTTGCTCAAATTCCTCGTAAGACTGTTCATCCACGAACATGCGCCACACGCGGCCGAGAAATCGATACACGCCCTCCACGCCACGGGTGTTCCACGGCTTCGTTTCCTGGAGCGGCCCCATGAACATCTCGTAGAGGCGGAACGCATCCGCCCCGTATTCCTTCAGCACGTCGTCGGGATTGACGACGTTGCCGCGGGATTTCGACATCTTCTGGCCATCTTCGCCAAGGATCAGGCCCTGGTTGACCAGCTTGTAGAAAGGCTCGGCGGTGGAGACATGCCCCAGATCAAACAGGATCTTGTGCCAGAACCGGGCATAGAGCAGGTGCAGCACGGCGTGTTCGGTGCCCCCGACGTAAAGATCGACGCCGGGCGTCGCCGCGTAGCCGCCGACGTGAGGAGGCGGATTTGAGACAGATGCTGGCTTGTCCGCCTCGTGACCTCGGCGGCTACCCATCCAGTAGCGCTCCACCTCTCGGTTCACGAAGGTGGCGCCATTCTGGGCGTCGAGATAGCGCAGGTAATACCAGCACGAGCCGGCCCACTGGGGCATGGTGTTGGTCTCGCGGATGGAACCGTCGGGCAGATTCAGCCAATCGGTGGCACGGGCCAAAGGCGGTTGGCCGTCGGCGGTGGGCTTGTAGTCCTCCAACGTCGGCGGCAGGACGGGCAACGCGCTTTCCGGCAGGGCCTCGTGGTAAAGGCTTCCGGCGGCATCCTTCTTCCAAATGATGGGGAACGGTTCGCCCCAGTAGCGCTGACGGCTGAAGAG
>CAIWAH010000084.1 GCA_903910585.1 uncultured Verrucomicrobiota bacterium
GAACGCGATCCCCCAGGAGAGCAGGATCACGAACCAGAGCGAGCGGCCCTCGAAGACCTTCAGCTTGAGCTGACCATACCAGGCGAAGGTCATGAAGATGTTGGAGGCGAGCAGGAGCAGGAAGGTACGCATGGTGAAGAGGATGGTGGCGTAGCGGATGTGCCGGCCGCGGGCAAACGGGAGCTGGTCCGATCGCCGCGGAGCCGAGCTCAGCAGAAAACCCTCGCGCCGGCCAAGGTCGCGGCAATCTTCCGACCGATGCCCGCCACCACCGCCGCCTTTGACTCGTCGTCTCCGGACCGGGCCCGGACACGGAGGGAAAGGCCGCGGATCCACTCCGTGGAAAAGCTGCTGCTCACCCTCGTGACCCTCCATCTGGTGTTCATGCCCTGGGCCCTGGGTGCGATGCACCTGCCGGCCCAGATCGCGAGCGCGGTGCTGGCGGCGCTCGGTTTCGCGGTGAGCCTCTGGCCGCGGAATTACACGGCGGAGAATTCAGGCAACGAAGCCTTCCGGCTCACTCCATGGCCGCGACTGGCGCGCTTCCCCGTCTTCTGGCTCGGCCTGGCGCTGCTCGGCTACATCGCGTTGCAGGCGCTCAATCCCGTCTGGACCTACATCACCGACGGCAAGGTCTTCTGGATGATGCGCATCAAGGGCTCCGACTGGCTGCCGCCGGGCATCTGGGCGCCGTTCGAGAAATGGGGTCCGTGGCGGGTGTTCATGGTCTTCGGCAGCGCCTGGCTGACGACCTGCGCGGTGTGGGTCGGCTTCACCCGACGCAGGACGTTGCAGATCCTCGTCGGCGCCCTCGCGGCCAACGGCGTCCTGCTCGCGATCCTCGGCGTCGCGCAGCGGATGACCCGCACGAACCTGATCTACTGGAACTTCGATTTTCCGGGCGCGATGCCGTTCGCGTCGTTCGTGTACAAGAACCACGGCGCCGAATACCTGCTGCTCTCTCTCGCGGCGGCGTGCGGTTTGGCGGGTTGGTTTTACATCCGCGGCCTGCGCCGCATGGAAAAGTCCAATCCCAGCGGCGTGCTGGCCTTTGCCGCCACGTTCGTCGCGGTGGCCGTCGTGACAAGCTACGCTCGCGGGGCCACGCTGACGATGCTCGCCTACCTGCTCGCCTGCATCGCCGGGTTCGTCGCCCACCAGCTGAGCCTGCCCAAGGAACACCGCCGGACGCCCATCCTGGTCGTGATGCTCCTCGTCTTCGGCTATTTTCTGAACACAGGCCTCGACGCCCTGCGGGCCGGCGAGGCCTGGGAGCGCATGAAGAGCGGTCTCACGCGGCAGGACGTCTCCTGGGAAAGCCGCGAATGGGCCAGCGCCGCCACGTGGGAAATGATCAAGGACGCCCCGTTGACCGGCGCCGGAGCAGGAAGTTTTCAGTACGTGTTCCCGCTATACCAGCATCGGGACAAGCGGTTGGGCCCGGGCCAATTGTTCTGGCAACAGGCCCACAACGACCTGCTGCAGTTCCCGGCAGAACTGGGGATCATCGGCTGCGCCTTGATCGCCGCGATGCTGGGATGGTGGATCCTGCAGCTCGTGCGTTGTCACTTCTGGGACAACGCCCTCAGCGTCTGCCTCGTCGGCGGGCTGGTGGCGCTGCTTCTGTACTCGTGGTTCGACTTCCCGTTCCAATGCCCCGCGATCCTCATCACGTGGTGCGTCCTCTGGCCGGTCGTTACACTGTGGACGCAGTTCGAGGAGCAAAGAGGTTAGCGCCCGCCCCCGCATTCGAAGGAACATCGGCGGCCGGCGGGTGACCTAAAC
>CAIWAH010000085.1 GCA_903910585.1 uncultured Verrucomicrobiota bacterium
TCGGCCGCAAGGCCGGCGGTAAGGGTGAAAAGGCGGGGTAAGAGCCCACCGCCCGGCGCGCAAGCGACGGGGCATGGAAAACCTGCCTGGGAGCAAGGCCCAATAGGGAACCCCGACGCGGCCCGTGTCGTGGACCGCGCAAGCGGTCCGGGTTCCGGGTATCGGCCGCCGAGACAAATGATGCTCACCGGTCCGCAACGGCCGGGACAGAATTCGGCTTACAGCCCTTCCAAGACCACTGATTCACCGGATGCTCCGCCCGGCGGCCGGTTCCCCGGGGCGCGCCGATTCCTTTGGTTGGCGGCTTGTTTCCCGTTCCGGGAATCCCTTAACTGCCGCGCAACTTTTTCCGGCCACGACCGTTAAACCCGCCGGAATCGTCAACGGCATGGCTTACGTATCGCTTCAATCAGTGCTCGACCGCGCGGGGCTCGTCTCCGCGACGCAGGTGCGGGATTGGAGCGCCGCCTGGCGCAAGGCGGTCGAAGGTGGCGGCACCGAAACCCAGCTGGGTTTCTTCGCGCGCGAGTCCGGCCTGGGCGACGAGGCGTTTCTCCAGAAGCTGGCCGCGGCGCTGAACTGTCCGTTCATCCATCTCGGCCAGGTGGTGGTGGAGGCCGAGGTTCGGAAGAAGGTTTCCACCAAGGTGGCATTCCAGTTCACCGTCATCCCGTTGAAGTTCGAGAACGGAGTCCTGCAACTGGCCACGCACAACCCGTTCGACGCCGCGATGCAGGCGGCCGTGCAGTTCGATGCCCGCGGGCCGGTCGAATTCGCGCTCGCGACCAAGGCGGAGATCGAGAAGGCGCTGAAGAAATATTACGGCGTCGGCGCCGAGACTCTCGACGAGATGGCCGAGGACGAGCCGATGGAGCTGTTGCTCGGCGACGACCGCGAAATCACCGGCGACGACCAGGACGCGAGCGTCATCAAGTTCGTCAACCAGGTCATCTGGGAGGCCTACAAGGAACGCGCGACCGACATCCATTTTGAGCCCAGCGAGGACGAGCTGCGCATCCGTTACCGCATTGACGGCATCCTCCATCAGACGCCGCTGCCGCCGCAGATCAAGCGCTACCAGGCCGCCCTCATCTCGCGCATCAAGGTGATGAGCGGCATGAACATCGCCGAGAAGCGTCTGCCGCAGGACGGCCGCATCAACGTCAAGATCAAGGGCGAGGAGATTGATATCCGCGTCTCGACCGTGCCGACCGTCTGGGGGGAATCGGTTTCGCTGCGTCTGCTCACGCGCGGGAAAATTTTCTTCGGCTTGGACAAGCTCGGCTTCGCGCCGGACGAGGACGCCGCGGTGCGTGACATCATCGTCAAACCGCACGGCATCTTCCTCGTCACCGGTCCGACCGGTTCCGGCAAGTCCACGACGCTTTACGCGTTCCTCTCGACGATCAACTCGGTCACCAAGCGCATCATCACGATCGAGGAGCCGGTCGAGTATGAGCTCAAGGGCATCAACCAAATTCCCGTCCGCAGTGACATTGGGCTGACGTTCGCAATGGGCCTGCGCCACATCCTGCGTCAGGACCCGAACGTCATCATGGTCGGCGAAATCCGCGACCTCGAGACCGCGGAAATCGCCATCCGCGCCTCTCTCACGGGCCATTTGGTGTTCAGCACGCTGCACACCAACGATGCCCCGAGCGCCTTCACCCGGCTCATCGACATGGGCATTGAGCCCTTCCTCGTGGCGTCTTCGCTGGAAGCGGTGATGGCCCAGCGCCTTGTGCGGTGCATCTGTCCGCACTGCAAGGTGCCGCAGAAGGTGGACCGCGATTACCTCATCAAGTGCGGTTTCCCCGAACACGAGATCGCCAGCACCACCTTCCTCAAGGGCATCGGCTGCGAGGAATGCCGGCAGCTCGGATATCAGGGCCGGACCGGCATCCATGAACTGCTCGTGGTCAACGAGGCGATCCGGCCGCTCGTCATGAACCGCGCCAACGCCTCCACCATCGCCCAGGCCGCGCGCAATCAGGGCATGCGCACATTGCGCGAGGACGGCTGGCGCAAGGTGAAGGCCGGCGTCACAACCATCGAGGAAGTGCTGCGCGTCACCCAGACCGAGGAACATGTGAAGTCGCTGATGGGTGACAAGGAGTCCTTCGGCCGATGAAACAGCGTGCGCCCAAATTCCAAAGCTGCAATGTGCTGGACGCGGCCTCCGGCGTCCGCCGCCTGTGGCAGTTCGCCGTGGGCAAGGATTCGCTCCGGCCGACAGGGGATCTTCAGCTGCAATCCGGCCAGACGCTGCCGGCCAAGGCGGTTGCCCGGGGCTGGCAAAGCCTGATCAGTCCGCGCCTGGATCTGGCCTGGTTGCCTGCGGAAAATGTTTTTGTCCGGGCCATCCAGTTGCCCTCGGGCGATCCGGCTGAGTTGCCCGGCATGGTTGAGTTTCAGTTGGAGAAGATTTCGCCGTTGCCGGTCACGCACATCGTCTGGACGGCCGAAGGGGTGCCGCATCCGGGCGGCGCCGGCCAGACGGCACTGGTGACCATCGCTCCGCGCGAGCGGGTGGAAGCGCAGTTGCGGGAACTTTCCGCGGCCGGATTCACGGCGGACGGGTTCGACGTTGCGCTGCTTCGGGAGCTGCGCGGCGCGCGTCCCGACGCCGATGGCGTCTGGGTCTTCGTGGATGCGCAAGCCACCACCACTTCGGCGTTGGTGGGATGGTTCGTCGGCGGAATCTGGCAGGATGTTTCCCTGTTCCAGTTGCCCGCGGGCGCCCCGGCGGTGACGACGCTGGTGGCCTGTCTCAATCAGGTGGCGTGGTCCGGCGAACTCGACGGCTGGCTGACCCAGCTTCCGCCGGTGCAGCTGCGCATCCGGCCGGAAGAGGCCGAAGCCTTCGTGGCAGCCCTGCAGGAATGGTCGGGACAGCCCGTTCGGGCGGACTGCCGGGCCGACCGCAGTGTGCTCGCAGCTGTCTCCGCCCGGGCCCGCCTGCTGGCGAATCCTACCGCGCTGGTTCCGGAGGAAGTCACGGCCAAGGAGCGGGCGGCCTTTGTGGACCGCGTGTGGATGCGCGGCCTGGGCGGCCTGTTCGTGACCTACCTCTTCGCGGTGTTCATCTATCTGGGTTTCCTCAACTGGAAAAAATACCAGCTCGACGAGCTCAAGGGCAACGCCGTGGGCCTTGGCCGCCAATACACCAACACGATCCAGCTCAAGGAGCAGGTGGCCGTGCTGCAGGAACAGATCGGTCTGAAATACGCCGCGCTGGATGCGTGGCTGGCCGCCGTTGAGGCGTTGCCTTCCAGCATGACCCTTACGCAGTTCGACTTCCGGAAAGGCACCACGCTCGACCTGACCGGCAGCGTCCCCTCGGAAAACCAGGCCGATGTGACTGCCTACACCAAGAAACTTCAGGAAGCCAAATCCAACGACCAGGCGCTGTTTGCCAAGGTCGCCGTGGTCCGGGTGGATGCCACCCGGGCGGGCGTGGCCGGGGGCGCTGTGTGGAACGTCAACGCCGAGCTGAGAAAGGTGGAGGCACCATGAACTGGCTCGACCGGCTCAACCTTCAACCGCAGGAACGGCGCCTGGTGCTTGCCGGGTTGGTGCTCGTTGCGGTGGTGCTGAACTACTGGTTCATCTGGCCTTACTTCCGGGAGCTCACGCCGGTCAACCAGGAGATCGAGAAGGTCGAGAA
>CAIWAH010000086.1 GCA_903910585.1 uncultured Verrucomicrobiota bacterium
ACTGGCGGTCGGCGAAAGTGACAGGATCGATCGCCTGGCCAAAGAACACGTCGCCCGAATCGGAAATGCCCCTGAGTTTCGGCCCAATGGCCAGAGCGGACGAGATGACCTCGGTGAAAGAGCGATCGCTCAGTCGCACGCGCCGGACCGAGGTTTTGCCAAGTTGGTCGAAGCGGCCCACGGCCCAGGCGCCATTGCCCGAGAGCCCGAGGGGACTGGTCAGCGGAAGCGGGGTTTCCATCTTGCCCGGAAGCGTCAGCACGACGGTCTCCGCGTTGACCTCGGTGGAATTCAACTTCCAGGCCAGGGCGAAGGAGCCGTCGAACGGCAGCGAAACGCAGCCCCAAGCCGGCCCGCTGTAGGTGTAGGGACCGCCCATGAAATTGGAGGCGTGAAAGTCGGTGAGCAGCGTCCGAGCTCCGTCGCGGACCAGGTATTCACGCTGGGTGATGTTGACTGACCCGAAGACATCGCTCTGAGAGCGGCAAAACTGCAGCAAGGTGCGTCCGTCTCCCGAAAGGGCGCTCAGCGTGGCTTCATTCGCCGGGAAGTCGTCAAAAATGGTGGTGGAGATCGGAAGCAGGAAACATTCGGCCGGATCGGGAGCGGGGGCGGCGAAAAGCCGGCTGAGGGCAGCTGCGAGCAGGCAGCTGGTGAGAAGGGGGCGGCGGAAAGCGGTCATGGTGTGGTTGCTTGCTGGCTACAGGGGGCGCCTAACCTGCAGCGTCCGGGTGCAGCATTTCGCCCCGGGCGACGGCTGTCGATACGCCCTTCGCCGTATGGTGCCGGGGCCGGGAGTGAATGCGATTCGCACGCCGGTCGGACTCGGCTATCGTCCGGGCAAATGAACGTTCGGACGGTCCTGCTCCTTGCCCTGGCCATGCTGGGTTCCGCCCGGGCCGAGTTGGCCCCCTTCGTCCTCCCGTGGAACGACGGTTCGTCCGGCGTTACCGACCTCTCGGCAATGAACCGGCCCATTGATTCGGCGGCGATTGTTGAGGTGGACGCCCAAGGAAATTTCTCGGTCCGGGGAGAACGGATCCGCTTCCATGGCGTCAACTTCGTCGGCAATTCGCCGTTCATGCCCACGAACAAGGAGGACCGCACCCGCGCCACGGTGACGGTGAAGACCAACGCCGCGAGCCTGGGGTTCGAGCTCGAAGTCACGCCGAAGAAGTCCGCGTGGCAGCTCTGGCGGGAACAGCACTTCACCCCGGTGGAACTCGACGATGCGGCCGTCAGCGGCGATCTGGCGGCTCCGGCCGGCGATGGCGTCGTCAACGTTCTCAAGTTCGCCTACGGGCTCGCGCCGAAGACCGCCGCCCGTCGCTCTGACCTGCCGTTCGCCGAGTTCCTCAACGTGGACGGCCAGAGCTATCTGGGCCTGTCGTTCCTGCGCGCCAAGGCGGCGGTGGACGTCACCCTCGTGCCGGAGACCTCGGCTGACCTCGCGGTGTGGAATTCCAATGACGTCACGACCGAAGTTCGCCGGGTGGACCTCGGTGCCCAGGAACGGATCCTTCTGCGCGACCGCACGCCCATCGCGGCCAACAGCCGCCGCTGTCTGCGTCTCAAGGCCGCGCGGATCGCCAATTGAGCCGAGACTTCATCCGCCGCCTCCTTGCAGGACGGCCGGCAGTCTGGCTGCCGGCCGCGCGGGTCAGAGCAGTCCGGGGCTGAATGGCCTCGTTCCCTCGATGAACTTCACTGGGGCGGCCGGCCGCCACCGGGGCCTCCCGAACCGCCGGGGCCGCCGAAGCCGGGCGGGGGCGGGAATGCCTTGGTCAGGCCTTCGCCAAGCTGTTCTTCGTTCAGCTTGCCGGTCTTGGCCGTGTCCCATTCGGACCACCACTTCTCCGCGAGCGCGGTCAGTTCCTTGGCGGAGACCTGATCGTTCTTGTCGGCGTCGGCGAGGTTCTTGATCGGCTCCGCCAGGAACATTCCCGGGCCGAATCCGCCGCGACGTCCGCCGGGCCCGCCCGGGC
The DNA here is from genome assembly GCA_903910585.1 of uncultured Verrucomicrobiota bacterium. Classification (GTDB taxonomy): domain Bacteria; phylum Verrucomicrobiota; class Verrucomicrobiia; order Limisphaerales; family UBA9464; genus CAIWAH01. Next base: position 1,986 of record CAIWAH010000086.1, read on the forward strand.
CGCCGCGTTCGCCGATCCGCATGCCGTCGGATTTTCCGGCGAGCTGGGCGGCCACGGAGGCGTGCCGCGCCGGGACAAAGCCCTTGATTGGCTTGGGCGGTTGGCCAAAACCGAAACCGCCCGGGCCCCCGGGCCCACGTCCGCCGCCGGGGCCACCGGGACCGCCTGGTCCGGGACCGCGGTCACCGCCCCGCGGGCCGCCACCGCCGAACATCATGGCCACGGCTTCGCCCGCGACCACCTGGTCGAAGCGTTCCAGCTTCTCCGGCGATTCCTCCTTCACGGCGTCGCGAATCACCCGGGCCACTTCGTCCACCTGTTTCGCGAGGCGCTCGGGCTGGAAGATGGTGCCCTGAAACTCCTTCAGGCGGGTGAGGTAGGCGTCCTTCACTGCGGTCACACCGAAGACGCGCTCGAAAAAGCGGTTTTCGCCGGACCACGGCTTGTGGATGCTCAGTTGCTCGCGTTCCTCCTGCGACCCCTGCATGCCGAAGTTGCCGAAGGAGTGGTCGAGGTCCCACGGCACGAAGAGGAAGCGGTCCGTCTTCGGGTGCAGGTAAACGACGTAGTTCTGACCGAGCGTCAGGATGGAATCGAGCGTGCTGAGCCAGACCGTGACGGCCATGAAGCGGCTGAATTCGTCCACGTCGAGGAACTCCGGCAGGCGGCGGGCGAAGTCGGCGTCATTGGCGTCGGTGAGGAGTTTGGCGAAGTCCTGGACCCGGCGCTTCTGCTTGTCTGTGAGCTCGGACTTGGGGTCGTAGGTCTGGTTGTAGGCCTTCCAGTCGTCACCGAGGTATCGGAAGAGCGTGGGCGTGACCGGCTTGAAGATGGCGCCCTTCTTCGAGCCGAAGTTGGCTTCGGCCCAGTTGTTGTCGGGATTCTCGACGATGGAATAGAGGCCCAGGTGGGCGTTGTCGTGCGAACCGGGGGAATTGACGCGGACGCGGGCGTAACTGGTCCGGGGGGCAGGCACGCCGGCCGCCCGGTAGAGCGCATAGGACAGCGGCTCATTCATCCACGAGGCGTCGGTGGTGTTGTTGTGGAGGTTGAGCTTGCCGAGGCCTGCGACCTTCTGGCCCTTCACGAACTCATTGAGGTCCACCTTGAGCGACTTCTTGTCGGACATCCGGGCGCCCATGAAGGTGCCGTTGCCCTTGTAGCGGACCGCGACGTTGGTGAGCCGGGCGCCGGCGAACTCGAGGTCGGCATGGACGTATTCGAACGTCATGCCGGAGGCACCGCTCAGGCCGTTACGGAGGCCTTCCCCGGCGAGCAGCCGGGGGCCAAAGCCGCCGCCCGGGCCGCCGGGACCGCCCATCGCGAAGGCCTTGTTCATGCCCTCGCGGATGGAATCGGTGGTCAGGAAGCCTTCCTTCTTGGCGTCCCATTCGGTGGACCAGCGGCTGAAGGCACCGAGGAACTCGTCCTTGGCAACGCTACCGTCCTTGTTTTGATCCAGGGTGCCCAGCCACATCGGCGCCATGAAGCGGGAGGGATTGAAGCCGCCGGGACCGCCCGGACCGCGTCCGGGGCCGCGTCCGGGAGGACCGCCGAACATTCCGCCCCCGCCGCCTTTGGGCTCGAGGGCTTCCCACTGGCCGGCCGGGAAGTCGAGCTTCACGTCCCACACTTTCTGGAGGGAAAAGAGGTCGGGCGCGCTCTTGGGCGGTTCGCCCCAGACGGATAGGCCGAGCAGGGTCAGCCCGGCGGCGGATAGGACTTGGCGGATCATTCGGGGGCAAAGACCGATTGGGGAATTCACGGTTACAGGAGTGTTACGGAAAGGTGACGGGGCTGGCCCCAAGGGGAATTCGGCCTCAAGGTGCTGGCGGACCATGACCACTGCATCCCCCGGGCGCGCCCAGGAATTCATCCGCGACTATCAGACGTGGCACGGGCTGCCGCCGCTGGCCGGACTGGGAACATTGGCCGAAGCCGTGGAACCGGGGCTGTCGGTCGAGGAATCCGTCCGACGGCTGAAACGTCACCACTACGCCTTCCGCCGGCTGCACCAGATCTTCATCGGCCGGCTCACGGCGGAACCGGTTTACGAGCTGAAGATGGCCTTCAGCCATCACGGCTGGCTGTGCGCGGAACACGTCGCGGCCATCCGGGCGCGGGTTGGCGAGATGCGAGAGCCGCCGCTCGGGCTGGAGGCCGTGCCTCACGCGGGTCTGGAGCAGGCGTTGGACGAGATCCTGGCGGCACCCACCACGGAAGAGCTGCTGCTGGGCCTTTACGAAGTCGTGCTGCCGGAACTGCAGGGGGCGCTGGAACGCCATGCGGCGGCCGCCCATGTTCTGGCGGACCAACCGACCCGTCGCTGGCTGAAGTTCGCCCGCATCGAATTGGCCGAAATGCTCGACTACGGCCGGAAGGCGGTGAGCGCGCTGGTGACGGCGGAACAGCGGCTGGCCGCGGCGGCGGGATTGCAGGCCGTGCGCCAGGGCCTCGCGGCGGCGGGCGGCCTCGATGGGCTCGCCCCCGAAGGCCATCTGCCGGCGCGCGTGCGCTCGGCGGTTCCATGGAAGTTCGACGGCCGGCCGCAGCGCGATGGGCGGTTTCCCGATCCCTACAATATGGGCGTGAACGCCGAAGTGTTCCTCTACGACGACGCCCTGCCCGCGGACGGCAAGGTGCTCATGATGTTCTACAAGCGCCTTCGCGAGATCGATGTGCCGGAGATGATGGCAAGCATCCTGGCCGAGACGCCCGACCAGCCCTGGGGCTACTACCGCGACCTGACCCGGCAGCTGTGGGATGAGGCCCGGCACGCGATGATGGGCGAGGTCGGCTTCGCCAGCGTGGGCGTGGATTGGGCCGCCACGGTGCGGGTCAATTTCACCTGGTCCCTCGGGCTCAATACGCAGCTGACGGCGAAGGAGCGGCATGCCGTGCTGTATTTCATCGAGCAGGGGCTGATGCCAAAGACCGGCAAGCGGCATGAATGGGAGGTCGGCCTGCGTTCCGGAAATCCGCTGGCGGCCACGTTCCAGGACTTCGACTGGGCAGACGAGGTGCTGCACGCACGGGTGGGCCGCGACTGGTATGTGAGCAGCATGCCCAGCGCACATGAGGCCGTGGACTACGGCGACCGCTGCTGGAGCAAGGTGCTGTCGAACTGGGCCGGCTGGCGCGAATCCGGCCTGACCCAGCATGCGAACTGGTGGCCACCGGCCTACGCGCAATATTGCGATCGGAATGGCGTCCAGCCCGACCCGGTCGCGCTGAACTATTCGGTCAGCTACGAGACCGTGCGGGCTGATCTCAAGGACGTGTCCGCGTCCGGCTAGCGCCCGGCCAAAGACCAAATTCCCAGCGGAGAGGGTGAACGATTCGGCGGGCCGGCGCGTGGTGGGTCATTGAAAACTTGGAATTGGACCTTGGCGTTCCGCCGTCAGGTCCAGTCGTAGTTCTCCGCGGTCTTGCGGGCGAGGCGTTCCAGCCACATGGCGGCGTCCTTCTTCGCCTCCGCCGGGCTGGTGACGTCCGGCGAGAGGGCGTGAACGGAATGGAAGAGCCGGTCGGAAGTCTGGGCCTTCGCGGCGCCCTCGACCATGCCGCCGAAACCGACGCAGCGTTTTCCGAGCGCCTTGCAGACCTGCGCGAGGCGGCCCGTGCCTTTTCCCATGAGGCTTTGGCGATCAATCATGCCCTCGCCGGTGAGCACGAGGTCAGCCTTGGCGACGCGTTCCTCGAGCTTGGCATGGCGGGCGAAGAGGTCGAAGCCTGACTCCATACGGGCGCCGAGAAACACGCGCAGGCCAAACCCGAGGCCGCCGGCCGCGCCGCAGCCGGGATCATCGGCGATCTCGTAGCCGAACTGCTCCTTGGCGCGAGCCGCGAACTTCTCCAGGGCGGCTTCCGCCATCGGCGCCTGCTGCATCGCCAGGCCCTTCTGCGGGCCATAGACGCGGGTGCAGCCGTTGAGGCCCAGCAGGGGATTGTCCACGTCCACGGCGACCACGAACTCGACGCCGAGGATCGGGTCCAGCGGCGGGAGCCAGCGGACGAGCTTGTTGCACTTCACCCATTTGGTGAGCGGTTGGTCGCGTTCGTCGAAGAACCGCCAGCCGAGCGACGTCGCGAGACCGAAGCCGGCATCGTTGGTCGCGCTCCCGCCGATGCCGACGAGGATCTGCTGGGCGCCGGCGTTCACCGCGGCCCGGATGACGGCGCCGAGGCCGCGCGTATCCAGTTCGAACGGGTGAAAGCGGTTGGGCGGCAGCATGGCGAGGCCGACGACCTGCGCGGACTCGATGATCGCGGTGCGGTTCGCGGCGTGCCACCACCACTTGGCACCGACGGGCCGGCCCGCGGCATCCACCGTCGCGCAGACGTGTTCGGTGGCACCGCAGAGATCGGCGATGATCTCGCCGAAACCGTCGCCGCCGTCGCTCATCGGGAGCATCTCCATCTCGTCCTGCGGGCGGGCGCCCCACCAGCCGTTGACGATGGCGCCCGCAGCCTGGGCGGCGGTCAGGGTGCCTTTGAATTTGTCCGGGACGACGAGAACCTTGAGTGACACGGCGGGGAGGTTGCCCAGTTCGGCCGCTGCCGGGCCATGCCGAAATTCCACCGGCGACAATCCCGTTTCCCGGGGCTTTTCGCGGGGCCGACTTTTCCGCAGTTTTACCGCATGCCTGCACTTGATCTGTCCCGTCTCCGCGTCCGGCCGCTGGCCGAACGCCGGAGCCTGACGCGCGCGGACGATATCCTCGTGCCGTTGGATGCGCCGCTGAAGCCAGTGTCGCCGGAAGTGTCCGCCCTTGTGCGGCAGGCGGCGGAACGCATCCGGGCTGCGAAGGCACGCGGCGCCCAGATCATCCTGATGTATGGAGCCCATCTGCTGCGGAACGGGGCCGCACTGATCCTGACCGAGCTGATGGAGCGCGGCTTCGTCACGCACCTGGCGACGAATGGCGCCGGCACCATCCACGACTGGGAATACGCGTGGCTCGGCCGTTCGACCGAAGGCGTCGAGGAAAACGTCGCCCAAGGCACGTTCGGCACCTGGGACGAAACCGGCCGGAACATCCACCTCGCGCTGCTTTCCGGGGCGCTGTCCGGGCTCGGTTACGGCGGTTCGCTCGGGCGCTATATCATGGAGGACGGCTGCACGCTGCCTTCGCCGGAGCAGTTGGCGCAGATGATCGCCCAGTTCCCGGCGGATCCGCTCGTGCCGGCCGCGGCAGACCTGCTGGTGGCCATGAGCCGTTTTGGGCTGACCGAGGGGCGGCACGAAATCGACCACGCGTGGAAGCAGGCCAGCATCATCGGCCAGGCGTGGCGGCTCGGCGTGCCGGTGACGGTCCATCCGGGCATCGGCTACGACATCATCTCGTGTCACCCGATGTTCAATGGTGCCGCCATCGGGCGCGGGGCGGCGGAGGATTTCCGCCGGTTCGCCGGCGCGGTGGACGGATTGGACGGGGGCGTGGTGCTGTCCGTCGGTTCGGCGATCATGGCGCCGCAGGTGTTCGAGAAGAGCCTGAGCTGCGTCCACAACCTGCGTTTCCAGGCCGGCCGGCCGGCGGTGGCGGGCCACAGCATCTACGTGGTGGACCTGCAGGACGGCGGCGGCTGGGACTGGTCGCAGGGCGAGCCGCCGAAGACGAACGCGGCCTACTACCTGCGCTTCTGCAAGAGCTTCTCCCGGATGGGCGGCGACATGCGCTACCTGCAATGCGACAATCTAACCTTTGTGCAGCACCTTCATCGCGAACTGACCTGCTCATGACCCCGGAACGCTTCCGCGATATCACGTCGCGCTATCCCGTCCTCAAGCTCGCGATTGTCGGTGACTTCTGCCTCGACCGCTATTTCGACATTGATCCGGCGCGGCAGGAAATCTCCATCGAGACGAATCTGCCGGTCCACAACGTCGTGGGCACGCGCTGCTTTCCCGGCGCGGCGGGAACCATCCTCAACAACCTCGTTGCATTGGGCGTGGGCACCGTGTGGCCGGTGGGGTTTGCTGGCGACGATGCGGAAGGCTGGGAACTGAGCCGCGCGCTTCGGGGCAAGGCCGGCGTGGTCCTCGATCATTTCGTGTCCACTCCGGAGCGTAAGACATTTACTTACACCAAGCCGCTCCTCCATCGCCCGGGTCAACCGCCGGAGGAACTCAGCCGCCTGGACCAGAAGAATTGGACGCCGACACCGGCCGCCGTCAGCGATGCGCTGATCAGCGCCGCGAAGGCGGTGGCGGCGGAGGCGGACGCGCTCATCGTGATGGACCAGGTGGACTTGGCGGGAACCGGCGTGGTCACCGAGGCTGTGCTGGGAGCGGTCGGTGGAATTGCTTCGGCGCGTCCGGTCCTGCCGATCATCGCCGACAGCCGGCGCGGGTTGGGCGGATTTCCGCAGGTCATCTTCAAGATGAACGCCGCCGAACTGGCGGCGCTCTCCGGGGCTTCCCCCACGGCTTCGTTGGAAGAAATCCAGCAGCGAGCCGTCGCGTTGGCGCGCAGGAATGCCCGCCCCGTGTTCATCACCCTGTCCGAGCGCGGCATCGTGGGGGCGGTGCCGTCGGGTGAAGCGTGGCACCGGCCGTGCCTGCCGATCCGCGGGCCAATTGACATCGTGGGGGCAGGGGACTCGGTGACGGCGAACCTCACCGCCGCGCTGGCAGCGGGGGCAACCATTCCCGAGGCGCTGGAACTGGCAATGGCAGGGGCGAACATCGTCATCCACCAACTGGGCACAACCGGGACGGCGAGCGTCGCGCAGATCGGCGCGCTGCTGTTCGGTGGCGAGGGCGCGGCTCACTGAGCTGCAGGGCCGAATATTGTTCCACGTCATGTTGCGTGTGTCGTCAGGAATGCCGGTTCGTTTGCAGACTCACGGCTCAAGTAGCCGCGTTCCCAGCGCTTGGGGGCTGCTGATTCTCTTGGTGGTGCTGGTCACCGGCTGTGTCCACCGGGCGCCGTTGGTGCGTTATGAATTTCAGCGGCCGCAGATGGGGTTGCCCTTCCGGATCGTGCTTTATGCACGGGATGCCCAGCGGGCGACCAACGTGGCGGAGGCGGTCTGGGACCGAATTGCTGATCTGAATTCCAGCCTCAGCGATTACGACGAGAACTCCGAACTGAGCCGCCTGTCGCGGACCAGTGGCAGTGGCCAGCGGGTTCTGCTCGGCTGGGATTTGGGAATCGTGCTGCAGGAGGCTGAGCGGATCTCGCGGCTCAGCGACGGGGCCTTTGACGTGACGGTCGGTCCCTACGTGCAGTTGTGGAAGCGCGCCCGTCGCCAACGGGAATTGCCGCCGGCGGACCGTCTCGAAGCCGCCCGTGCCTCAGTGGGTTGGCAGTTCGTGAAGCTGGAGTCCACCGGCATCTCCGCGCACCCGCTGGCCGCCACCCTCACACAGCCGAACATGCGGCTCGACCTCGGCGGCATCGCCAAGGGTTACGCATTGGAGAAGGCGGCCGATGTGCTTCGGGAACACGGCATCACCCGCTTCCTCGTGAGCGGTGGCGGTGACATGGTCGTCGGCGAACCGCCACCGGGCGAACCCGGTTGGCGCGTCGAGGTGGGGGCGCTGGATGTGTCCAATGCCCCACCGGCCCGCAAGCTTTGGCTGAAACAGACGGCGCTGGTCACGTCCGGCGACCGGTTTCAGCGGGTGGAGATCGGCGGCGTCCGCTACTCGCACATCGTGGATCCGCACACCGGAATCGGCCTGACCGACCACAGTCTGGTCACACTCATTGGGCCCCGCGGAATGACGGTGGACGCACTCTCAAAGCTCGTCAGCGTGCTGGGGCCGGACCGCGGATTCAACCTGCTGGAGCGCCATTTCCCCGGTGTTGAAGCCCTGTGTGCCCGGCAACCGGCCGACCGGTTGGAATTGCGCGAGACGCCGGGATTCCGCCGTTGGGAAGTTCCTCCCTGACTCGGCTGAAAGATTGCTCCGGCGTCGACTTCTCGCAAAAGTGACGGAGATGTTACGCCGCCTGTTAACCCTGTTCGCCTGCGCTCTCGGAGCGTGGGCGGCGGCGGTTGGGCCGGCCTTGATCGGCATCGGCGAACAGTGGTCGTTCCTGGCGGCCACCAACGAACCTCCCGCCGGCTGGGCGGAACCGGGATTTCCCGATCAGGACTGGCGCCGGGGCGAATCCGGATTCGGTTCCAGCAATCGCGGCGAGCACACCGTGCTGTTCGGATTTACGCGAGGCAGCGGCACGCTTTATTTCCGGAAGGAGTTTTCCGTGGCGAACCCGGCGGAGGTGCAGGCGCTGGTTTTCCGGGCGGACTGGCAGGGCGGGTTCGTTGCCTACCTCAACGGCGCTGAGATCGTCCGCCGCAATCTCGGACCGCCCGGCGCGCCGCTCACGATCACCAACCTGGCGGAGTGGCGTCCGGCTGGCTGGGCGGAAGACATCGTGCTGACGAATTACGCCGGCCTGCTGCGTCCCGGAACGAACGCGCTCTCGATCCGTTCCCATGTGCCGAACCGGGTGGGTTATGACGTCGTGCTCGTGCCCGAGCTGCTGGCAAACTTCCATCGCGGTCCCTACGTCCAGTGCCCCACTCCGGGAGCGGTCAGCGTTCTGTGGCGGACACCGATGGCCGGGCCCGCCAGCGTCGAATTCGGGCCCACGCCGGAACTTGGCCAAAGCGTGCCGGCCCAAAGCACCACAAACTACGCGTTCGCGAATCTCGACGGTGTCGCGCCGGGAAGCCGCGTGTTTTATCGCGTGAAGGTGGACGCGCCGGCGGGCGAGATGGTGTCGCCGACCTACGAGTTCCGGTCCGTGCCGGCGCAGGGACTGGCTACAGTGCTTCTGTTCGGTGATTCGGGCACGGGCGCCCGCGCGCAGTTCGACGTCGCCCGGCAATTGAACCGGCTTGCAGACAAGGCGGATGCGTTCGTGCATCTCGGCGACATCGTCTATCCCTGGTTTCACGGCCCGCAGGCCGACACCCGCTGTTTGAGCGTCTATCGCCAGACCCTGCGTTCGCTCCCCAGCTACTTCACGTGGGGCAACCACGACCTGATTTTCGGTCCTGCGCACTACCTGGCCGCGTTTCGGCCGCCGACCAACAGCGTGCCGGCGCTGGAGCACCTGGAGGACGGCACCGCGCCCGAGTTCTACTACTCCTTCGACGTCGGCGACGCCCACTTTGCGGTCGTTTACTGGCCGTGGAACTACCTCTACTCGATGCAACCCGACAGTCCGCAGGCCCGCTGGCTGGAGGCCGATCTGGCCGCCTCGACGAAACGGTGGAAGTTCATGTGCCTGCACCATCCGGTGAACACGTCGAGCGCGCATCGGTTGGACGACTACGATCTGGATGGCGTGGCGGACCGCCTGCAAGTCGAGGCGGCGCTGATGCCGATCGCCGCCCGACACGGGGTCCGGATGATCTTTTCCGGGCACGACCATGCGTTTGAACGCTTCCAGCCGGTCAGCCGCGTGACCACGGTTGTCAGCGGGGGAGGCGGCACCACGCTTTACGGCGTCACGCAGATGGACACGAACAGCGCGGCCTTTTACCTGCGCTGGCACCTGAGCCGACTGGAGGTCAGCGAGGACTCCCTCCGCTTTACCGCCATCGCCTCGGACGGCACCCCGGTGGACTTGCTGGAGTTCCGCGACACGCCGGCCGATTCCGCAGACCGCGACGGTGATGGCCTGGGTGATTTGGCCGAGGAACTGGCCGGGGCGAATCCGGACCGGCCGGACACCGATGGCGACGGTTTGGCGGACGGCTGGGAATTCCTGCGGGGAATGGATCCGGCGAAGCCCGCGGTGACGCCGTTGCCGAACGGGACCGTTGGACCGGGCGACCCACGGCTGATCGCCGAGGCCTTGGCCGAGCCGTTTCCACGCCCGGAGGCCCAATTGCGGGTCCATCCGCTGCCGGATGGACGCATGCAGTTGCGCTGGCTGGGGGCAGTGGGAAAGCGCGCCCTGCTCGAATCGGCGGAGTCGCCCGAGAAGGGATTCGCCGAAATCAGCGACCTGCCCGCTCGATCGCTTTCGGAGGACCGGCAGGCGGTCGAATTGCCCGCCGAATCGGTGGCCCGCTATTTCCGGGTGAAGCTGGTTCCCGAGACCCCGGCCCGGCCGGGTTTTGACGGCGACCGGGGCAGCCGCTAAGCGAAGCCCGTGCCGCTGCTCGAATCCAGTTACCAGGCGCCGCTGCTGTTGCGCAACGGTCATGCCCATACGGTGTATCCGCATCTCAAGCGCTCGGTGCCCGAGGTAGCCTACGCCCGCGAACGGCTGGAGCTGGCGGACGGAGATTTCCTTGATCTCGACTGGTCCCGCGTGGGTTCGGCGAAGTGTGTGGTCTTGTCCCACGGTCTCGAGGGTTCCTCCCAGGGTGTCTATGTGCGCGGGATGGTCCGGGCCTTCAATCGGCGAGGTTGGGATGCCGTGGCGTGGAATTTCCGGGGCTGCTCCGGCGAGGTGAACCGGAACTTCCGGCTCTACCACAGCGGCGCGACCGACGATCTGGATGCCGTGGTCCGCGCGGTCGGGCAGGGGGGCTACGGCCGGATTGTCCTGGTGGGCTTCAGCCTGGGCGGAAACCTCACGCTGAAGTGGCTGGGCGAACAGGGGGCCGCGACGCCGGCCTGGCTGGCGGGTGGCGTGGCCATCTCCGTGCCCTGCGATCTGCGGGCCTCCGCGGAGATCATGGCGCGGCCGTTCAACCAGCCTTACATGGCGCGCTTCCTCGGCGACCTCCGGGAGAAAGTCCGCCGCAAGATGGTGCAGTTCCCCGGACGCCTGAACGACGACGGCTACGACGCGATCCGTTCGTTCCGGGAGTTCGACGACCGCTACACCGCGCCGATCCACGGGTTTCGCGACGCGGAGGATTACTGGGCGAAATCCAGCTCGCGCTTCTACCTCGACGCCCTCCGGGTGCCCGCGCTGCTGCTCAATGCGCAGGACGATCCGTTCCTCGCGCCGGAATGTTTTCCGCGAGAACTCGCGACCGTGAGTCCGTGGTTGCACCTCGAGGCGCCGGAACGCGGCGGTCACGTCGGCTTCGTCGGCAGCGGACTCCGGGACGACGAATACTACAGCGAGCGGCGGGCGCTTGAATTTCTCGGTGCGGCTCAGGGATAGACCACCCGCACCAAACTTGTGCCGGGCAGGTTGGTGGGCGGCTGGAACGTGTAGAAGTCTCCCGAGGAAAGTGCCCGGCCCAGCGTGGTCCAGTCGGTCAAATTGGTGGTCAGCTCAACGCGCCACGCCAATCCGGCAGCCGAACTCCAGCGGAGGAGGCTGTTCCTGAGTTCAAGCTTCGGCGGGCTGACTTCAACCCAGTTGGTCACGCTGTGGCGGACCGAAAAATCCTTCACCACCGCCATGTGCTGGGCATTGCCGGAGTCCGCCGCCTGCACGGGAGAAACCTCGCTGAGCGGCGTGTAAACCCGGGAATCGAACACCAGGCCGTTCGCAAACGCCTGGCCACCGGCGGACAGGCGGGTGGCCACAAGGTTGGTCCGCCAGTTCGCGCTGGTGAGCACGTAGTCGTAGGCCTTGCTCCGGCCGTTGTTCGTGTCGGGATCACCCCGCCCGTCGGTCGGCACAGGGTCGTCCACAAGGAACGTTTTGAAGACGCCCATGCCGGCCTCGGTGCGGGAATCGAAGTTGAAGTCCCCGGCGACGATGACATGGGCGCCCGCAGGGAAGCTGGTGGCGATGCGGGCCTTCAGTGCATCGGCTTCCAGCTTGCGGGAACTCGCCCCGCCGCCGCTGTGCAGATGGACGCTGACGACGAAGAGGTCGTCCGGCCCCGGAATGTCCAGGCGCGTCCAGACAAAGTCCCGGTTGCTGACCTGCGGGTCCGGCCATTCGCCGGAGGCGAGGATGGGCCAGCGCGAAATGACGCCGTTGGGGATCTGGGCGCCCGATTCCCGGAAGAAGTGGAACGCCGGGCCAAAGGCGGTGTCCACGAACTGGCGGACCTCCGCCGCCGTGTTGGCCCCGACGTTGAACTCCTGGATGGCGACGATGTCCGGCTTCAGCCCCTGGAAAATGCGCGTGGCGAACGCCTCGTATCGTTGGCTGTTTCCGGTCAGGTTGGCCGCCAGAATCCGGACCGGCGAGTTGGTCGTTACCGGCACCGGGACGAGGTCAGCCCGGAGGTTCGGGCACAGGCCGCCGGCCAAGGCCAGGGCGGGCAGGAAAGGGGCGAACCGTCGCATCTGGGCCGAAGTCTGGCGGGCAGTGAGCCGCCGGCAAGAGCGGGTTCCCTCCGCGGCGCTGGCGCGGCGCCAAATCTTTAGAGACAACCCCCGCGGCTTTCCCGTAGTCTCTCCGTAACCACGGCGTTTCGGGCACTCCCCGCCGGGGTCATTCGTCCCTAAGGCATGAAAGCATCTCCTGCGTCCAAGCGCTCCGGCATTCTCGCCGGCGGCAACTGGATCATCGACCACGTCAAGACCATCGACACCTATCCGGCGCTCGAAACGCTGGCCAACATCAAGAGCGAGTCCACCGGCACCGGCGGCGCCCCCTACAATGTGCTCCTCAACTTGGCAAAAATGGGAGCTCCGTTCTCTCTATCAGGCGCTGGGTTGGTTGGCAAAGACGCGGCTGGCGGGCTAATTTTGGCCGATTGCGGCGGATTCAAGATCGACACCAAGTTTCTCAAGCAGACCGCGGACGCGCCCACCAGTTACACTGACGTGATGACCGTGGCGGGCACCGGCAAGCGGACCTTCTTCCACTGCCGCGGCGCCAACGCCCTCTGGGACGCCAAGGATCTCGACTTCTCCAAGACCAAGGCCCGGATTTTCCACCTCGGCTACCTCCTGTTGCTCGACAAGCTGGACGTGCCGAACAAGGAGGGCATCACCGGCGCCGCCAAACTGCTCGCCGCCGCCCAGGCCGCCGGTCTGAAGACCTGCGTGGACACCGTCAGCGAGGCGAGCGACCGCTTCAAGGCGGTGGTCACCCCGGCGTTCAAGCACTGCGATTACGCGATCATCAACGAGTTCGAGGCCGCCCAGGTCACCGGTTTCAAGATCCGCAAAGAAGGCGTGCTCGACACCGTGTCGCTGCGGCATGCCGCCGGCGCGATTCTCCAGATGGGCGTCAAGGAACTGATCGTGATCCACTTCCCCGAGGGCTGCTTTGCCCGCACCCGGGATGGCAAGGATCACTGGCAGCCGTCCCTCAAGGTGCCGGACAAGCACATCGCCGGGACCGCCGGTGCCGGCGACGCTTTCTGCGCCGGTGTCCTGCTCGGCCTGCACGAGGGTTGGGAGCTGCAGAAATCCCTGCTCACGGGCGTGTGCGCCGCGGCGGCCTCGCTGACCGACGCCACCTGCACCGGCGGCATGAAGCCGCTCGCCCAGGTCGAGGCTCTCAAGAAGAAGTATGGAGTCCGGCCACCGCTGGAACCCAACGAGGACGACTTCTGAGCCGGACCCGGATTCAGGAACAGCCGCGCCGACGGGCGCGGCTGTTTCGTTTTCTCCCATGAAGTTTCTGGAAACGCTGTTCACGCCTGCGGACTTCTCCGCCTTGGCCACGCGGGATCTCAGCCGGACGACCTGCGTGGTGTTCGACGTGCTCCGCGCCACCTCGACCATGCTCACGGCGCTGGAGCAGGGCGCCGAAGCGATGAGTCCCTGCTTCGATCTGGATGAGGCGCTGGCGGTCCGACGGCGGGATGCTTCGGTGCTGCTGGCCGGTGAACGGGGCGGCTTCCGGATCGGGGCTGCGCTGACCGGCGGCGTTGAGTTCGAGTTCGGAAACTCGCCGCGGGAGTTCACCCGCGAACGCGTCGCCGGCCGCACGATTGCCATCACCACCACCAACGGCACCCGGGCGCTGCGGGCCTGCGCCCACGCCCGGCAGGTGCTCGTGGCGTCGTTCGCGAACTTGGCGGCCACCGCCGACCTGCTCCGGGCCCATCTGCCCGAACACGTCTGCCTCGTGTGCTCCGGCACCGGCGATCACTCGTCGTATGAGGACGTCCTCGGGGCAGGCGCGCTCGCTGACCGCCTGTGGCCGCACCTCGGTTCGGCCAAGGTTGATGACGCGGCCCAGGTCGCCCGGATCTGCTTCCACGCTGCGGCCGGAGATCTGGTGGGGGCCATGCGGTTTGCGCGCAACGGCCGCCGCCTGCTGGAGTTGCCTGAACTCGCGCCCGACGTCCCGCTCTGCCTGGCGACCGACCGCTACCACTTCGCGGCGGCGTTGGGAGCTGACGGCTGCGTGCGCAAGGTGTGAGCGGCGCATGCACTGGCCGTTTTCGGTGAGCAGGCCGGCGTTGGCAGCTGGGCAGTCCGCGGCTAACCTTCGGCATCTCCTATGGCCACCCTCGCAGTCCTCGGCACGTTTGACACCAAAGGCGAAGAACACGGCTACGTCGCCGAGCTGATCCGCCAGCGCGGCCACGCGGTCCTGCTCATCGATGTCGGCACCCTCGAGGCGCCGAAGCTGACGCCGGACATCCCGCGCACCGCGATCACTTCAGCCGCCGGTGCCGACTTGGACGCCATTGTGGCCAAGCGAGACCGTGGTGAAGCCGTTGCGGCGATGACCAAGGGCGCTCCCGTGGTCCTCGCCCGGCTTCAGCGCGAAGGCCGGATCGACGGCGTGATTTCGCTCGGCGGCGGCGGCGGCACGGCCATCTGCACCGCCGCGATGCGGGCTCTGCCAGTGGGTTTCCCGAAGCTCATGGTCTCCACGCTCGCGAGCGGCAACACCGCCCCCTACGTCGGCGTGAAGGACATCGTGATGATGCCATCCGTGGTGGACGTGGCCGGCCTCAACCGGCTTTCGCGGCGGCTGCTGGCCCAGGCGGCGGGAGCGATTTGCGGCATGGTCGAGGCGCGCGTCCCGGCCGGCGCCGCGGACAAGCCCGTGATCGTGGCCTCGCAGTTTGGCAACACCACGCCCTGCGTGACCCATGCCCGCACGCTGCTGGAGCAGGCCGGCTACGAGGTCATGGTCTTCGCCGCCACCGGCAGCGGGGGGCGCACCATGGAATCGCTGGTGGAAGCCGGCATGGTCAGCGGCGTGCTCGACATCACCACGACGGAATGGGCGGACGAACTGGTGGGCGGCGTGCTCAATGCCGGACCGACCCGCTGCGAGGCGGCCGCACGGGGCGGCGTGCCCGCAATCGTGACGCCCGGCTGCCTCGACATGGTGAACTTCGGCGAACGGGCGAGCGTGCCCGAGAAATTCGCCGGCCGGCGCTTTTACCAGCACAACGCCCAGGTCACGCTGCTGCGGACCAATCCCGAGGAATGCGCCGAGCTTGGGCGCATCCTCGCGGCCAAGTGCAACCTTTCAACCGGTCCGGCCACCGTGCTGCTGCCGCTGAAGGGAATCAGCGTCATCAGCGCGCCCGGCCAGCCGTTTCACTGGCCCGAAGCCGACGCCGCGCTCTTCGGCGAGTGGAAGCGCCATCTCCGTCCCGGCATTCCGGTGATCGAATACGACGGCAACATCAACGACCCCGCCTTTGCCGAGCTGTGCGTCGGCGAACTGCTGAAGAACCTCGCGGCGAAAGCCAAGGGCTGATGCAAATTGCCAATGTGCCGAAAGAGGTGCGGGCGTGCTCAAGGAAGCGTAGCGAAGCAGCGCACAGAATGGTGGGGACACTGAGTATTGGAAAAGTCTGGGCGCCTGAACGCACCGAAGGCATCGGTCAGACGCCGCAGTGATTCCCGGGCACTCCTGCGTTTTCGACTTTGCGCTTTGAAGTTCCGCCGCGGAATCGCGAACCTCGGTCCGTGCCTACCAAAGTGCTCGCCATCGCGAACCAGAAGGGTGGCGTCGGCAAGACGACCACCTCGGTCAATCTCTCGGCCTGCCTGGCCGCCCAGGGCCGTCGCGTGCTGCTGGTGGACCTCGATTCCCAGGCCAACGCCACCAGCGGACTCGGCTTGGAGAAGCTCGAGGGCGGCAGCGTTTATCGCCCGCTGCTCGGCGACGGCACCGCGGAGGAGCGCATCAAGGAAACCGCCTATTCGAATCTGTCGATCCTGCCCAGTGAACTGGATCTGTGCGGGGCGGAGGTGGAGATGGCCCGGTCGGAGGACTACCTGAACCGGCTGAAGGGCATTCTGCAACCGGTCCGGGATTCCGGGCG